>NZ_JBFBEY010000009.1:0-222417 GCF_040683875.1 Arthrobacter sp. NPDC093128
TTCTCCAGGGCCAGGGTGATGATGGTCGCGGACCGGGACGCCACAGTCCCTGCCGCTACGGCGGCCGCGAGCACGGGCCGCTCCGCCGGCTCGATGTGACCGCTGATCCCGGTCCGCGGAAGCACCGTCTCGGCGAGGCTGAGGCGGCGGCGGGACTCGGCAATGCTGATCCGCAACCGGACGCGGAGGAACTCGGCCGCGTTCCGGCACCCGTCATCCGCCGGATCCCGGGTTGGCCCCGGCACCGCGGACCTCACGACTGCAGGCCTGGGTTCGGGCCCCTCCGCCGCCGCAGCGGGTCCGGGACCGGTGATCCACCCGTCACCCCGGGCCGTCCATCCCACCGGCCCCTGCACTGCCGCCGCCTCGTCTCCCCAGCCCGTGACCCACCCGGCCGCCGCGCCGGATCGCGCCGCCGCCGTAGCCTCCCGCCGGGTGCGTTCCACGGCCCCGGCCGCGACCACCTGCAAAAATTCAAGGCTCCGGGCAGCTTCCTCCACCCCGGCGGCGAAATCAGCAGCCGCCCGAAAATCCAACAACGCAGCGTCCGCAACCGCCCTCGACCCCAAACCCTGCAACAGCGCAACGCACCGGGCCAGATCACCGGAACTACCGCCGTCGGACGTTAAAGCAGCCGCCAATCCAGCTGCCTGCCCCGTCCCGGACGTGACACTGCGGAGGCCGCGGAAGCGCGCGTCGGGAAGCACAGCAGGCAACACTGCCCACGGCAATGCGCCTCGTGCTGGATCTTCCCCCATGGCCTCCATGGCATAACTCTGCCACTGGCCACCGACAAAATAGGCCTGCGGCATCGGCACTGCAAACCGTTGACCGTGACTATCTTTGGAACCGGCGGAAGCTCCACCCCAGTCCACATTCGCTAACCTGTGTGGTCGGTGCGCCTGGCGTTGCGCACTGGCTGGCGACCGGCTGCTGCGTGGTGCCGGCGGATTTGCCAGACGACCAGCACGGCCACGGCCACGGCGGCCACCACGACGGCGGCGGCGCTGCCCGCCGTGCGGGCCACCTCGTCGTACAGGTCTCCGGCGAGGAAACCGAGCGTCACGAACAGGCTCCCCCACAGCACACCGCCGGTGATGTTCCAGAGCGCGAAGCGCCGGTAGGGCATGCCGCTGAGGCCTGCCAGTGCCGGCATCACGGCGCGGAAGAAGGCGGTGAACCGGCCCAGGAGGATGGCCGGTCCGCCGCGTCTCTTGAGAAAGTCCCGGGCTTTGTCCAGCTGGGGGCGCTTCCGATCGAAGATCTTCCGCGAGATCAGCCGCGGTCCCAGATGCTTGCCGATTTCGTAGCCCACGGTGTCTCCCAGGATCGCGGCGGAGACCACCACTGCAATCATCGCCGCCAGCGGGAGGCTGCCCTTGGCCGCGATCACACCTCCCACCACGGCTGCGGTTTCGCCGGGGATGACGAAGCCGATGAAGAGGGCGTCCTCGGCGAAAACGAGTGCGAACACAACACAGGCCACCAGCAGCGGGCTGGCGTTGAGGAGTCCGTCGAAGAATGCCTGCATCAGGACCAGTGTGGCAGTTCAGGCCGAGGGCGTCAGTACCTCGTGCTCGGGCTGAACCGGAAGAACCGGACGCCGTGCGGGGGAACCGTGCAGTGCAGACCGCCGCCCGGCAGATCGGAGCCCGGCAGATCGGAGCCCGGCAAATCGGAGCCGGGAGCCGCCGTTCCCGCCCGGACGTCCTCCCCGGACCACGCTTCAACCGCGGACCAGGCGCCCCACGAGGCGTTCTCCCCGAGGCCAAGATCACCCAGCGGCAAAGCGGCTTCAAGGGGCACATCCCCTGTGTTGAACAGCGCGACGAAACGGTCCGCCGTCGTTGTGCTCTCGGCGGCCCAGGCCACCAGCTCCCCGTCGCGGAGGAGCTCGTGGTTGTTTCGGCTTGCCTTGAGGACATCGAGCAGGTCGGTGTTAGTGAGGAGCTCCAGGGTTTCGGGCGGCGAGGAGGGCAGGTCGCAGCCCAGCATGAGCGGAGAGCGGGCCATGCACCACAGCGTCATCATGGTTCGCTGCTCGTCGGGAGTAAGCCGGGTGAGGCGTTCGGGGCCGCGCTCCGCCCGGTGGGCGATCCTGCCCACCGGAAGCATGTCCGCGTCAGCCCACGCTCCCGGCTGCTGGTGCGGCGCCCAGCGCGCCATACGTGCGAACTGGGCCTCGACGTCGTCCCATTTGTCCCAGAGGTCGTCCGAGACGCGCCACATCTGGGCGTTGGAACGGAGGTGCTCAAGGTGCGCGAGGGACAATACCCGTCCGGGCGAGAGGCTGAGGACCATGTCCCGTCCGGACTTCCCGATGGCGTCCTGGTAGGCGGCGATCTCCGACGTGAAGTACGGCCCCAGCATGTCGTCCGCTTTGACGAAGTCCACACCCCACTCCGCGAACAGTGCCAGCTGCGAATCGTAGTAGGCCTGCGCCCCGGGGTGGCCGTGGTCGAGCCCGAAGTTGTCAGTGTTCCAGTCGCAGACCGAGCCGGTGTCAGCCACCTGGTCCGCCGTGAATGGCGTGCCTGCCACCGGCAACCGGTCGCGGACCGCCTGGCGCGGAATTCCGCGCATGATGTGCAGCCCGAACTTCAGTCCCAGGGCATGGATCTTCTCGGCCAGCGGGGCAAAGCCCTTGCCGTCCGCCGCAGAAGGAAAGCGGTTCAGCGCCGGCAACTGGCGGCCGAAAGCGTCCAGGACCAGGGCGGCGCCGTCGTTGTAGCCGCCCGCTTTGGCAGCGGGTTCGTACCACTGGATGTCGACGACGACGGTGTCCCAGCCGTGCGGCGCCAGGTGGGCGGCCATGAACTCGGCGTTGGCGAGGACTTCGTCCTCCGTGACAGTGGTGCCGAAACAGTCCCAGCTGTTCCAGCCCATGGGAGGAGTTTGCGCTAACAACATTTGTATAACGTTATAGAAGGTTGCGGCCGAAGGAAACCCCCACGTGGGAGCGTCAGTCAGAACGGAGCAGACGGCGGTTCTGCCGTCTGCTCCGCTCATGGCGTGTCAGCCCTGCCGCCGGGGCAGCTTCTACATCTGCATGTCGGCGAGCTCATAGATTTCAAGCCTGAACTTGCCGCTGCCTTGTGCCAGGAACGGGTGGCCGTCCGCGAGCGCCCTGGCCCCGTCGAGGGTGTCGGCCTCCACGATTGAGTAGCCGTTCAGGTCGGAGGCTTCAGCGAGGGTTCCGTCGTCCACCACCGAGGTGCCGGCAGCGAACGGTGCGCCGGCGTGGAGCAGTGCCGGGCCCAGCTTCGCCATCCAGGCACCCCACGCGGCCATCTGTTCCGCGGACTGCTCCGGCGTGAACTGGTCCATCGGCGTGGCCGGTCCTTTGTAGATGTAAATGAACTTGCTCATGACTTGTCCTTTCGTTGCGTTTTTTCCTGGGTGGCTTGCGATCCGCCCCCTTCAAGAAGGGACTTCAGCTTCGCGAGATCCTTGCGCATGGCGCGCCGCATCATGGGTGCCATCACGAGGTTGACGACCGCCGGGAACCCGGGCGGCGTACCGGTGTTACGCAGCGTCATGCGCGTGGAACCGCCGGCGGCCTCCGTCCAGGTGTAGGTCGTCTGCATGGGGAACGGCCCCTGGGCCGTGCGCATGACCAGCTTCCTGCCCGGGTCCAGCTCGGTGAATTCGTAGACGTATTCCAGGCTCTTTCCGAGGAACTGAGCCCTAAACGCCACCTTGGATCCCAATGCCATGGCCGGAGCCGTTTCCCACCTGACGGCCTTGATGTTCGAATACCAGGCCGGAGCGTTTTCCGGGTTGGCTGCGTAGGCCGCCACCGCTACGCGCGGCCGGCGGATTTCGATTTCCGTCACCACATCAACCATGCCTGCCACCTCACCTGCCGCCTCGACCGCCTAGAGTCCGGCAACCTGCCGGCCGGTGAAGGCAACCAGGCGTTCCATGCTTGCCGCCGATTCGTCAACCAATGTCTCGGCGGCGAAGCTCTTGCCGCGCATCTGGGGGCTGATGGTGTTCCGGGCGAGGCCCAGGACATAGTCGGACAGGACCGGCGAGACGCTGAGCTCCTGCCCGGTTGCCGTGGCGAAGTCCCAGGCGTGGACCAGCAGTTCAAGGTTCAGGATGTTCGCAACCAGGGTTGCCGGCAGTTCGGCGAAGCCCATGTCCAGGGTTCCCTCCGTGCCGCGGGCGCGGAACGCCTCCAGCGTGGTTTGCGCGGCGTCGGCGATCCTGACCTCCGGCGTGGCGGACGGCTGATCCGCAACCGTCACACCGAGCGCCTTGCCGATCGATGCGATCGAGCCAAAGAGATGGTCCAGGAGGGCATCAACGGTGAAGTCTTCGCACGGTGTCGCCACACCCTGGTCCGAATCCTTGAGCCGCCGGAGGACGCGCTGGGCAACCGCCAGGGATGCTTCGGCGCTGGAGAGTTCGTCGATGGGGTCCGGGGCCGCAGCCCACTCATCGGGGCCGGCATCGCCGTTGGTGGCCAGCAGGACGAGCCGCTCGAGGAAATGGTTCCAGCCTTCGGCGTGGCCGGCCTCCTGCTGCTCCGTGAGTCCCTCGTGAATCAGCTGGACGGTGGTTCCCCCCTCGACAGCTTCCAGGTTCACGGTCACCGTCGACGCTCCCGGCGGCAGCCCGGCGTCGCCCTCCCACCCCCAGGTGTAGACGATCCGCTTGCCGGGCTCGATTTCGGTAAAACTTCCCATCGCCGAATGCCCCGGCGTGACGGTCCAGCGATAGTCCCCGCCCACGCGAAGATCCACCCTCGCCGCCACGGTCTTCCAGCGCCGCAGTCGCTCTGGCTCCGTGATGAGCGCGAAGGCGACGTCCGGGTCAACCGGGATAAATACTGTCTTGTTGAATGTCATCAGATTTTCCCTTGCGATGATTGCGGTCCCAGCCGGCCGGCGTCGGCCACCAGCAGGTCCAGTTCGGTTGTCCAGAAGGCCTCGAATTGTTCACGCAGCCGGAGCATCCCGGCACTGTCCAAGCGGTAGTACCTGTTCCGCCCGTCCTTCCGGGCGGTCACGAGCCCCACCTCCGAGAGCAGCAGCAGATGCTGGGAAATGGCCGACCTGCTGACCGGAAAGTGGCCCGACAGCTCGGTGACCGTTTTCTCCCCTTCCGCCAGGAGCCGAAGCAGCGTCCGCCTGTTGGGCTCGGTCGCGACTTCCAGAAGATCAGGCACAGAAAATACGTTAGTCGTCACTAACGCATTAAGCAAGGGTTCCCGCAAAGGGCACGCAAAAGGGCGGCGGCAACCCGATCGGGGTCACCGCCGCCCTCTGGGCGGTCAGCCAAGGCCGCGGTTACGCTAAGCCGCGGTCAGCTGAACAGGCCTTCGCCGATAAAGCCGCCGGGCCTGATGCCCGGCGGCACCGCGGCCAGTGCGGAGCCGGTGTGCTTGAGGTACTCGACGGCCAGCGTGTCCTGCTTGGCCATGGCCATCTGCATGGGCACGTAGTGCGTGCGCGGATCCTTGACGAAGGCGATGAAGAACAGGCCGGCGTCGAGATGCCCAAGACCGTCGGAACCGTCCGTGTAGTTGTACCCCCGCCGCAGCATCCTGACGCCGCCGTTCTGGTCGGCATGGGCCAGCCGGACATGCGAATCGATGCCCATCAGGGGTTCGCCGTCCTTGCCCTTGATGTTGAAGTCCGGGGCGGTGAATTCCTGGCCGCCGGACAGCGGAGCGCCCTCTGCCTTGGTCCGCCCGATCAGGCCTTCCTGTTCGCCCAGTGACGTCCGGTCCCAGATCTCGATGTGCATCCGGATGCGGCGCGCCACCAGGTAGCTTCCGCCCTGCATCCAGGCTTCGCCCTCCCGGGTGCCGGCCCCCGCCCAGACATGGCTGTCCAGCAGGCCGGCGTCCTCGACTTTGAGGTTGTTGGTGCCGTCCTTGAAGCCGAAAAGGTTACGGGGCGTCTGCTGAGCCCGGGAGGTGGAGGACGTGCGTCCGAAGCCCAGCTGCGACCAGCGGACGCGGACCTTCCCGAACCCCAGCCGGGCGAGGTTCCGGATGGCGTGCACGGCCACCTGGGGATCGTCGGCGCATGCCTGCAGAATGATGTCTCCGCCGCTGCGTCCGGCCTGCAGGTCGTCGCCGGGGAAATGCGGCAGGTCTATCAGGGCGTCCGGACGCCGGCCCTCGAGCCCGAACCGCACCTTCCCATCCCTTTCGAACAGGCTGGCGCCGAAGCCGAAGGTGACTGTGAGCTTGCCGGCGCTGAGTCCCATCGCTTCCCCGGTGTCCTGCGGCGGGGCGTCATAGGACCCGCCGGCCGCCCCGGTTTCACCGGTTTCCCGGCCCTGGGTCATATCTTCCGCCGCGGCGGTCCAGTCCTTAAGGAGCCGGATCAGGGCGTCGCGGTCCTCGGTGATGACATCGAAGGCGGCCATGTGCAGGCGGTCCTGTGCCGGCGTCGTAATTCCCGCCTGGCGGTCCCCGTAAAACGGGACCGTGTCGGCGGCAGTCACCTCGGCGGCGGGGGCCGACGCGAAGACGGCGTCGCGCCCCAGCAGTCCGGCGGCGAGGCCTGCCAGCGCGCCGGCGCCGCCGACGCCGGCGAAGGAGAGCATGCGCCGGCGGGACACGCCGCGCCCGGCAGCCTCTTTGTCAGCCGCGCCCCCAGTGGCGGCCCCGTCAGTGTCGGTTGCGGTGGCGGCAGCAGCCGGGGACGTCTCCCGCTGGACTCCGCCCTGGCCACCGCCGAAGGGGCAACCGGTCACAGCACTACTGCCGCGGTGAGGTTGGACAGCGGTTCACCAAGGGAATCCACCAGGGCGGCGAGACGCTGGACCTGTTCCGGGGTCAGTTCGTTGTAGTAGGCAAAGCCGTCGCCCCTGGCGTGGGTCTTCAGTTCAGCCTGCAGCTCCGAGAACTTCGTATCGAGGGTCTTGGCGAGCTCCGGGTCCTTCTGCTCCAGCACGGGCCTGAGGTTTTCGAACGCGATCCGGGCGCCGTCCACATTGGCCTGGAAATCCCACAGGTCGGTGTGCGACCAGGCCTCCTCTTCGCCGGTGACCTTGCCGGTGGCCACCTCGTCCAGCAGTTCCTTGGCGCCGTTGCCCAGCTTGTCGGCAGTGAGCTCCACTGTCCGCGTGCGCTTGGCCAGCTCCTCGGTGTCTGCCACCAGCTGGGCTGACAGCTTTTCGCGCTCCGCGGCGCTCAGAGCCTGGAACCCGGCCGGCGGGTACAGGTCCTTCTCGGCACGGTGCCAGCCGGTCCAGTCCTCGCCCTCGGCCAGGTCCGCCTCACGGGCGTCCAGCTTGGGGTCGAGGTCGCCGAAGGACTCGGCCACCGGTTCGATCCGCTCCCAGTGCATGCGGGTTGCGGCGTAGAGCTCTTTCGCGGTGGCGGCGTCGCCGGCGGCGTAGGCCTCGGCAAACCTCTTGGTGCCGGCCACCAGCTGTTCGGTCTGGTCCTTGACGTACGCCGCGTACTGGGCCGTTCCCTGGTCGATGAGCGCCTGCAGGTCCTTGTCCACTGCCGGCTGGGTGCCCGAGCCGGCCACGTCAAAGCTGGCGCGGATGCCGTCACCCACCATTCCGGGCTTGCAGGCAGTGGTGTACTTGCCGGCCGGGACGGTGACCACCAGGTTCCGGGTCAGGCCGGGTCCGATGTTTTCCACTTCGCCGAGGATCCGCAGGCCGTCCTCCGCCAGCAGGTAGAACTCGGTGACCTGGTCGCCGTCGTTCTTGACGGTGAAGGTGAGGTTGCCGCTCTCCGCGGTGGCCGTGGACACCTTGCAGGCATCGCTGGTGCTGGTGACCTGGATGGGTCCGGCCGCCCCCGCGGTCGGTGAAGGTGCGGCGTTGTCCGTGCACGCGGCCATCGTCAGGGGCAGGGCGACGACGGCGGCCGCTGCGGCCAGGCGGCGTGCAGCTCCAGGCCGGCGGCCCTGCCTAAGCGCTGATGCTGAGCGGTCACAATCGGGCAGGCTGGGGCTTGGCATGAGGGTGGTCCTTTGGGGGTGCGGGAGTGGTGGGTCAGGACGCCGCGACGGCAGTCCGGGCGGATGTTTCGGCCGGCGCGGAGACGCGGACGCAGCGGTTGGCGCGAAGGTAGAAGAACAGCACGGCAGGGACGTACAGCAGCCAGGCCGCCGCTTCCAGCCAGGTGGTGGCGGGCGAGAAGTTCAGGGTGCCTTTGAGCACCGTTCCGTACCAGGACGACGGCGGGACTGCCGCCGTCACGTCGAAGGCCAGACTGTGGAGGCCGGGAAGGATCCCTGCCTCCTGGAAATCGTGGACAGCGTAGGCGAGCACACCCCCTGCGATGACGACGAGGGCGGCGCCGCTCCAGGTGAAGAACACCCCGAGGTTAATCTTCAGGACTCCGCGGTGCAGCAGGAAACCGAGCAGGACGGCAGTCGCCAGGCCCAGGAGGGCACCGAGCAGCGGAGTTGCCGACTGCCCGGCGGCTTGGGTGGCCGCCCAGAGGAACAGGGCAGTCTCGAGGCCTTCGCGGCCCACGGCGAGCGCGGCAACGGCGGCCAGGCCCCAGCCGGCGCCGCCCGCAGCCCTGTCCACGTGCGAGCGGAGTTCGGTACCGAGGGTGCGGGCGGTGCGGGCCATCCAGAACACCATCCAGGTCACCAGCGCCACGGCGACGACGGAAAGGCTGCCACCAATGGCTTCCTGCGCTTCGAACGTGAGTCCGCGCGGGCCGAAGGTGAGCAATGCCCCGAATCCCGCCGACACGGCCACTGCGAATCCGACGCCCGCCCAGAGCCGGGGCAGGAGGTGCCGCCGTCCGGTCTTGATGAGATAGGCCATCAGGAGGACGACGACGAGAGTCGCTTCAAGGCCTTCGCGCAGGCCGATCAAATAGTTTGCTGTCATGAACGTGGAGCCTCAAATATTCGCAGCCAAGGTTAGGCTGGCCTTATAAGAGGATCACCCACGGGCCCAAATTAAGCAACTCAAACGTGCGCTAATTCGCCGAACATTACGCCCGCCCCGGGTCCCTGCAGGGCTTTGCGGCCGCACCCGGACCTTACCGGGCCGAGTCCCGCACCTTCAGTTCGAAACCCGCTTCGATGCGGAGTCCCCCGGGCGCCGACTCCACACCTTCGATCCGGTCGATGAGCAGCTTGATGGACCGCTCTGCGATCTCCTCCATCCCGGGGGACACCGTGGTGAGGGATGGCGAGGCGAAGCGTGCCTCGTCGATGTCGTCAAAGCCCGCCACTGTGACGTCATCCGGCACCTTGATGCCGCGGACCAGGAGCTCGTGCAAGGCACCGAGCGCTATCGCGTCATTCAGGCCAAAGACGGCGTCGAACCGGACTCCGCTGTCCAGCAGGCTGCCGACGGCGGCGGCCCCGCCGTCACGGCGCCAGTCGCACTGCACCACAAGGGCCGGGTCAAACTCCGCCCCCGCAGCCTCCAACGCCTTCCGGTAGCCGTTCAGGCGCAGGCCGGGGCTGTCCGTCGTGGCGTCCGCCGCCGCGCCCAGGACGGCAATCCGGCGCCGGCCCCCGGCCAGGAGATGGGCGGTGATGGCTTCCGCGGCCTCGGCGTTCTTCATGGTCACCAGGTCGAAGCGCGGATCCGCGATGTGTTCCCCGAGCATCACGATCGGCTTGTTGCCTTGGTGCGCGGCAATGGTCCCGGCATCCAGGGCCAGCGGGGTGAACAGCAGCCCGTCCGTGAGCTGGCGGAACGGGCCCTGGAGCGCGCTCAGCTCGTGTCCCGCGACCCCGCCGGACTGCTCCACCAGGACGCGGTAGCCCCGGCCGGCCGCAACGGTCATCAGCCTGGACGCGAGCTCCCCATAGTAGGGAATGGACAGGTCGGACAGCACCAGGCCAAGCATCCGGGTTTTGCCGGAACGCAGGCTCCGGGCCGTCAGGTTGGCCTCGTACCCCAGCTCGGCGATGGCGTCCAGCACCTTCTGCTTGGTGGCTGGCCGGATGAACTCGTAGTCGTTGAGCACATTGGATACCGTCTTCAACGAGACGCCGGCCGCGCGCGCAACATCGTTCATGGTCACAGCCACAGGTGATTCCCTTCCCCGTCAACACTTTCAACTACATCGTTGCAGACCCGCCCCGGTTTTGCTCTCTCCGCAACATCTACAACGTTATAGAATTAGTGCGGCCGCAGCATCCGAACCGGGCCTCCGCCAGCACGCCACAAAGGAAACCGCCATGCCGTCCGCCGCCTCTCCCCTCTTCCGCTGCCCGGTGTTCGACGGCGCCGCCGACCCCACGGTCATCCACCGCCGCGGCACCAGCGAGTGGTGGATGTTCTACACGGCCCGGCGCGCCACGCTCACCACCGATGGTGTGGACTGGATCACCGGCACCAGGATCGGGATCGCTGTGTCCTCGGACGCAGGAGCCAGCTGGCAGTACCGCGGCGTGGTGGAGGGCCTCGACCCGGAGGACTTCCCCGGCCTGAACACCCATTGGGCCCCGGAAGTGGTGTGGCATGACGGCAGGTACCACATGTTCCTCACCTGGGGTGCCGGCGCTCCGCGCACCTGGGCCGAGCAGACCCGGCGGCGGCTGGTGCATTTCACCAGCCCCGACCTGGAGCAGTGGGAGTTCCGCGGGCGGGTGGAGGTGGGCTCCGAGAACGTCATCGACGCAGCCTTCGCCGTGGTGGGGGACGGCCGTCCGCGCCTCTGGTTCAAGGATGAGGTGGACGGCTCCACCACCTGGTCGGCGGTCTGGGAACAGCCGGCCGCCCGGAAGGAACCGTCCGACGGCGGCAGCGGCAGCACCGCCGTCGGACGCCCCGGACGCCGGGAAGCGACGGACGGCCGCTGGCGCGCCGAGGGGCAGGTGATTGGGCTGCCTGCCCATGAGGGTCCCAATGTGTTCCGGCTGGGCGGCTGGTACTGGATGGTGGTGGACGAGTGGCGCGGCCAGGCCGTGCACCGCTCGGCGGACGGCCTCGCCTGGACCCGGCAGGAGGCCAACAACGGCCTCATCCTGGATGCTCCGGGCGCCGGGGCGGACGACGCCACGCACGGCAGGCACGCCGACGTGGTCACCCAGGGTGATCACGCCTACATTTTCTACTTCACGCATCCGGAGTGGCAGGACACCGAAATGGCCAACGGCCTTGCGGACCCGGCCCGCGCAGTCCGTGAACAGCGCACCAGCATCCATGCGGCACGGCTGCACGTGGAAGGGGACGTCCTGGTCTGCCTGCGCGACCTGGACGCCCCCGTCCACCTGGATCCGGCGCTCCTTGTGAGCTAGTTCCGGCGCCCGGTTTCCCTGCCGGCTTCCCTGCCGCCTAGTGTCCGGCTCCGCCGACCGCGAGGCGGATCATGCTCCAGGACACCGCGGGCAGCTCGGCGGTGAGCCGGCCGCCGTCGACCTTGACACTGACGTTCTCGCCGGGCAGCACCGAGGTGGAGTCATCCGCCGTCGCCTGCCAGTAGGGATCCTTGTTTGCGTAGGTGACCGCCTCAACAACCTTGGCGTTCCCCAGGCCGGCGACGGCGGCGTCCAGCGTGAGGGCGTCCGTGGCCGAACGGTTCACGGCAAACACCACCGCCTCGCCGGCGTCCGCATCAAAAGTGGCGACGGCGGACAGCGCCGCGAAGTCCGACGTCTTGCCGCCGCTGAGCAGGGGGGATTCGACGGCGAGCTGCAGCACCGTGCCCTTGGCGTGCTGTGACGTCAGGGCGAACGGGTGGAAGGTGGTCTGCTTCCAGGCGCGGCCGCCGGGTTCGGTCATGATGGGGGCGATGACGTTCACCAGCTGCGCCAGGCTGGCCGAGTGCACGCGGTCGGTGTTGCGGAGCAGCGTGATGAGGAGGTCACCGACCACCACGGCATCCGCCACGGTGTAGCGGTCTTCGAGGAGCACCGGGGCCACGGGCCAGTCCTTGCCGGTGGGCGCCTTGGATTCGTCACGGCTCATATGCCAGACGTTCCATTCGTCGAAGGAGATGTTTACCTGCTTGGCGGATTTCTTGACCGACTTAACGTGGTCGATGTGGGCCACGATGTCCTTGATGAAGGCCTCCATCCGGTGGCCGGAGGACAGGTGTTCCTGCAAGTCGCCGAAGTCCTCGAAGTACTGGTGTGCGGAGATCAGGTCCACGAGGTCGTAGGTTTCCGTCAGCACAACCCGCTCCCACTCGCCGAAGCTGTCCATGGTGGGGCTGGAGCTTCCGCAGGCCACCAGCTCCAGGTCCGGCTCCACCATCCGCATGGCACGGGCGGTGTCGGCCGCCAGCCGGCCGTACTCCGTGGCGTTCTTGTGGCCGATCTGCCAGAACCCGTCCATCTCGTTGCCCAGGCACCACATCTTGATGCCGTAGCCGTTTTCGGCCCCGTTGGCCCGGCGCTGGTCGGAGAAGGCCGTCCCGCCGTCGATGTTGCAGTATTCCAGCAGGTCGAGGGCTTCCTGGGTCCCGCGGGTGCCCAGGTTCACGGCCATCATCGGCTCGACGCCTGCTTTGGCGGACCATTTGGCGAACTCGTCCACCCCCACATGGTTGGGGTCGGTGGAGTGCCAGGCCAGGTCGAGGCGGGCGGGGCGCTGTTCCACCGGTCCCACGCCGTCCTCCCAGCGGTAGCCGGAGACGAAGTTGCCGCCCGGGTATCGGACCGTGGACACCCCGAGTTCGCGGGTGAGTTCCAGGACGTCGGTCCGGAAGCCGTCAGCGTCCGCCTTGGGATGGCCCGGCTCGAAGATGCCGGTGTAGACGCACCGGCCAAGATGTTCCACGAAGGCGCCGAAGGTGCGGCGGCGGACCGGCCCCACGGTGAAGGCGGGGTCCAGGGTGATTTTGGCGGTGGCGTGTTCGGAAGTGCCCACGTAAACATCCTCGTTTCTAGGTTTCTACAACGTTATAGAAAACCATTCTTAGGGCTGGAACCGCCCGCCGTCAAGAGAAGGCCACGGACACGCTGGGGCAGGGGAGCCGGCAGCCGCGGACACGCCGCTACGCAGGCATCACCAAATGATGCTTCGAGACCCTCCACGAGCCCATCTTCATGAGTCAACGCGAGCTATTGACTTCATCCTGGATGAGGTTCAGTGTGGGGGCCTACACACCACGTCGTTGGTGATATCCGTTCATGGTGGGGGCCACAGAACGTATTCTCTAGGGTCGCTCCTACGCAGAGATCCAGTAATTAACGGCAGGCCGGAAGCCGGTATCCGGCGACTCCTTTAACACGCCCAGCGCGATCGCGCAGCTCTCCCAGACCAGAGCGGGCGCCAGCATGCCCGGAATCGTCGAAACACCAGCAACAAGGGCTGGTTGCGGCTTTATTAACCGCCCCGTCCCAACACAACGCAACGCATTGATCACTATGAGTCTCCGGCGGGAACACCCGCGGGGGCAGTCAACCTGGGGGAAGACCATGATGTTTAGCAATATTCTTCGGACCAAAGCTGCAGAAGGTCCCGGAACGGCCCGTTGGGCAGCAGTTGTCTGTGCCGCCGGGCTGACATGCACCCTGCTGTTTGCGGGCCTTCTGTCGACGCCCACCCCGGCCCATGCCTCGGGTGCGATGGTGGGTCTGGGTGCTGCGGGGAGTTTCTCGGTGCTGGGGGCTTCGACGGTGACCAATACCGGTCCGACGAACCTTGGCGGGGACCTGGGAGTCAGCCCGGGAACCGCGATCACGGGGTTCCCGCCGGGCACCCTGGCCGGCACCACCCACTCCGCCGACGTGCAGGCCGGCGCCGCCCACGCGGACCTGCAGGCCGCTTACAACGATGCCGCCGGTCGCACGACGACCGAGGTTGTCGCCGGTGACCTGGTCGGCCGCACACTCAACGCCGGAGTCTATAGCTCCGCCAGTTCGCTCGGGCTGAGCGGGACCCTGACACTGGACGGCCAGGGCGATCCGGAGGCGGTCTTCATCTTCCAGATGGGCTCCACCCTCACCACAGCCTCGGCCAGCCACGTCACACTGATCAACGGCGCCCAGGCCTCCCACGTTTTCTGGCAGGTCGGCAGTTCCGCAACCCTCGGCACCGGATCCTCCATCGCCGGAACCATCATGGCGCTGGCATCGATCACCGTGACAACAGGTGTGGCCATCGAAGGCCGCGCACTGGCACTAAACGGCGCGGTCACCCTGGACAGCAACACCATCACCACAACCCCGGCTGCCGCTCCGCTGCCCGCGGGTGCGACGGTGGGTCTGGGTGCTGCGGGGAGCTTCTCGGTGCTGGGCGCTTCGACGGTGACCAATACCGGTCCGACGAACCTTGGCGGGGACCTGGGAGTCAGCCCGGGAACCGCGATCACGGGGTTCCCGCCGGGCACCCTGGCCGGCACCACCCACTCCGCCGACGTCCAGGCCGGCGCCGCCCATACGGACCTGCAGGCCGCCTACAACGATGCCGCCGGTCGCACGACGACCGAGGTTGTCGCCGGTGACCTGGTCGGCCGCACACTCAACGCCGGAGTCTATAGCTCCGCCAGCTCGCTCGGGCTGAGCGGGACCCTGACACTGGACGGCCAGGGCGATCCGGAGGCGGTCTTCATCTTCCAGATGGGCTCCACCCTCACCACAGCCTCGGCCAGCCACGTCACACTGATCAACGGCGCCCAGGCCTCCCACGTTTTCTGGCAGGTCGGCAGTTCCGCAACCCTCGGCACCGGATCCTCCATCGCCGGGACGATCATGGCGCTGGCATCGATCACCGTGACAACCGGCGTCACCATCGAAGGCCGCGCACTGGCACTAAACGGCGCGGTCACCCTGGACAGCAACACCATCACCACGGAACCGGTCCCCGCACCCCTGCCGCTTCTACTTGCGGCCCAGTACTGACTCGGCAGAAAGGTGTAGCTAACCGAGCTATTTCAGCCCGGTGGTGGCGATGCCGTTGATGAGGTATTTCTGGCCGGCGATAAAGAAGCCGATGATGGCCGCAATGGCGGTGGGCATCCTGGTGGAGCAGATCGGGCATGCGCCGAAAAGCCCTCAGTCCGTGGAGCTCGCCACCGAACTGATCGTGCGGAGTTCAACGGCAGCTCCGCCGGACCCCGGCACGCGCTAACCGCCCGCCCGGCCCGGGAGGGCTGGGCGGGCGGCAAGGGCTGGGCAGGCGGCAAGGGCTGGGCAGGCGGCAAGGGTGGAACCACGGGCTTATGGGAGGGGGCCGCCGTGGCGGCCCCCGCCGGGGTGGGCTGCTACAGCCCGCCGGCCAGCTTGTAGTAGGCGGCGTTCCAGTTCAGTTCCTTCTTGAACTGTTTGATGGTGGTGCCTTCGTCGATGGTCAGCAGTTCGGTCTTCGCAATCTCGGCGAAGTCCTCGAAGACGTCCATGCCGACGGCGGTGGAAAGCACCGTGTGGTGCGCGGCCCCGGCCGTCAGCCATGCGGCGGCGGACGTGGCGAAGTCGGGCTTGGGCGACCACAGCGCGCGGGCCACCGGCAGGTTGGGCAGGGGTTCGTCCAGGTCCACGACGTCGACGGCGTTTGCCACGAGGCGGAAGCGGTCACGCATGTCGGACAGGGCCACCACGACTCCCGGGCCGGCGTCGGTGTCGAACACCATGCGGACGGGGTCTTCCTTGCCGCCGATGCCCAGCGGGTGGATTTCGACGCGCGGCTTCGTGGCGGTCAGCGAAGGGCAGACCTCGAGCATGTGCGCACCCAGGATTTTCTCCTGGCCGGGGGTGAGGTGGTAGGTGTAGTCCTCCATAAGTGAGGCACCGCCGGGGAGGCCGGAACCCATCACCTTGGCGGCACGGACCAGGATGGCGGTCTTCCAGTCGCCCTCGGCGCCGAAGCCGTAGCCGTCGGCCATCAGCCGCTGCACGGCCATGCCGGGCAGCTGGCGCAGTTCGCCCAGGTCTTCGAAGGAGGTGGTGAACGCGGCGGAGCCGTTGGCCTCGAGGAAGCTGCGCAGGCCCAGTTCGATCCGCGCGCTGTAGCGCAGCGATTCGTGCCGAGCTCCCCCGGCCCTCAGCTCCGGCACCACCTCGTAAAGGCGCTCGTACTCCGCCACGAGGGCGTCGACGTCGGACTCCTCGGCGCCGTGCACGGCGTCGGCGAGCTCGTTGACTGACCAGGTGTTGACCGAGACGCCGAAGCGCAGCTCAGCTTCGGTCTTGTCGCCTTCGGTGACGGCCACGTTGCGCATGTTGTCACCGAAGCGGGTCAGTTTGAGCGTGCGGACGGCGGCCCAGCCGGCCGAGGCACGCTGCCACACGCCCACCTGGCGGGAGACCTCCGGGTTGGACACGTGGCCCACCACGGTCTTGCGGGGAATGCCCAGGCGGGACTGGATGTAGCCGAACTCACGGTCGCCATGGGCTGCCTGGTTGAGGTTCATGAAGTCGAAATCGATGTCCGCCCAGGGCAGCTCAACGTTGGCCTGGGTGTGCAGGTGCAGGAGCGGCTTGCGCAGCAGGTCCAGGCCCTGGATCCACATCTTGGCCGGGCTGAACGTGTGCATCCAGGCCGTCACGCCGATCACCGAATCATCGGAGTTGGCTTCCAGCGCGGTCCGGCGGATGGCCTCCGCATCGGTGAGGACGGGCTTCCAGACCACCTTGACCGGGACAGCGGAGGAAGCGTTCAGCGCGGCAGCAATCTCCTGCGACTGCGCTGCGACCTGCTTGAGAACGTCCTCGCCGTACAGGTGCTGGCTGCCGGTGAGGAACCAGACCTCGTAGTGGCTGAGCGAAGTTCTGTTGGCGGACGTGTTGTTGGCGTTGCTCATGGGGTTCTCCTGAAAAAGCGTGGGCTGCGGCGCTACTGGCCGTAGACGTTCTGGTAGCGGGCGTAGAGGGAATCGATGCTGCCCTGGTCGATGGGCAGCGGTTCACCCAGCTGGCGGGAAATATGGACGGTGCGTGCCACTTCCTCGCACATCACGGCGGCCTTCACGGCGGACCGGGCGTCCTTGCCGATGGTGAACGGTCCGTGGTTCTGCATCAGGACCGCCGGTGAGGTGGAATTCCGGAGGGTTTCGACGATGCCCTGGCCGATCGAGTCGTCGCCGATCAGCGCGAACGGTCCTACCGGGATGCTCCCGCCGAACTCGTCGCTCATCATGGTCAGCACGCACGGGATCGCTTCGCCGCGGGCAGCCCACGCCGTGGCGTAGGTGGAGTGCGTGTGCACCACACCGCCCACTTCCGGCATATGCCGGTAGACGTATGCATGCGCCGCGGTGTCCGACGACGGCGAGAACGGCGGGTTGCCCCACTCGCCCTCCGCGGGGGTGCCATCGAGGTCGGTGACCACCATGCTCTCGGGCGTCAGGTCCGCGTAGGAGACTCCGGAGGGCTTGATGACCATCAGGTCATGGCCGGGAACACGCGCGGAGACGTTGCCGGCCGTCCACACCACCAGTTCGTAGCGGGTGAGCTCGGCGTGCAGGTCGCAGACCTCGCGACGGACCTGCGCGATGGTTTCCAGCAGGTTGCTCATGCGGACACTTCCTCTGCGGCGGAGTCGGCGGATGCGGCGTTCTGCTGCGGGGCGCCCGCGGCGGCGGCAAATGACGGCCTGGCCGCACGCTGGATCGCCTTGAGGCGGTGCATCACGCTGTTGGTGCCGCGGCCGAAATAGTCGTGCAGCGTGCGGTACTCCTGGAAGAGCTTTTCGTAGGCGGCAACATTTTCCGGAATGGGAATATAGATGCTGCCGGGCTCCGATCCCATGGCAGCCGCAGCGGCGCGGATATCCGGGTAATGGCCTGCGGCCACGGCGGCGTGGATGGCCGAGCCCAGCGCGGGCCCCTGGGTTGAGCCGATGGTGGAGAGCGGCAGGCCGGTAATGTCCGCGTAGATCTGCATGAGCAGCTTGTTCTTCAGCAGGCCGCCGGCCACGATGAATTCCCGGACCGGCACTCCTGAGTCGCGGAAGGCGTCCACGATGGTGCGCGTGCCAAAGGCCGTGGCTTCCAACAACGCCCGGTAGGTGTCTTCGGGCTTGGTGGCGAGGGTCTGGCCCACCACGACGCCGGAGAGTTCATGGTCCACCAGCACCGAACGGTTGCCGGAGTGCCAGTCCAGGGCAATGAGCCCGTGTTCGCCGATGGCCTGGCGGGAGGCAAGTTCCGTGAGGTACTCGTGGATGCCCAGGCCTGCCGCTTCCGCCGCCCGGTGGTACTCGGGCGGGACGCCGTTGTCGGTGAACCAGCCGAAGATGTCCCCCACGCCGGACTGCCCGGCCTCGTAGCCCCACAGTCCGTCGACGATTCCGCCGTCCACCACGCCGCACATGCCCGGCACTTCACGCAGCTCGGCACCGTTCATCACGTGGCAGGTGGAAGTTCCCATGATGGCCACCAGCTGCCCGGGCTCAACCGCCTTCGCAGCGGGCGCCGTGACGTGGGCGTCCACGTTGCCCACCGCGACGGCGATGCCTTCCGGCAGTCCGGTCCAGGCTGCGGCTTCGGCCGTCAGGTAGCCGGCTGCATCGCCGAGCCGGCCGATGGTGTGCGCCAGCTTTGCGCTGACGAAATCCTTGAAGTCCGGGTTCAGGGCGGACAGGAATTCCTCGGACGGGTAGCGGCCGTCCTGGTAGATGCCCTTGTACCCGGCGGTGCAGGCGTTGCGGACGTAGTTGCCGCACAGCTGCCAGACGATCCAGTCAGCTGCCTCCACCCAGTGGTCCATGGCGGCGTAGGCTTCCGGGTCCTCCTCGAGCAGCTGCAGGCCCTTGGCGAACTCCCATTCGGAGGAGATCAGCCCGCCGTAGCGCGGCAGCCAGTTTTCGCCGCGTTCCGCTGCCACTGCGTTGATGCGGTCCGCCTGCGGCTGGGCGGCATGGTGGCGCCACAATTTCACGTAGGCGTGCGGGCGGTTGGCGAAGCCGGGAAGCTCGTTCAGCGGTGTGCCGTCGCCCTTGACGGGGACCATGGTGCAGGCCGTGAAGTCGGTGGCGATGCCCACTACGGCCGCGGGGTCGATCCCGGCGTCGGCGATCGCCGCGGGCACTGCCCGGCGGAGCACTTCGCGGTAGTCGTTGGGCACCTGCAAGGCCCATTCGCCGGGCAGGCGGGCGGCCGCTCCATCCGGCGAGTCCGCCAGACCGGCCGGGAGCGCGTCGGTGACCACGGCGTGGGGGTACTCAAATACGCCGCTGCCCAGTTCCTTGCCGTCCCGGACGCGGACCACCACGGCCCGCCCGGACAGCGTGCCGTAGTCGACGCCGATCACAAAGCTGTCTGAACCGTCTGCTGTGACGTCCATCAATTCCTCCAATAGTCTCCGCTTCTCTGCGGTTGTCCTCAATTGTTAGCGCTAACAAACAACCTGTCAAGACATGGTCAGGACTGCAGGTGGTGCCAACGGCACGAAGGCGCCCGACCAGGCGGGCGGAGGAGGGCGTGCTCAGGCGGGCGGGGCGGTGCTCGCGCGCACTACGATCCGTGGGTCAACCACCGTGGTTCCGGCCACAGCGCCGTCTTCGAGCAGCGCCAGCATCATGTCCATGCACCGGCGTCCGAGCTCCTCAAAATCCTGGCGGACAGTGGTGAGGGGCGGCATGAAGTAGCCCGCCTCCGGCTGGTCGTCAAAGCCCACCACGGAGACGTCCTCCGGCACCCGCACGCCCGCTTCGCCGAAGGCCCTCAGGACGCCCAGGGCCATCTGGTCGTTGCCTACGAACACCGCCGTGGCAGCGCGTTCAACGGCAAGCTGCTGGCCGATCCCATAGCCGCTGCCGGCACTCCAGTCGCCCTCGACGAGGAGGTCGTCGTCCAGTCCCGCCTGGGCGAGGGCCTCGCGCCAGCCTTCCGCCCGCTCAGCGGCGTCGATCCAGTCCTGGGGTCCGGAGATGTGGCCGATCCGCTTGTGGCCCTGCTCAATCAGATGGGCAACGGCAAGCCTGGCTCCCAGTTTCTGGTCCACCATGGCGCCGCTGAACCTGCCTTCTCCGCTGGAGCCGACTACCACCACCGGCACGTCCAGGTTGAGAACTTCCAGTGCCTGCAGGGTTCCCGCGTGCGGCACCAGGGCCACGATCCCGTCCACGCCCTGGTCCATGAAATGGCGGGCAGCGTCGGTGATCGAATCCGCGCTGACTTCCCGGAGGGCGGCGATGCTCACGAAGTAGCCGGCGTTGCGTGCCGCCTGCTCCACGCCGAGCAGCGTGTTGGCTGGCCCGTACTGGGACAGCTCGCTGGCCAGGACGCCAATGGTGTGCGAACGCCGGGTCACCAGGCTGCGCGCGGCTGTGTTCCGCCTGTATCCCAGCTCGGCGACAGCAGCCTCGACCCGCTCCCTGGTCGCCTTGCTCACATTGGGGTGGTTATTGATTACGCGGGACACTGTCTGGTGGGAGACGCCGGCGCGTTCCGCCACGTCTTCAAGTCGCGGAAGGCGCCGCTCGCTGCTGTAGGCCATGAAACTATTGTGCTCGAGCCTGCAGTGCATCCACGAACACGCTCGGGATGTCCTGCGGATTCCTCGCCACATAGCTGGTGCCACCGGTGGCCCCGGAAATCTTCCGCAGGGTCTCAGCGTCCGCGTCCTCGGTAATGCCGATACTGACAATCACCACCGGCTTTGCCGGGTCCTGTTCGCGCCGCAGAGCCTCCAACAGCTCCTCGAGACTCAGGGAATCCGGGTCCTCGTTGGCTCCGTCGGTGAACAGGATCACGCTGTTGACAGCCCGGGCATCGTAGCTCGCCTTGACCGTGCGGTAGGCGGCCAGGGTCGAGTCATAGAGCCCGGTGGCGCCGCCGGTCCGCTTGTCCAGGCCGGAGATGTCCGCCACCAAGCGGTCCCGCTGCGTCACGCCGCCCACCACCTGGTCCATTTTCCTGATGGGGTCGAGTTCCACGTAGTCCTGGCTGCCGCCGCCGAGGCCGATGGAAAACGCCCACATTCCCAGTGCAGCGGTGTTGGGAAACAGTTTGCTGCCCGCGATTGCCGCCTGTTGCGTGAGTTGCATGCGGGTCTGTCCACCCGCCTGGAAGTTCATGGAACCGGAAACGTCCATGACCACCAGCGACCTGAAGGGAATGGCCTGGAGGGACCAGCCTTTCAGCGTCCGCTGCACGGTTTCCGCGGAAGCGGGCTTGAGGGCGGCAACACTGCCCACGCCCTTCTGGTCCGGGGTGCGGCTGCCGTCCGGAGGCCGAAGGCCGCTGTCGGCGAGCGCCCTCTTTCCCTCCTCGGTTGCCATGGCGGAAGCCAACTCCCGGGCGGCGTCAGCTGCGGCACTGCCCCTGGCCTGGCCGGCGGCGGTGAGGGCCACCGGATAGTCCAGCGACACGGACCCGGTGTGCGGCATCGACGCTGAAAGCCCGGCCCCGGGAGCCGTCTGCGCGAAGGCCAGCCAGGCCTGCTCGGTGACGATGGCGAATCCCCCGCCGGAAGCCACGGCC
This sequence comes from Arthrobacter sp. NPDC093128, assembly GCF_040683875.1. Classification (NCBI taxonomy): domain Bacteria; kingdom Bacillati; phylum Actinomycetota; class Actinomycetes; order Micrococcales; family Micrococcaceae; genus Arthrobacter; species Arthrobacter sp. NPDC093128. Next base: position 21,275 of record NZ_JBFBEY010000009.1, read on the forward strand.
TCGAGCTGCTTGGCATCGGTCAGCTTCTCTCCCGTGCGCTGGCTTTCGCTCTGGGCGAGCTGGGCGGTGGCGGCCTGAAGCGTTTTGGCTTCCGCGCGGCCGGCCTCCACTTCGGAGAGGGCCCCCAGCAGCGCCACTTCCCCGCTGCCGGTCACCAGCGGATCGCTGAACCTGATGCCGGGAGCCTGCAGCGCGCTGAGCCAGGTGGCGAATCCGGGGACTTCCCCCTGGCGGCCGACAATAACCCCAGGCGTCGAGGCGAGGGAGGGAACGGTGATCTCAGGCGCCGCGGCGGTCACGACCCGCTGCACGCGGACCGCCGAATCGGCCACCCACAAGTCCGGGGCGTCCTTGCCCGCGGTCACGGAGGTAGCAAGCTCAGGCTGCGTCTGCGTTTCGATGGTGTACTTCACGCAGGCGCCGGCGGGCACGTTCCCGGCCGCGCTTTGCAGGGCCGGGGCTATGGTGGCGTCGGCACCGACGCGGACTTCAGCGGGGACGTCACAGCGCGCGGCCGCCAGGGGTGACTGGCTGCCCGTGATCCAGATGACGGCGGCGGCGGCGACGGCGATGGCCACCGTCAAGCCGACGATCATCACTATCCGGGGCCAGAAGAACGGTGACTTGCGGGGGTATCGGCCATGGCGCTGCGGGCCTGCTGCTCGGCGACCTGACATGGGCGCGGTACCTAACTGCTGGGGATCCTGGTGGGCGGTTGGTGTTTGCCGGCCACTACCCCTCGCGTGCGGGAAGCCCCAAGATTGGCTGCAAAACCGTCCCAGTATACGCAAGTGAGTGTCCGGCATCACATCGGAGCGCATTTCCGCCCGAACAACGGCGGCCTCGCCTAGCCGACGCGAAACGAGTTCAATAATATTGGTTGAAGATTCAAGTAAAAGGTTCTAGAATGGAGTTATGACGCAGACACTTGACCGCCCGCCGGTACTCTTCCTGAGCCACGGAGCCCCTCCCCTGGCTGACGACGCCCGTTGGACCAGCGAGCTCAGCGCCTGGTCCGGCACGTACGGCAAGCCCAAGGACATCCTGATGGTGTCCGCGCACTGGGAGAACGCGCCGGTGACGCTCAGCGCCACGTCGCGGAACCCCGGGCTGGTCTACGACTTCTGGGGCTTCCCGCAGAAGTACTACGACGTCACGTACAACGCACCCCAGGCGGTGGAACTCGCCGCCGAAGTGGAGAAACTCGTTTCCACCCACGGCCACCACGTGGAACGCGACGAGGAGCGCGGCTTGGACCACGGCGCCTACGTTCCGCTCGTGGAGATGTACCCGGAGGCCGATATTCCGGTGCTCCAGATGTCCATGCCCACCCTGGATCCGCAGGGCCTGTTCAACTTGGGCAAAACGCTGGCGCCGCTGCGGGACCGTGGCACGCTGATTGTGGGTTCCGGCTTCACCACGCACAACCTGCGCTGGTTCAACCCTGCCGGCGGACCGGACACTGCCCCGCCCTCCGCTTCGAGCGAATTTGACCACTGGGCTCAGGAAACAATGGAGGCCGGCGACGTCGATTCCATCCTCGACTTCCTGCACAAGGCGCCGGCGGCGCGTGAGGCGCATCCGCGCAGCGAGCACTGGGCGCCGCTTTACGTGGCATTGGGTGCCGCGTACGAATCCGGTGACCTGAATGCGAAGACGGCCATCGACGGCTTCTGGTTCGGCCTGTCCAAGCGCTCGTGGACGCTCACCGGCAGATAGCCCAGCCGCGAATAGCGCGGGGAAGGGGCACGGAAACTAGTTCCGGGCAACAAAAAACCCCCGGCCTCCTGTTACCAGGAAGCCGGAGGTTTTCCACTCTTCGCTAAAAGAGTGGGCCCTGTGGGGATCGAACCCACGACCCACGGATTAAAAGTCCGATGCTCTACCAACTGAGCTAAAGGCCCCAGCTGACGGCCGTGAATACGGGCGGCAAGCGCGCGCAATCGGACTGTCAGCCCAGTCCATTTCTGGACGTTAAATACTGTACCCCACGCCGGGGGCCAGCTTTTACACAAACGGCGCGTGGCGCCGTCGTGCATTCATGGTGGTGCCGCAGCTGCCTGCATTACTCCTTAAGCCGGCCGTCGGCAAGCTCGATAACAGAACAGCACAGGAGTAGCGTGGGGGCATGAGCGAGCAAGCAGGATCCAAGGCCTACGGCGGCGCAAACCGGCATCACAAGCCGAAACCTTTTGCGCCCATCGACTTTGAGCCGTTCGCGGGCGGCGCGGACCCTGCACGGGTGTCCGAGGCAGCCCACCTGGCCGCCCAGGCGCTGGTCCGCCACGGCCGCGACAGCGACGATCCCAAGGTCACCAAGCGCCTGGTCAAGCTCGCGGACGAACAGGGCCTGGAAGCCATCGCTGAAATGTGGGCCGAAAGCCCCGCACGCTCCCTGCCCGGCGCCCTCTGGCGCCTGTACGCCCTGCGTGCGGCCACCATCCAGGACCCCGAACGCATCTCCGTCTACTTCAAGGCAGGCAAGGACACGGCGCAGGTATCCAATGTGGTTGCCGGCGCTGCCGAACCGCCGGGGGCGGACGAAATGAAGACGATGGCGGACGCCATCCTCTCCGGCGCGTTCGACGGCGAGTTCGACGTCGCGCTGGAACGCTCGGCTGCTTTTTGCCGGGTGGTGGCCCTAGGCCAGGCCACTTTGGCTGACGGCGCCGACCACAGCAACGAGAACCACGCGAGCAAACTGACGCGCAATTCCCACCTCCTGGTGAAAACCGCGGAGGACCTGGAGCACGCAGCTAACGCATGGCGGCTGGGCGAACTGGACTGACAAGGCTCCGCGGCAGTGGCAGCTTCGCAAGTCCGCCACTGTTACGCACGGAGGGGCCCGGCTGTCAATGTTGACTTGGTTCAGCCAAAGTAGAAAACTGAAACTGGTGCCGAACCGCGAAACCCCCGGGCTTCAACATCTAGCCGCCTAGAGCGGCCTACCGCCGAGAGGCGTATCCGGTTCGGCACCACTTTTATGCCCCGATGCATCTGCCGGTAAAGTAGTGCCCATGTGCGGGTCAACGTCAAGTCACATGGCCCAAAGGCCACATTCCATGCCTTCGCCTTCCCATACCGGAATTCGAAGGTGAAGCTCCGACTCTTCCCGCAGGAGCCTGCAGGGCTGCACCTGCTCTCGCAGATGGCACGCCAGATTGTCGCCGCCACCGGGACATTGGCTGAAATCCTCGGCGTCCCGGCCACGGAGCACAACCGCCTCGTTGAAGACATGCACGACCACGAGGCCAAGTCCGCCGAGTTGCATTTCGCGCTGCTGACGCACATGCGCACAAGCTTCGTGAATCCCCTGCCGCGCGAGGACATGTACGCGCTGTCCCGGTACCTCAACGAAGCCATGGAGAAGCTCGACGCCGCCGCGGAGCTGGTGGCCCTGTACAAGCTCGAACGATTCCCCAAGCGTGCCGCGGACCAGCTGGAGATCATCGCCCGGCAGGCGGAACTCACGGTAGACGCCATGCGCAGGCTGAACAACCTGGACGATCTTGAGGACTACTGGATCGAGATCCTGCGGCTCGCCAAGCGCGCCGAACGCACGCACCGGGTGTGGGTGGCTGACATGCTCAAGGACATGAAGGGCGCCCAGTATGCCCGGAACCGGGACATTGCCAACCAGTTGGTGGAGGTCACCAAGGACATGCGGCGCATTGCCACCCAGGTAGGCAGCATCATCGTCAAGGAATCCTGACGTGACCCTGTTCTTCTTCGCCGTAGTTGTGGTGGTGACTGCGGCGTTCACCTTCCTGAACGGCTTCAGGGACGCCTCAACATCCGTCGCCCTGGCCGTGCGGACCCGGGCGCTCACACCCACCGTGGCTGTCCTGCTGGCGGCCCTTTTCAACTTCGTCGGCGCGTCGCTCAGCGCGGCCCTGGCGCTGCAGGTCAGCAGAAGCTGGATCTCGCTGCCGGACGGCAAAAACGGCCTGACCATCCTGGTCGCTGGCCTGTTCAGCGCCGTCCTGTGGGGCATCTACACGTGGTGGCGCGGCATTCCGTCCTCGTCCACTCACGCCCTGGTGGGCGGCCTGGCCGGCGCCGGGCTGGCCAGTGTGCTGGTTGGCGGAAACTACGTCGGCGGGGTCAACAACTCCCTGCTGTTCCAGGTGGCGCTGCCGCTGCTGCTGTCCCCCGTGATCGCGTTCGTGGGCGCTTACCTGCTGGTGTGGCCTGCCACCTGGGCTGCACGGTACACGCCGCCCAACGTGGTGAACAGCCGCTCGCGCCGGACCCAGGCCATCGCCGCCGGAGCGGTGGCCTTCGGCCACGGCCTGCAGGACGGCCAGCGGACCAGCGCGGTGCTGCTCCTGGCTCTTCTCGCCTCGGGACTGTCCGACGGCGCCGCCATGCCGGCGTGGGTGGCGCTGCTGACGGCCACGATGCTGACGGCCGGAACCCTGGCCGGGGGCTGGCGGATTTCCTACACCATCGGCTACAAGCTCACCCGGATCGATCCCCTACGCGGCTTCGTGGCGCAGCTGTACAGCTCTGTGATCCTGCTGCTGGGCGCGATCGGGCTGCACTGGCCCGTGTCCACCACGCACACGGTCACGGCGGCCGTGCTGGGCGCCGGCAGCAACCAGGGCTTCCCGGTGACCAACCGCAGGCTGGTGTTAAGGATCCTGGCCTTCTGGCTCTTCACGCCGGTGGTCACGGCGGCAGCGGCCTTCGTGCTGGAACTGTCGCTCTCGCCCCTTTCGGACCTTTAACGCAGCATCGGTTGCTCCGCAGGTGCCGTTTTGAGGTGTCAAAACGGCGGTTACGGAGCAACCGATGGAGGAAAGGCCCCTTATCCGAAGCGGCCGGAGACGTAGTCTTCCGTGGCCTTCTGGGTGGGGTTGCTGAAGATGGTGTGCGTCTCGCCCACCTCGATCAGCTTGCCCGGCTTTCCGGTGCCGGCGATGTTGAAGAACGCGGTGCGGTCCGAGACGCGTGCTGCCTGCTGCATGTTGTGGGTGACGATGACTACCGTGTACTGGTCCTTGAGGTCGTTGATGAGGTCCTCAATGGCCAGGGTGGAGATGGGGTCCAGTGCCGAGCAGGGCTCGTCCATCAGGATGACCTGCGGCTCCACGGCGATGGCGCGGGCGATGCACAGGCGCTGCTGCTGACCGCCCGAGAGTCCGGAGCCCGGCTTGGCAAGGCGGTCCTTCACTTCGTTCCACAGGTTGGCGCCCTGCAGGGAGCGTTCCACGAGGGCATCGGCCTCGCCCTTGGACATCTTCTGGTTGTTCAGCTTCACGCCGGCCAGCACGTTGTCCCGGATGGACATGGTGGGGAACGGGTTGGGGCGCTGGAACACCATGCCGATCTGCGAGCGCACGGTCACGGGATCCACGCCGGGGCCGTAGAGGTTGTCCCCGTCCAGCAGCACTTCGCCTTCCACCCGGGCGCCCGGAATAACTTCGTGCATACGGTTCAGCGTGCGCAGGAAGGTGGACTTTCCGCAACCGGACGGGCCGATGAACGCCGTGACGGACTTGGCCTCGATGTTGATGTTGACGTCCTCAACGGCCAGGAACTTGCCGTAGTAGACGTTCAAATCCTTGACGTCGATGCGCTTAGACATGGTATTCCTTCACTTGCTGGATACGAATTGAATATTACCTAGCGGCCGGTCTTGGGTGCGAACATCCTGGCAATCAGCCGTGCGCCGAGGTTCAGCAGCATGACCAGGATGATCAGCACCAGCGCGGCACCCCAGGCCCGCTGCGAGGACGGATCCGGGTTGGACGGCGAGGTGGGGTTCAGGATCTGGGTGTAGATGAACGTGGGCAGCGAGGCCATCCAGCCGCTGAAGACATTGCTGTTGATGTTGGTGGCGAAGCCTGCGGTCACCAGGATCGGAGCGGTTTCGCCGATCACGCGGGCAATCGCCAGGGTGACGCCGGACGCGATGCCGGAGATCGCCGTCGGAATGACCACTTTGAGGATGGTCCGCCATTTGCGGACGCCGAGGGCGTACGCTGCCTCGCGAAGTTCATTGGGGACGATCTTGAGCATTTCCTCACTGGAGCGCACCACCACCGGGATCATCAGGACGGAAAGCGCGACGGCGGCTACGGCTCCCGTTTTGGTACCCGGCCCCACCACCGCGAAGAAGAACGCGGCTGCGAACAGGCCGGCGACGATCGACGGAATGCCCGTCATGACGTCCACGAAGAACGTGATGGCCCGGGCCAGCGGGCGGTCCTCGCCGTACTCCACCAGGTAGACAGCGGTCAGCAGGCCTACCGGAACGGAGATGACCGTGGCCAGCAGGGTGATCTGGATGGTGCCCAGGAGGGCGTGGTAGATGCCGCCAATAACCGGCGCACCCTCTTCAACACTCTTGTTGTCGAAGGCGCCGGTGACGCCGTTCATGGAGGTGGTGAGGAAGCCAGGGTCCAGGAGCCCGGGGAGCCCGTTGACCAGGACGGTCCAGATCACCGAGATCAGCGGCAGCAGGGCCACCAGGAAGGACCCGAGCACCAGGCACGTGGCCAGTTTGTCCTTGGCCTTGCGGCCCCCCTCCGCAGCGGCGCTCCAGCCCACGAGACCGACCGTAAACAGGATGGCGGAGACGATGCCCCAGCCGAAGGCGTTGAAGCCGATAAGGGCCAGGATGGCGGCGCCGATGACCAGTGCCAGGCCCAGGACGACGTACGGGGCGTATTTGGGCAGCTGGCCCTTGGTGAGCGCGGAACGCTTGCGGACCGGCGTGAGGGTGGAGGTCATTAGTTGGCTCCCGAGAATTCTTTGTGCCGGCTGATGATCCAGCGGGCAATCATGTTGACGCCCAGCGTGATGACGAACAGGACCAGGCCTGCCGCGATCAGCGTGCTCACCTTCAGGCCGCTGGCCTCCGGGAAGTTCAGGGCGATTTCAGCGGCGATGGTCTGGTTGCCGGACTGGATCAGGCTGGCGGTGAGGGCGCCGGAGGACAGCACCAGGGCCACGGCCATGGTTTCGCCGAGGGCGCGGCCCAGGCCCAGCATCACGGCACTCACGATGCCCGGGCGGCCGAACGGGAGGACCGCCATCTTGATCATTTCCCAGCGGGTGGCGCCCAGCGCCAGGGCGGCTTCCTCGTGCAGCTTGGGGGTCTGCAGGAAGATTTCGCGGCTCAGGGACGTGATGATGGGAAGGACCATCACGGACAGCACGATTCCGGCGGTGAGGATCGTCTTGCCGGTGGCGGATGCGGGGCCCTGGAAGATGGGCAGCCAGCCCATGTTGTTGGCCAGCCAGTCGTAGGCCGGGGAGATTTCCTTGGCCAGGAACGCGGCACCCCAGGCGCCGTAGACCACCGACGGAATGGCGGCCAGGAGGTCGATCACGTAGCCCAGGCCGGAAGCGAGGCCGCGGGGCGCGAAGTGCGAGATGAAGAGCGCGACTCCGATTGCCACGGGCGTGGCGATGACCAGGGCAATAATGGCCGCGATCAGCGTGCCCACAACGATCGGCCAGATGTAGGCGAAGAAGCCCTCGCCGCCCTGGATCTGGTCCGGGGAGGCCACCAGGGCGGGGATCGCCTGAATGACCAGGAACAGGGCAACACCAAAGAGCACGGCAAGGATCAGGCACCCAGCGGCCAGGGCGGCCCCGGAAAAGACTTTGTCTCCGGCGGGCCCTGTGCCCCGGGACTGTGTCAGGGAGGTGGTGGTCACAAACGATCCTTTGGGTTCGAATAGAACCGACTGCCGTGTCCGGACCGATCCGGTAGCAGCAGCGGTGAAACTGGTTTTACTTCGGACAAACACCTAGGTTCCCTGCCCCGGACGACGGTCTGTGACCGTCCCGTCCGGGACAGGGAACCTGGCTCAGGCTCGTGTTTCCACTATGCCTTGCTGTTCTGCGAATCCCCTAGGACTTGACCTTGATGGTCTCGATGGCCTTGGCAGCCTTGTCCTGGAGGGTCTTGGAGAGCGGAGCAGACTTCGCGGCGTCCGCTGCAGCCTGCTGGCCGGCGTCCGACACAACGTAGGTCTCGAAAGCCTTCACCAGGTCAACGGTTTCCTGGGTGGCGTAGGTGGAGCAGACAACGTGGAAGGACACCAGGACAACCGGGTAGGCACCTTCGATGGTGGTCTTGCGGTCCAGCTTGATGGACAGGTCGGTGGCGGAACGGCCCTCAACCGGCTTGCCGGCGTCGACAGCCTTGGCTGCGGCCTCGGCTGAGATCTTGGTGAAGGTTTCGCCCACCTTGATCTGGGCGATGCCAAGCTTGCCGCTGACGGCTGAGTCATCGGCGTACGTGACGGCGCCCGGGGTGTCGGTGACGGTCTTGACCACACCGGAGGTGCCCTTGGCGTTCTCGCCCTTCAGGGATGCGGGCCAAACGCCGGCAGCCTTGTCGGTCCAAGCCTCCGGAGCTGCGGCGGCCAGGTAATCGGTGAAGTTGCTGGTCGTGCCGGAGTCATCGGAACGGTTCACCGGGGTGACCTTGAGGTCCGGCAGCGTGACCTCGGGGTTCATTGCCGCGATCACGGGGTCGTTCCAGTTGGCGATTTCACCGCGGAAGATCTTCGCCACGGTGGCGGCGTCAAGCTTCAGTTCCTTGACATCCGGAATGTTGAAGGCGATGGCGATCGGGGAGATGTAGACGGGGATGTTGATGGCGCCTTCCGGGCCGCACTTATCCTTGGAGCTGGCGAGCTCCTCGTCCTTCAGGTAGGCGTCCGAGCCGGCGAACTGGGCCGAGCCGTCGAGGATGGCCTTGCGGCCTGCCCCGGAACCGTCGGGGGAATACTGGACGTTGGCACCCTGGTTGGCGGACGCGAAGTTGGTCTTCCACACATCCATGGCTGCGCCCTGGGCGGACGAACCAATGCCGGTCAGCGTGCCGGTGACGTTGGCCCCCGTGGCAGACGGAGCGCCGGACTGGGCTGCGCCCGTGGCGTTGTCGGAACCACAGGCGGTGAGCGCGAGAGCGCCGGCTGCGATGACAGCGATAGCCGCGTGGCGGCCGAAGCGGAGTGCCTTCACTAGATGTACCCCTTCCAGGGATTTTCTGATGCGTGCCGGACCGGAGACGTCCGTACATAAGAAGTTGCGTACTTTTTGTACCTCTACCGAAGTTATGGGCCCTAGGTAACGGGATGTGTGGACCAAGATGAACGGACGGTTAACGACGGCGGGACATCGGCTTACATGTGCAGCGTCACCATTGCGCACATCACATCTCCGGCCGTAGTGCAATGCCAGTGAATACACTGGAACGCATGGCCCCCGCGACAGGAATTTCCGCAAGCAGAAGATTCCTGCGAACCAGGATCCGCACCGGTGTGGTCCGGAGCAGGACCTCCCTGATGCCCGCCATCCAGATGACGGTTTGCGCTGTGGGTGCGTACGCGTTCGCCGAATACGTCCTGGGCCATTCCGGACCGCTCTTCGCGGCCACGTCTTCACTCATCGCCCTTGGTTTTTCCCGGGATCCGCGGCTGCGCAGGGTCCTGGAAGTGGGCCTGGGCTGCACCATAGGCATTGCGGTGGGTGACCTGCTGCTGCACTGGCTGGGCGCCGGGATCTGGCAGGCCGCCGTCGTGCTTCTGTTCTCCATCCTGCTGGCGCGCTTCCTGGACAGCGGCAATATCTTCACCACGCAGCTGGCGCTGCAGTCGCTGCTCGTGGTGCTCCTCCCCGCCCCGGCCGGCGGCCCGTTTACCCGGAGCCTTGATGCCGTGGTGGGTGGAGTCTTCGCGTTGCTGGTCACCATCCTGGTTCCGAAGGATCCCCGCCGGGAGCCCCGGAAGGATGTGCAGAAGCTGCTGCACGAGCTTGCCGAGGTGCTGCGTGAATGTGCGTCGGCGCTGACAAGCAGCGACTCCACCGAGGCCTGGCACGCCCTGGTCCGCGGCCGGAACTGCCAGCCGCTGGTGGACGCGATGCGCCAGTCCCTGCGTGCCTCCGGCGAGGTGGCCACGCTGGCCCCGGCCTACCGGCGCCACCGCGACGAGCTCGACCGGCTGGAGCAGTCGCTGGATTACATCGACCTGGCGCTCCGCAACAGCCGGGTTTTCGCGCGCCGCCTGACCAGCGCCATCAACCACGCCGCCCTTTCTGACGAGGCCACGGAGAACATCGCGGAGGTCCTGCAGGAAACCGCGGCCGCCATCGACGAACTGTCCCTGGGCCTGGCCGAAATGCACGAGGGCGCCCGGCGCGCGCACCTCCGGACGTCGCGGCTGGAGCTGGCCGAGATCGCCGGGCGGCTGCATCCGCGGCTGCTGGACGTGCAGCGCCTTGAAGGCGAAACAGTGGTCATGCTGTTCCGCCCGCTGATGGTGGACCTGCTCGAGGCGACCGGAATGGATTCGAAGGAAGCCCGGGACATCCTCCCGCCGCTGTAGCGGCTGCTGCTAGTGGCTGCTGCTAGTGGCTGTCGCCACCTTGTCGCTGCCCCCGGATAGTGTGGAGCAATGGCAACCAAGACTTCCCGGGCGTCCAAAGCCCCGGCTTATAAATGCGCCGAATGCGGCTGGACAACCGTCAAGTGGGTGGGCCGCTGCGGTGAGTGCCAGGCCTGGGGCACCGTTGAGGAAACCGGCGCCGCCGTTGCGCGTACGACGGCGGCCGCCACCGTCCTGGAGCCGGCCCGCCGGATTGCCGAAGTGGACGCCACGACGGCCGCGTTTTTGCCCACCGGCGTGGACGAGCTTGACCGCGTTTTGGGCGGCGGTCTGGTGCCGGGCGCCGTCATCCTGCTGGCCGGTGAACCCGGCGTGGGCAAGTCCACCCTCCTCCTGGATGTGGCGGCCAAGTTCGCCCGCACTGCGCAGGACGTCCTGTACATCACGGGCGAGGAGTCCGCGGCGCAGGTGAAGCTCCGCGCCGAGCGGATCGATGCCGTCGCGGAATCCCTCTACCTGTCGGCCGAAACGGACCTGGGCCAGGCCCTCGGCCAGGTGGAGAAAATCGAGCCGAGGCTGCTCATTGTTGACTCCGTCCAGACCCTCAGCAGCGCGGATGTGGACGGCAGCGCGGGCGGCGTGTCGCAGGTCCGTGAGGTTGCCGCCTCCATCATCTCCGCGGCCAAACGGCGCAACATGACCACGCTGCTGGTGGGCCACGTGACCAAGGACGGTTCCATTGCCGGTCCGCGGCTGCTGGAGCACCTGGTGGACGTCGTGTGCCAGTTCGAAGGCGAGCGGCACTCCCGGCTTCGGCTGCTGCGTGCGGTCAAGAACCGCTACGGGCCCACCGATGACGTGGGCTGCTTCGACCTGAACGAAGACGGCATCGTCGGGCTGACGGATCCCAGCGGGCTTTTTGTGAGCCGCACCAAGGAGCCGGTGTCCGGCACGTGCATCACCGTGACGATGGAAGGACGCCGGCCGCTGCTGGCCGAGGTGCAGTCACTCCTCGCCGAAAGCCCCAATTCACAGCCCCGCCGGGCCACCAGCGGCCTGGACAGTTCACGCGTGTCAATGCTGCTGGCCGTGCTGCAGCAGCGCGCCGGCTGCCTGCTGCACAAGGACGATTCCTACGTGGCAACGGTGGGCGGCGTAAAACTCAGCGAACCCGCCACCGACCTGGCCGTTGCCCTGGCAGTGGCCTCGGCCAAAGCACGGAAGCCCCTGCCCATCCGGCTGATCGCGTTCGGCGAGGTGGGCCTGGCCGGGGAAGTCCGCCCCGTCCCCGGCATCAACCAGCGCATCCAGGAAGCCCACCGCCTGGGCTTCACGCACGCGGTGGTCCCGGCCAGCCACAACGGCCCCGGCCCCATCCCGGCCGGGTTCTCCGTCCGGGAAGTGGAACACCTGACGGAGGCGCTGAGCCTGCTTATCGGCTAGGCGTGGCCTCGCTGGGCAGCTCGGACTTCCGGGGTGCTCCGACTGAGTTTCGCCTGATCAGGCGGGCAGTAAACGTGGGCACGGCTGCGGGTCTGCGGCCTTCGATCTGCCGGATCAGCGCTTCCGCGGCCGCAACGCCCATCTCGTAGACGGGCTGGGCAACGACCGTCAGCGGCGGACTGGTCAGCCGTGTCCAGGCAAAATCGTCGTACATGAGGAATGACACGTCTTCGGGGATGGACAGGTCCATTTCCTGGATGGCTTCGACGACGCTGAGCGCAATGAGGCCGTCCGAGGCGACAACCGCGGTGGCCGGGTCGGGCAGATGGAGAACCTCGCGTGTGATGTTCCGGATGGATTCGGCGTCCCCCGCGTTGAGTCGCACCAGGTCCTCGGGAAGCGACAGGCCGGATTCCAGGAAAGCACGCCTCATGCCGTCGACACGCTCAGCTATTTGCGATGAATCCAGCGGCACCCCTTCGCTGTAGGGGACCGCGGATTTAAGCGTGGAGATGAACGCGATCCTCCGATGTCCGGCTTCGATGAGGTAACGCGTGGATTCGTACGCTACCCCGGTCATTTCCACCGTGACGGTGTCTATCTGTAGGCCGTCTGCCGCACGGTCAAGAAGGACCAGGGGGCGGCCGGAATCCTGAACCCGCTGAAGGTGCTGCGTTTCGGTTGACGATGCGGGTGCCACGATGAGTCCGTCCACCCGCTTGTCCAAGAGCACTTGGACAGCGTCGACTTCGGCAGCCCTTTCCTCATCGGTGTTGATAAGGATGACGTTGAAACCGCTCTTCTTTGCGGTGTCGGTGATGCCCCTCGTGGCCAGGCCGAAGTGCGGGTTTTCGATGTCGCCCACCACCACGCCGATGGTGTTCGATTTTCCCGTATTCATGCTGCGGGCCAGCTCATTCGGGCGATAGGCCAGCTCCTCCGCGGCGGCCAGGACGCGCTCCCGCACGTCATCGCTCACGGCCCCGTAGTTTCCCAGCGCGCGCGCCGCCTGGGCTTTCGACACGTTGGCGGCCTTTGCCACGTCAGCGACGGTGATGTCCCGTCGCCTCGAACCATTGCTGCTCATTTACGCCTTCCGGAGGGGCCTTGACGGCCGGTGTGGCTTGGGTTACATTTTTAGCAACCCTTTGTGAGTCCGGTCTCAATCGTAAGCGGTGAGACCGGACTCAGCAAGAGGATTTCGACAAAAGGGCCAAAGGCCGCCTGCTTCCCAAGATTGGAAAAATGCTGTGACTAAACGACTGAACTTCCGCCCCGGGGTGATCGTTGCAGCTGCCGTTGCAACCGTCCTGGCGCTCTCCGGCTGCGGCGGCTCTGCCCCCGCTTCGTCCGCCACTTCAGCCGAGAACCCCTATGGACTGATCCAGGCCGGCACGGTCCGGGTTGCCAGCCTGGGTGATTCGAAGCCGTACACCTTCGCAGATGCGCAGGGTAACTTCACCGGCTTCGACGTTGAGCTTTTCAAGGACGTGGCCCACCGCGCCGGCGTAGACAATGTGGTCTTCACCGGCCAGGACTTCTCCGGCCTGCTCGCCGCGGTTGCCAACGGCCAGTTCGACGTCGGCGTGGCCGCCATCGGCATCACGGACAAGCGCAAGGAAACTGTGGACTTCTCTGACGGCTACCTCGCCGGGTACCTGACCGTCATCACCACCAAGACCTCAGGCATCACGGATGCCAACGGCTTGTCCGGCAAGCGGCTCGGCGTGGTGCAGGGAACACTTCAGGAAGCCTATGCGGTCAAGAACTTCACCTCGGCCAACCTGGTGCGCTTCCCGGACAACAACACCGCAATCGCTGCGGTTAACAGCGGCTCCGTCGATGCCCACTTCCTGGACTACGAGGCAGCCAAGGCATACCAGGAACAGCACGGCCTGGTCAGCGCAGCGGACATCCCGTCCTTCGACGCACCGGCCGGGTTCGCGGTCGCGAAGGGGAAGACCGCTTTCAAGGAGGCCCTGAACAAGGGACTCGCGGAAGCGATGGAAGACGGCACCTGGAAGAAGCTCTACCAGAAGTGGTTCCCCGGATCGCCGATGCCCGAGCAGTACCTGCCCAAGGCAGAACAGACGGCTACTCCCGCCCCGAGCAAGTAGTCCGACACAAGCCGATCGCCGGGCACCCTGCCCGGGCAAAGAGTCCGGCTGCCAATGACCGGGCTGGCTGCCATCCGCGGCCAGCCCGGGATTCACAAGCTACCTACGTCTGAGAGCAACCATGGACTGGCTCAACACCATCATCCGTACATTTTTCGACTTCGGCGCAATGGCCGAAGTCCTGCCCCAGCTTCTTGGGGTCGGCCTCCTCAACACCCTGATCATCTCGGTCGCGGCGACCATCATCGGGGTTGCCCTGGGCATGATCGTCGCGGTCATGGGCATTTCCCCCTCCAGGTGGCTGCGCGTGCCGGCCCGGATCTACACCGATCTTTTCCGCGGCCTGCCTGCCATCCTCACCATCCTGCTGATCGGACAGGGCTTCGCCCGGCTCAGCCAGTCGATCTTCGGGCCCTCGCCTTACCCCTTGGGGATCATCGCGCTGAGCCTGATCGCCAGCGCCTACATCGGCGAAATCTTCCGCGCCGGCATTCAAAGCGTAGACAGAGGGCAGGGAGAGGCCTGCCGCGCCCTGGGCATGAGCTATGCCAAGTCGATGGCCCTGGTAGTGGTGCCGCAGGGCATCCGCAGGGTCCTCCCGGCCCTCGTGAACCAGTTCATCGCCATCGTCAAGGATTCCTCCCTCGTCTACTTCCTGGGCCTCCTGGTCACTGAGCGGGAACTCTTCCGGGTGGGACAGGACGCGGCCGTGCTGTCCGGAAATCTCTCGCCACTGGTTATGGCAGGCATCTTCTACCTGGTGATCACAGTGCCCCTGACCCACCTGGTCAATTACTTCGACAACAGGTTCCGGACCGGCCGCCGCCGCCCCTCAGCCCCCAGCAGCGGACTGAACGAAGTCAAAGAACTCGACGCGGCCTCGCCGCTGATCACCGGGAGCAACACATGAGCCTCGCAAGCAACACCGCCAACACCGCGGCAGCCGCGGAAGGCCACACCTTCCACGGCTCCAGCCTGGAACTGAAGAACCTGACCATGGCCTACGGGGATATCGAGGTACTCCGCAACGTCAGCCTCACCGTCGCCCCCGGAACCACTACCTGCATCATCGGGCCCTCAGGCTCGGGAAAATCCACGCTGCTCCGCGGCGTCAACCGCCTGCATGAACCCAAGAGCGGGGACGTGCTCCTCGCCGGAGAAAGCGCCCTGCAGGTCAAACCGGACCTCCTGCGGGCCCGCATCGGCATGGTCTTCCAGCACTTCAACCTCTTCCCGGACCACACTGCCCTCGAGAATGTGGCCCTGGCGCTCTGGAGCGTCAAGGGCATGTCCAAAGCCGAAGCAAGGGAACGCGCCTGCCGCCGCCTCGCCGAGGTGGGTCTCGCCGAGCGCGCTGACCACCGGCCCCGGGACCTCTCCGGCGGCCAGCAGCAGCGCGTCGCCATCGCACGCGCCCTTGCCATGGAACCTGAAGTGATGCTTTTCGACGAAGCAACCAGCGCCCTGGACCCTGAACTCGTCAAAGGAGTGCTGAACCTCATGGCGGGGCTCGGCAGGCGCGGCATGACCATGCTCGTGGTGACGCACGAAATGGGCTTCGCCCGCAAAGTTGCCGATCAGGTGGTCTTCATGGACGAAGGTGAAGTGGTGGAGTCCGGAACACCGACTGACCTGTTCGACAACCCGCGCAGCGAGCGTCTCCAGCGGTTCCTTTCGGAGGTGCTGTAATGCCTGATGCTTCAACGGCACCCATCCGGACCGCCGTCGTCGGCTTCGGGATCTCGGGGCGGGTCTTCCACGCACCGCTGATCGAGGCTGATCGCGGGTACTCCCTCGACGTGATCGTGACGGCGGATCCCGAGCGTGCCGCCGAGGCGGCACGGCGCTACCCAAAGGCCCGCGTCGTCCCGACGCCGCAGGCCATGTTCGCCCTCGCCGCTGACCTTGACCTTATGGTCCTCGGCACTCCCCCGCTCACGCACTTGGACCTGGCCGCTACGGCAATAGCGCACGGCCTTCATGTAGTGGTGGACAAGCCGTTCGTCACCGCCTCGGCTCACGGCGAAGAGCTCATCTCCCGTGCGGCCGACGCCGGTGTGCAGCTGACGGTGTTCCAGAACCGCCGGTGGGACGCCGACTTCCTGACGCTCCAAAAGCTCGTGCGGGAGGGCGCCCTGGGTGACATCCGCACCTTCGAGTCGCGCTTTGAATGGTGGCGGCCGGAAGGATTCGGGAACTGGCGCGATACCGCCACGCTGACAGAGGGGGGCGGCATCCTCCACGACCTCGGCGCCCACCTGATAGACCAGGCCATCCAGCTGTTCGGTCCCGTGCAGGAAAGCTACGGGGAAACAGCCAACCACAGCTCCCATCCGGAGGGCGCCGATACCGAAGCGTTCGTGTCCCTGTTCCACGAATCCGGGGTCCGGTCAAGGCTGTGGATGAACGGCATGGCAGCCCGGGTCGGCCCGCGCTTCCACGTGCTGGGTTCCAAGGCCGGCTACACCAAATGGGGCCTGGACAGCCAGGAGCCGGTACTCGCAGCCGGAATGACGCCGTCAGACCCCGCCTACGGCGTTGACCCCCAGGACTCTTGGGGGGTCCTGGGCATTGACGGAGATGCTGCACCCGTACCTGCCGAGCGGGGTGACTACCCCCGCTTCTACGTACAGCTCGCCGCGGCCCTCGCCGGACACGGGCCCTTGCCGGTTCAACCCGGGGAGTCCCTCGAAGTCCTCAGGATCATCGAGAAAATCCACGCCTTCGCGTAGCTGCGGGACCATCCCCGCGCGAACCAACCGCCAATCACCGAAGAAAGGGAAGACGTAATGTCCTCCACCGCCTCATCCAAACGCGTCGCCGTCATCGGCGGCGGCATCCTCGGAGTCTCCACTGCCGTCCATTTGCTCCGCCAAGGCGCATCCGTGGTCCTGCTGACCGAACGCGGCCTTGCCAGTGAAGCCACCGGCCGCTCGCTCTCCTGGCTCAACTCCGCCGGTGAGCGGTCAACGCCGTACCACCTGTTGCGCCTCGCCGGTGTGGACCGGTACCGCACCCTCTTCGCCTCGGATCCCGGCAGGGAATGGCTCCAGTTCGGCGGCGGCCTGATGTGGAATGCAGCCGGACAGCACGCTGTGACCGAATCCCGTCACGCCTACGAGAAATCCGTCGGCTACGACTCCAAGCTGCTCGCGCCCGAGGAAATCGCCGCCGTCACTCCCGGCATCGATTCCAGTGCCGTGCCGGAAAACGCCATCTTCAACCCGGGCGAAGGCTGGGTCAGCCTGCCGGACCTGGTGGACTTCCTGATGGACGAGTTCCACGCCCGCGGCGGCCAGCTCGTCCTCAACGCCGGCAAAGCTTCCGTAACGGTCGAGGACGGCCGGACTACCGGCGTCGGGACGGCAGGAGGCGAGACCTACGCGGCTGATGCCGTGCTGGTGGCCTGCGGCGCCGCCACGCCCGCCGTCGTCGCGCCCCTCGGCGTCCACATCCCCAACGGTTCCCCCGTCTCCATGCTCGTGCTGACCAAACCGGTGGACCACGACGTCAGGGCCGTGATGAACACCCCGCGGGCAGCGGTCCGCCCCAACCCCGGCAACACCTTCGCCCTGGACCACGACTGGTATGAGGAGCACATCACCGGGCACGCCGATGGCTCGTTCAGCATCCCCGATGGCGTGGTCCAGGACCTGGCCGACGAGGCCTCCAAGCTGATCGCCGGGAACCCCGACCTCAAGCCGGCATCGTGGAAGATCGGCTACAAGCCGATCCCCGGCGACGGTGAACCCGTCTTCGGTGAGCTGGGCCAGGTGCCCGGTTGCTTCGTTGCATTCACCCACTCCGGAGCCACGCTCGGGCTCATCGCCGGCGAACTTCTCTCGGGCGAGATCATGACCGGGAACAAGCACCCCATGCTGGCCACGTTCCGTCCCGGGCGCTTCTCCTAAGGGACCGCAAGCCGGGCATGACAAGGGGCGCCTGCCGCACTGGCAGGCGCCCCTTGGTGTTTGAGCAGTTAGGCCTTCTTGGGCGGCAACGCCAGCTTGAAGACCTTGGCCCACGTGGAACCGACCTGCTTCCACATCGGTCCGGTGGTGTACGGCAGGCCGTAACGGCTGCAGATCTCCCGCACTTTCGGCGCTACCTCGGCATAGCGGTTGGACGGAATGTCCGGGAAGAGGTGGTGCTCGATCTGGTGCGAAAGGTTTCCGGTCATGAAGTGCATGAACTTGGAACCGGAGATATTGGCCGAACCGATCATCTGCCGCACGTACCAATCACCGCGGGTCTCCCCTTCCACCATTTCCTCGGTGAAGGTATCTGTCCCGTCGGGGAAGTGGCCGCAGAAGATCACCGCGTGGGCCCAGACGTTGCGGACAGCGTTCGCAGTCAGGGTGCCGTAGAGCGCCTGCTTGCCGGATCCGGTCAGCATTGCCACGGCCGGGGTTGCGGCGTAGTCCTTGGTGAACTGCTTGAGCGCCTTGACCCCGAGGGCCTTGAGGTCCTTGACGAGGGCTTCCTTGGACTTGTTGCCGTCCTTGAAGTCCTGCAGCTCGAGGTCGTAAATCGCGATGCCCCACTCGAAGACCGGGGCCAGGATGGCGTTGTAGAGCGGGTTGCCCAGGTTGAACGGCTTCCACTCCTGGCTGGGGTCCATGCGCAGGAGGTTGTATCCGACGTCGTTGTCCTTGCCCACCACGTTCGTCCAGCGGTGGTGCAGGTCGTTGTGGGTGTGCTGCCAGGCACGGGCGGGCGTGACAAAGTCCCATTCCCAGGTGGTGGAGTGGATGTCCGGGTCCCGCATCCAGTCCCACTGGCCGTGCAGCACGTTGTGCCCGATCTCCATGTTTTCCAGGATCTTGGCCAGGCTCAGCAGGGTGGTGCCCGCGACCCAGGCGCCCTTGTTCCGGCTAACCAGGAGCGTCGCGCGGCCGGAGATTTCCAGTGCGCGCTGGATCTTGATAACCCGGCGGATGTACGCGGCGTCTGAGGCGCCGCGCTTGGCCAGGATGTCGTCCTTGATGGCATCAAGTTCGCGGCCCAGTTCGGCAACCTGCTCGTCCGAGAGATGCGCCGCGGCCGGTGGACGGACCAGTGGGCTGCCGGAAGTGGCCAGCGCACCTCGCCGCGTCTTCGCGGGCACAACGGCGTCTTCCGTGGACTCGGCTTCGTGGTTAATAACTATTGCCATGCGGTGGTGCTCCTCAAATGTCGAGGTTAACGGGTCCGGCGGCTGCCGATACACACGTCTGGATTAGTTGGCCCGGCTCGCCGTGGACTTCACCGGTGCGGAGGTCGCGGACATGCCCCGCCCGCAGGGGGGTAAGGCAACTGTGGCAGATGCCCATCCGGCAGCCGCTGGGCATCAGCACGCCGGCGTCTTCGCCGACGTCCAGAAGCGGGGTGCTGCCGTCCGCTTCCACCTCTCGGTCCGAGGCCTCAAAGGTGACCAGACCGCCGTCGTGCCCGGCGCCGGCGGCCAGGCTGGTGGTGAAGCGTTCGATGATCAGGTTGATCGGGTCAGCCGCAAACGGCCCCTCGGGCTGGTGGGACTCTCCGGCGGCGGAACCTTCGGTGGCCGCGGCGACGGCAGCTTCGGCAGACCACAGCGCTTCGGCGTCGTCCAGGAAGGCTTCCGGTCCGCAGGCGTAGGCTGCGCGGTGGCGCCAGTCCGGGCAGAGTTCGTCGAGGGCCGCAGGTGAGGAGAAGTCCACCCGTCCGCGTTCGCCGGTGAACCAGTGCGTGACCTTGAAGTTGGGGAACTGGTCGGCAAGCTCGGACAGTTCCTCGCGGAAGATGCTGTCTTCCGGGGTCCGGGCCGAATGGACCAGCACGACGTCGGCGTCCGGGCGGTGCGGCACCAGCGTGCGCACCATGGACATAACGGGAGTGATACCACTGCCGGCGGTGAGCATCAGCAGCGGGCGGGGGTGCTCGGGAAGGACGAAGTCGCCCTGCGGCGGTGCCAGGAACAGCACGTCGCCGGGGCGGGTTTCGCGGACCAGGACACCGGAAACGGCGCCGACGTCGGTCACCGTGATGGCGGGATCCTGGCCGGCGGGGGCGCTCAGCGAGTAGGACCGCCAGTGCCGGACGCCGTCGAGTTCGACGCCGATGCGGGCCCACTGGCCGGCCTGGTGGGCCTTCCAGCCGCGCCCTGGGCGGAAGAAGATGGTGGCGGAATCGGCCGTCTCGGCGACCACCCTGGTGACCACGCCGCGCAGTTGGCGGGCGGAGAACACGGGGTTGAACAGCGACAGAATGTCTTCTGGAGCTAGCGGGGTGGTCAGTACAGATGCGGCGCGCGCCAGCTTACGGAGCCGGATCATGTTATTAACCTTATGTTAGACCGAGGCATATTTCTTCTCCCAAGGCATACGATCGAACGTTCTAAACTGTTCCCCCGAAACAACTTATGGAAGTCTCTCATGAACCCTCCGGCCTCAAAGAGTCCAGCCGCCCCCACGTACGATCCGCCGTGGCTCGCCTTGCCGCGGGAAGTCAGTGACTTGCTCCGCCCCATGATGCCCGGCATTGTGGAGGCGATCATCGATGCCGTGCCGCAGCTGGTTCCTGCCTACGCCAGGCCCATCGAAGGGCGCTTCGGCCGCGGGCTGCGGCGGGGCGTGGGTGCGGCACTGGAGCGTTTCCTCCAACTGCCCGGGACCAGGCTGCCTGCACTGTCTGAGGAGAGCAGGGAGCTCGTGGCCGGCTTGGGCAGCGGCGAATTCCGCCAGGGACGGAGCATGGATGCGCTGCTGAGCGCCTACCGCATGGGCGCGCGCGTGACGTTCCGGGAGATGTCACGGATCTCCATGGACAAGGACCTGGGCCAGGGCGTGGTGGTGGATCTGGGCGAATCGATCCTGGCCTACATCGACGAGCTGTCCGCTGTCAGCGCAGAAGCTTACGCTTTTGAACAGTCTGAGCGCGCGGGGGCGGTTGACCGGCGCCGGACCGAACTCCTGGAGCTGCTGCTGATGGGACAGGCGGACGAGGCCGCCCTGCGGCAGGCGGCATCCATGGCCGACTGGTCCCTGCCTGCGAGGCTGGTGGTGGTCACCCTCCCGCTGGACCGGGCCGCGGGGCTCCGGCTGCAGCTGGGGCCGGGAACGCTGGTGGTTGAACGCGAAACCGATGCCGTGGCCCTCGTGCCGGCACGGGAGTCCGAGGCCGGTCGGGCGGCCCTGGAGAAAGCATTGAAGGGCAGGTCCGCCGCCGTGGGCCCGGCCGGCAGCTGGGAAAAGGTGCCCGATTCCCTGCGGCTCGCGGTGGTGGCCGCATCCGTTCTGCCGCCGCGGGAAAGCCCCAATGACCCGCCTATCTGGGCCGATGACCATCTGGCGCAGATTATCCTCGGCTCCGAACCGTCGGCCATCGCGGAGCTGGCGCTACAGAGGCTTGCACCCTTGGAAGGGCTGCGTCCGGCGCAGCGCGAAAGGCTGGCGGAGACCCTCCTCTCCTGGCTGCGGCACTGGGGCCAGCGGGCCCCGGTGGCCGCCGAGCTCGGCATCCATCCGCAGACCGTGGGATACCGGGCGGCGCAGCTGCGCGAGCTCTTCGGCGATGCGCTGGAAGACCCCCGGGCCCGGTTCGAGCTGGAACTCGCACTGCACGCCGGGCGGCGCTGACGGTCCTGGGCACCTTGGGCGCATCCGGTTGTCCGGGCGCATGGGCCCTTGGGCGCTGGGATCGCGCGGGGTAGCGTGAGCCAAGGCAGGCAGTGCCTACGCCGCGACGATTCCAAGGAGCGACCCATGAGCAGGCCACACCGGAAACTGGAATCTTCACCACCTTTCCGAGCGCCTGCGGATGACCGGATGGCTCGTGCCGGCGTACCCCATGCCTCGCCTACCTGGACGGCCACACCGGAAACTGGAATCTTCACCACTAGCCGTCGCCAGCAAAGGAAAGCCCATGTGCCGACTATTCGGACTGCACGCCGGTCTCGGACCGGTCAGAGCGACGTTCTGGCTCCTGGATGCCCCGGACAGCCTGTCGGCCCAGAGCCGCCGGGAGCCCGACGGCGCCGGCATTGGCACCTTCGACGCGGACGGTCGGGCACACGTGACCAAGCAGCCGCTGGCCGCGTGGGAGGATCACGCATTCGCGCGCGAGGCCCGGGTCCTGAAGAGCACCACGTTCCTTGCCCACGTCCGCTATGCCAGCACCGGCGCACACACGATGGTCAACACGCACCCGTTTGAGCAGGACGGGCGGCTCTTCGCCCACAACGGCGCCTTCGGTGACCTTGGGCGGCTCGGCCGGCGCCTGGCCGAGCTTGGGGTTGCGGATCTCGTGCACGGCCAGACTGACAGCGAACGTCTCTTCGCCCTGATCACCGCCGAGAGCCGGCGTGCAGGTGGCGACGTCGGGGAAGGCATCACCCAGGCCGTCACGTGGATCGCCAGGCACTTGCATGTCTTTAGCCTGAACCTCATCGTGACGACGGCGGCGGACCTGTGGGCGGTCAGGTACCCGGCCACTCATGAGCTGCACATTCTGGAACGGGACCCTGCAGGTGTCCCCGGGCCGGCAGCGCCTCTGGAGGCCAGGAGCCACCGGATCCACGCCCGCAGTGAAGACCTCGCACGTTCCGAGCACGTCCTCATCGCCACCGTGCCGATGGATCACAACCCGGCCTGGCGTCCCATGGCGGCCGGTGAGCTTGTGCACGTCGGTCCGGATTTGACGGTGACTTCCACCTTCCCCTTCCCGGAGGCACCGGCGCATCCGCTGACCCTCTCGGACCTTGACGCGTCCGCAGCGGAGTCCCAGAAACAGTGAACCCGGATCAGCGTCCGCACGAAGGAGCCGGCAGACCCTATTTCGCGGGGTTGTGCGTTCCGATCGGCACCAGGGTCAGGTCCGGGTGGTTCTTCTCGATCCGGCGCAGCGCCCAGACGTCGTTGAACAGGGCCAGGTATTCGCCGTCCGAGCGCAGCAGCACCTCAGCGCCCTGTACGTTGGCCAGGGCAGGCATGGCATCCGCCGTCGAAATTCGTGCGATGGAATAGGGGAGCCGCTCCAGGCGCATGGGCGCGCTGAAGTCATGGGCCATGCGGTCCTCCACCACTTCGAACTGCATGGGGCCGACGGCGGCAAGCACCGGCGCCTGGTCTCCGCGGATGTCGGAGCGGAGCACCTGGATGACGCCCTCGTGCTCGAGCTGCTCAATGCCGCGGCGGAACTGCTTGAAGCGGCTGGGGTCCTTGGAGCGGGCCACCTGGAAGTGTTCCGGCGCGAACAGCGGGATCGCGGGGAATTCCACCGGATCCTCCAGGAACAGGCTGTCGCCCACCCGGAGCGACGAGGCGTTGACCAGGCCGACGACGTCGCCCGGGAAGGCTTCGTCAATGACCTCGCGCTCACGGCCGAACACCTGCTGGGCGTACTTGGTGGCGAACGACTTTCCGGTGCGGGTCTGGGTGACCACCATGCCGCGCTCGAACATGCCGGAGCAGACCCGGATGAAGGCAACGTGGTCGCGGTGGGCCTTGTTCATGCCGGCCTGGACCTTGAAGACGAAGCCGGCGAACGGGGCGTCCACCGGGCGGGGTTCACCCTCGACGTCGGGCCGCGGGGCAGCGGGCGGGGCGAAGTCCACCAGGGCGTCCAGGATTTCCTTGACGCCGAAGTTGAGGGCCGCGGAGCTGAACAGGATGGGGGTTGCCTTGCCGGCATGGAAGGCGTCGATGTCGAACTCAAGGTTGGACTCGATCACGAGTCCGGCTTCGTCCACGGCGTTGGACCAGTCGTCACCCTGATTGGCGGCGGCTTCCTCCGGGGTGAAGTATTCGGTGAGGGCGATGTTGGCGCCG
Source organism: Arthrobacter sp. NPDC093128 (assembly GCF_040683875.1). NCBI lineage: Bacteria > Bacillati > Actinomycetota > Actinomycetes > Micrococcales > Micrococcaceae > Arthrobacter > Arthrobacter sp. NPDC093128. The sequence continues at coordinate 44,972 of NZ_JBFBEY010000009.1, forward strand.
GCATTGTTGCGCTGGAACCGGGCAAAACGGTCGTTGCGGAGGTCCCACACGCCGCGGAAGTCGCCTGAGATGCCCACGGCCCAGGTCAGCGGCATGGGCTGGAGGCCGGTGCGCTCGGTGATCTCGTCCATGAGCGCCAGGGCATCCAGACCGGGCCGGTCCCACTTGTTGATCACGGTGATGATGGGCAGATTGCGCTGCTTGCAGACCTCGAAGAGCTTCATGGTCTGTGTTTCCAGGCCCTTCGCGGCGTCCACCAGCATCACGGCGCAGTCGACGGCCGCCAGGACGCGGTACGTGTCCTCGGAGAAGTCAGCGTGGCCCGGGGTGTCCAGCAGGTTGATCACCGTGTCCCGGTACGCGAACTGCAGCGCGGCGGAGCTGATGGAGATGCCGCGGTCCTTTTCCATCTGCATCCAGTCCGAGACCGTTTCCTTGCGGTTGGCCTTTCCGCTGGAGGCGCCGGCCGTGCCGATCACCTTGGCGTGCAGGGCCAAGGCCTCAGTGAGCGTGGACTTGCCGGCGTCAGGGTGGGAAATGACCGCGAAAGTCCGACGCCGGGCCGCTTGTTTGTGAATCTCCTGGACTCGGGCGGGGCTAAGGACTTCTTGAGACACGGTGCTACTTTCGCTGCGACATGGGGGGCTGGTCAGGGATGTGAACGTTATTTAAGCGTGTTTTGAACGTGGGGGCCGGCAGGCGTGAACTGTGCAGCCAAGGTTCCCAGTTTATCGCAGGGCGGGAGGCGCCGCCGGTGGGCGGCCAACTGCCGCCTCCCGCCGCCGTCGTACGGGGCCTTCCGGAGCCCCGGCGGCATCACGTCCAATGGGCCACTTTGAGGCTTGTCCGTGCGGTTAATGCCCATCTTTGCCTCTAGGATGGAGCCAGTGGGAAATTGAGTACTTTTGATCCTGCCGGCGGAATCGTAAAACCGGCATACCTGCGGGCTGCAGCCTGCACCTTTGAAGGGAAAACCTATGGCTCGGAGCCCTGAAGATTCGCTTAAGGCGACTCTGGGCAGAGTGGCTCCAGGCACCGCTCTGCGCGACGGCCTGGAACGCATCCTCCGCGGGCGCACCGGCGCGCTGATCGTCCTGGGCTCGGACCGCACCATCGAGTCCATCTGCTCCGGCGGATTCGATATCGGGATCGACTTCTCCCCCACACGGCTCCGCGAACTCGCCAAGATGGACGGCGCCATCATTTGCGACAAGGACGCCGGCAACATCCTCCGGGCCGCCGTGCAGCTGGTTCCGGACTCGAGCATCGAAACCCAGGAATCCGGCACCAGGCACCGCACCGCCGAACGCGTCGCCATCCAGACCGGCGTCCCGGTGATCTCGGTCAGCCAGTCCATGCAGATCATCGCCCTCTATGTGAACGGCCTGCGGCACGTCCTGGAGGGCTCCGAAAAGGTCCTGGCCCGCGCCAACCAGGCGCTGGCCACCCTCGAACGCTACCGTTCCCGCCTGGACCAGGTCACCAGCTCGCTCTCCGCGCTGGAAATCGAAGCCATGGTGACCGTCCGCGACGTCGCCGTCACGCTGCAGCGCCAGGAAATGGTGCGCCGGATCTCCGAAGAGATCTCCCAGTACGTCCTTGAACTCGGCGAGGACGGGCGCCTGCTTTCGCTGCAGCTGGACGAGCTTACAGTGGGCCGCGGACCAGGCAGTGATGTGATCATCCGCGATTATGCCGGTCCGAACGCGTCCCCGGAGGACATCGACGGCGCCGTCAGCGCCCTGCTCAACCTGGGCCCCACCGAGCTGATCGACCTCAGCAAAATCGCCGGCATCATCGGCTTCGCAGGTGGCGTGGACACGCTCGACGCCGTGGTGCAGCCGCGCGGATACCGCCTCCTGTCCGGCCTGAAGGCAGTGCCCAAGGCAGTGGCGGACAGGCTCGTTGACCACTTCGGCGGCCTCCAGTACCTGATGGCGGCCACCATCGATGACCTCATGACCGTGGACGGCATTGGCGACCAGAGAGCACGCACAGTCCGGGAGGGCCTGAGCCGGATGGCCGAGGCGAGCCTCCTGGACCGGTTCCTCTAAAGCCGTCGTCGACTACGAACCGATACAGAAGAGAAGCTCAGTTGAGCTGGAAGACGGCCTTCGAGCTGGACTTGGTGCCCAGCCGGGCGACGAACATGTAGTAGGCCCCGCCGGCACCGGGCTTGGCGGACACCGCCCCGCAGCCGGGCACGGTCCGGTTGCGCTGCCACGGGAAGTTGGCGGTTTCGCTCTGGCCCGGCTCGAGCGTCTTCACGAGGTCGCCGCTCTCGGCCTGGCAGTCAACGGAGGAGAAAATCCGGTCGGAGCCGCTGGTCACCGTGTATTCCATTTGGGACGTGCCAAGGTTTACCTCGCACGCCACTTTGCCGCCGTTGGTGACCTTCAGGGTGAGCAACGGATTCTCGCCCGCGGCGTAGGCGCCCTTGTCGGTCGATGCGGACACCGTCACCAGTCCCTGGTCGCAGGTGGGCGTCGATGGGATGCTGGGGGTTGCCGAAGGCGTGGCCTGGGCGGCTTCACCGTCCGGTCCGTTCCGGTCCGTGGAGGAGGCCTGTTCGGAGGCGCGCATGGCGCCGGAGACGGCAGCAAAACCGCCCAGCGCCACTGAGACGATGAGAAGCAGCACCAGGCCAACGAACAGCCTGCGACGGCGATACACGGCTTTCAGCGGCGGCCGCCCCGCCTGTCGGCCGGCGGTGCCCTTCGGTTTCGAACCGCTCTTTCCTGAAGTGCCTTGCCTGACCATCCTTCTAGGCTAGAGAACCGCGGGCACATTGGGGCACCACCACGCCGGGAAGGCGGACCCAGGGCCAGTATCCACTACAGTATTTGCATCGAAGCCTTAGCCCTGCCCACTGCCATGCCCCCGGCGAGTCGCCCCGCGCCGCCGCTGGCCGCCCTGCACGAAGTCCTTGACAACTGGTTCGCGACCACAGCCAGGGAGCTGCCGTGGCGGGAACCCGGGTGCACTGCGTGGGGAGTCCTTGTCAGCGAGATCATGCTGCAGCAGACGCCTGTGGTCCGTGTCCTTCCCGTCTGGGAAGACTGGCTCCGCCGCTGGCCCACGCCTGCGCAATTAGCCGCCGAAGCCTCCGGCGAGGCCGTCCGGCACTGGGGCAGGCTCGGCTACCCGCGCCGGGCACTGCGCCTCCACGCCGCCGCCGTAGCCATCGTGGAACGGCACGGCGGCGAGGTCCCCGGAAACCACGCCGAACTCTTGGAACTTCCCGGCGTGGGCAGCTACACGGCGGCAGCGGTCGCGGCGTTCGCCTTCGGTCGCCGCGAGACAGTGGTGGACACCAACATCCGCCGCGTCCATGCGCGGCTCTTTTCGGGCACGGCGTTGCCGTCGCAGTCGCTGACAGCCGCGGAAATGCGGCTCGCCGCTGAACTGCTGCCGGCGGACGTCGGACTCTCCGTCCGCTGGAACGCGGCAGTCATGGAGCTCGGCGCGCTGGTGTGCACGGCAAGGGCGCCGAAGTGCGCTGATTGCCCGGTCCGCGGGGCGTGCGCGTGGCTGGCGGCTGGCGAGCCGCCGCCGTCGTACACCCCGAAGGGGCAGTCCTGGCACGGCACTGACCGGCAGGTCCGTGGAGCCGTGATGGCCGTCCTCCGCCTGGCGGACTCCCCGGTACCGCCGGAAATGTTCCACCAGCCTCCTGCGGACCTTGGCTTCGAAGCGGACGGCATCGGCATTCCGCTGGCAGCCCTGCACCGCCTGAATTCCGCGCCCGAGCAGCTCGAGCGCGCCCTGGCCGGGCTGGTCAGCGACGGCCTGGCCGAGCTGCACCTGGGCGGCCTCCGGCTCCCCGCCTAAGGCCCGTTACCCATTCGTTCCGGGACTGAAACCACCCTGTGCTGGCGCCGCCCCACCTGGCGGACCTACGCTGAAGCATGCGCAGCTTGGGCGTTCTTCTGGCAGTGGTTACGACGTCGCTGCTCCCGTCCGCGTGCCTGCCCCAGGCGGTGCCGTGCCCGGCTATCGCGCAGGCTCCGGTGGTGTCCCTGACGGTGGCGGCCAGCTATGCACCCGCCGTCAAAGCCATCCACCTGAAAGCCTGCCAGGACGGCACGTGCCGGGAAGCCGACCTGGAACTGATGCCGGGCAGCACCGCAGTCGACATGGGCTGCGAACCCTCGGCCGGCCCTGACGGCACATGCTCCGCGACGTCCTCGCCCGACGGCACCCTTACGGGCATGCTGATGATGGATGTCCTGACCGAATCGCGCATTGACGCGACCGCCACGGGCACCTCCACGGCGGGGGCACCGTTGCCCGCGCGGAAACTGAGCTTCACGCCGAAGTCGGACTACCCGTACGGCGAGCAGTGCGGAAAGTTCGTCACAGCCAGCCTGGTGCTGGACGCCGATGGCCTCAGGCAGGCAGGCTGAGCCCGTCAGGGCTCCCCGAACCCTGCTTCCACCAGGCCGCCGACGTACGTGACCGCCCTAGCTGCGTCCGGCCCCCAGGCCTCGACATGGAGGACCGATCCCTGGCCCGCCCCCAGCGTCATCAGGCCAGTCATGGAGGCCCCGTCCACGCCGTTGACCGTGACCTCCGCGTCCAGGCCCGCGAGTCCCCCGGCGATCTTCGCTGCGGGCCTGGCATGCATGCCGGCCTGGTTGACCAGCTCAAAGTCACCCGTGGCTTCCGGGGGCCCAAACGTCGGCTCCTCGGCAGGAGTCCCAAGCGCCGGGGGTGCCGGAGCGCGGCGGACCGCCTCGGCCGCCTGCTTCACGCCCGCTGCATCCGCCCCGGCCTGCGCCGCTACTGCTGCCGCCACGAGCCCCTCCACCAGCGGCGCGTCAGCCAACAGGACCGAGTCGGGATCCGAGAGGAACTCGACGGCCGATTCGGCCGTCATCACGGCAGAGCCGAGGTCCGTGAGCACCACGGTGCCGTCTTCGCCGGCGGCCTGTTCCAGCGCGGCCATGACCTTCTCCAGGCTGGTGCCGATCCGGCCGTCGTCGGTGCCGCCGGCGGGGAGGATCATGACGTCGGGCGCCATTTGGGCGGCCAACTCCACCGCGCCGTCGGCGATCTTTTCACTATGGGACACCACCACCAGGCGGACCGTCATTCGGCCGCCCCGGCCGCGGCGCGCAGGATGAGGGCGGTGGAGACCGCCCCGGGGTCGCGGTGGCCGGCGCTGCGCTCCCCCAAGTAGCTGGCGCGCCCCTTGCGGGCGATGAGCGGATCGGTGGCAACGGCACCGGCCTCCGCAGCTTCAGCCGCGGCAAGGAGGACCTTGCGGACATCGCCGTCCCCAGCAGCGGCGGCCGCGGCCGCCGCCTCGACGGCGGGGGTCCACGCGTCAACCATGGTTTTGTCGCCGGGCTCGGCCTTGCCGCGGGCCACCACGCCGTCGCGGGCAGCCTGGATGGCAGCAGCCAGGGCTGCCGGATCGATGTCCGGCGCGTCGCCCAGCGATGTGGAGGCGCGCATGAAGGCCGTGCCGTAGAGGGGGCCGGCCGCTCCGCCCACCTTGGACATCAATGCCATGGCCGTGAGCTTCAGGGCCGCTCCCGGGGTGGCCGGCGGCGCCTCGGCGAGCTTTGCCATCACGGCCTTGAAGCCGCGGTCCATATTTTCGCCGTGATCGGAATCCCCGATGGCACGGTCCAGTTCAATCAGCTCCACCCGGTGGTCCGCCATGGCCTGCGCAGAAAGGGTGAGCCACCGTACGGCCCAGTCAACGTCAAGCCCCACGGTCAGATGCCCCATCGCAGCGCGGCGGTGTGGACCGGGGCGTCCCAGAGGCCGGTGAGTTCGTCGTCGAGGCGCAGCACGGTGATGGAGCAGCCCTGCATCTCGAGTGAGGTGATGTAGTTGCCCACCAGGGACCGCTCCACCGTGACGCCCTTGTCGGCGAGCACCTGCGCTGCACGGCGGTACACGATGTACAGCTCGCTTTGCGGCGTCCCGCCCATGCCGTTGACGAACAACAGTACTTTGTCACCGGAGGCGATGCCGAGGTCGCTCAGGATGGGCTCAAGGAGGCGGTCGGTAATGGCGTCGGCATTTTCCATCGGGATCCGGTGCCGCCCGGGCTCACCGTGGATCCCGATGCCGATCTCGATTTCGTTCTCTTCCAGGTCAAAGCTGGGCACGCCCGCATGCGGGACCGTGCAGGCCGACAATGCCACGCCCATGCTGCGGACGTTCCGGTTCACGCGGTCTCCGATGGCAGCGACAGCATCCAGGTCATCACCACGTTCCGCCGCGGCACCGGCGATCTTCTCCACGAGGACAGTGCCGCCCACACCCCTCCGGCCGGCCGTGTAGAGGGAGTCTTCAACGGCGACGTCGTCGTTGACCAGGACGGTCCGGACCTGGAAGCCTTCGGCCTCCGCCATTTCCGCGGCCGTTTCGAAGTTGAGGACGTCCCCTGTGTAGTTCTTCACGATGTGCACGACTCCGGCACCGGAGTTCACGGCGAGCGTCGCCGGAATGATCTGGTCAGGCGTGGGCGAGGTGAAGACGGCACCGGGCACCGCGGCGTCGAGCATTCCCAGTCCCACGAAGCCGCCGTGAAGCGGCTCGTGTCCGCTGCCGCCGCCGCTGACCAGGCCGACTTTCCCGGCCACCGGGGCGTCCTTGCGGGTGATGAATTTCGGCTCGGAACTGACGGTCACGAGGTCCGCATGGGCAAGGCCGAAGCCTTCCACGGACTCGTCCACCACAGCGCGGGGATCATTGATCAGCTTCTTCATTGGAGTACTCCCTGGAGTGTCCTAGCGGCTTTGTCTTGACCCTACTACCGCCGCCCCGGCAACGGTAGCGCCGTGTCGAATCGGCCGGTAACCGTCCTGCTAGCGAGGGCAAAGAAAAGGGACAGCCCCCAATTGACTGTCCCTTTCCCTTCCCAGCTTGTGTCCCCCCGCCGGCCTCAGCGCTTCCCCCAGGAAGCCGGAAGGAAATCCGGCCACGCCGCGGCGCCTATGTGGAACGCCGACGCCTCGCGAGGCCGGCTTAGTGGATCGCTTCGGTTCATCACCGAAGGCAGGTCCATTTGAAACGCCGAAAAATCCGGAAAAATGGCGTGCTCGCGCATTTCTGTCCTTTGATGTGGTTCGGGATTCGGGTGCCATAAGCAAGCTCTTGTAATTTTATACATCGATTCGATATATGGGAAGAGGTAGAAGTCAGACATAATCCGGACGCGCCGGAAGGCCTCTAGAGGAACTTGATCATGCGGGTATTTCCCAGGGTGTTCGGCTTGACCCGGGCGAGGTCCAGGAACTCCGCCACGCCTTCGTCATGGGAACGCAGCAGCTCGGAATAGACCACGGGGTCCACTGCGGTCTGGTCCGCCATAACGTCGAAGCCGTGCTTCTTGAAGAAGTCCACCTCGAAGGTCAGGCAGAACACGCGCGAGACCCCCAGCGCCTGGGCCTCCTCGAGGAGGCTTTCCACCAGCACGTGGCCCACGCCCTTGCCTCGCCACGCGTCCGAGGCAGCCAGGGTCCGCACCTCGGCCAGGTCCTCCCACATCACGTGCAGGGCGCCGCAGCCGATCACCTCGCCGTTGGCCGCCTCCGCGATCCTGAATTCCTGCAGGCTTTCGTAGTAGGCCACCGTCTCCTTGGCCATCAGGATCCTCTTGTCCGCCAGCGGAGCCACAAGCCCCTTGATGGCAGGTACGTCGCTGGTGCGGGCAGGGCGGATGCGGAAGGTCTCAGTCACAGCCCCAATCTTACGGCCGCCCTGCCGCTTAGAGCCCCAGGTCAGCGGGCAGGGGCACGTCCTGGTCCAGCACGTTCTTCGCCAGGAAGTGCTCCACGACGCCGTACCAGACCTTGGCGTGCTGCGGCTGCAGGATCCAGTGGTTCTCGTCCGGGTAATAGAGGAAGCGGTGGGGCGTCTGGCCGTTGCCATCGGCTGCCAGCTGGGATTTGGACAGCAGTTCGTACCAGAGCCGCAGGCCTTCGCCGATGGGCACGCGGTAGTCCTTGTCGCCGTGGATCACCAGCATGGGCGTGCTGATTTTCTCAACGTGCAGGTGGGGCGAGTTCGCCAGGGCCATCTCGGCCGTCATTTCCTTCAGCCAGTATTGTGACGCGTCGGTGGTGGGGCCGAACTGGTCGAGGGCCCACAGGCTGGCGTGCGTGACGATCGCGTCAAAGCGGTCCGTCTGGCCGGCCACCCAGTTGGCCATGTAGCCGCCGAAGGAGCCGCCCATGGCAGCAGTCCGGGACGCATCGATGTCCGGGCGTTCTACCACGGCATCCGTGATCTCCATGAGGTCCGTGTACGGCGCCCTGCCCCAGCCGCCCCAGCCGCGCTGGATGTAGGACTGGCCGTAGCCGGTGGACAGCGCCGGATCCGGCAGGAGTACGGCGTAGCCCCTGGCCGCCAGCAGCCACGGGTTCCAGCGCCACGTCCAGGCGTTCCACGAGCCGAGGGGCCCGCCGTGGATCCACAACAGCAGCGGTGCCGGATTCTGTGCGGAGGCTCCCTCCGGCAGGGCCAGGTACGCGGGAACCCGGGAGCCGTCGGCAGCGGCGGTCCCGATGCGCTCCAGGGATCCTTGGATGCGGGGGCGCTCGGCCGGAGCGGGCAGCCGGGTGGCTTCTCCGCTCGCCAGGTCGATCCGGACGGCTTCGGGCGGGAATTCGTAGGAGCTCCGCAGCGCGTAGGCGCTCAGCCCGTCAGGTGAAACCACGACGTCGGTGTAGGCCGCCGCGTCGCGCGTCACCCGGGTGATGTCCACGCTGCCGGCCCCAAACCCAATCCCCGCGGAACTGATCCGGAAAACCGGGGAGGCACCGTCGTCGTCGGCGGTCACCAAGAGGGCGGAGCCATCCGGCAACCACGCCGCTTTGATGGCCCAGCGGTCCCAGTCGTGGGCCAACGGCCGGAGCTCGGCTTCCGGTTCCCCTTGGGAACCGACATCGAGCAGGTGGAGCTTGACCTGCGGAGCCTGATGGGGAGTGGAGTCGGATTCGCTCATCACCACAAGCGTGCGGTTGTCAGGGCTCACCGGGCCCGCGAAGTAGCTCATGCCTTCATGGTCCAGCAGGACCTTGTGCGTTGCAGTGGCCACGTCGATTGCCACCAGTACCGACCGCGAGTCCGCTTTTGCGAGGGGCTTGTTGAAGCTTGTATAGATGGTCTTGCCGTCGGGGCTGACCACGGATTCGGAGTCGCGCAAAAGGCCTGCCGCGTCCGGCGTCAGGTTGCGGAGCTTGAGCGGGGCGGCGGCGTCAACCGTTACCGGCTTGCCGGGTTCCTTCTCTTCCCCCGGCTCCACAGCGAAAATTCGCGGCTGATCCGGGCCCAGGTCCGCATCCCAGTAGCGCACGGGGTAGCCGGTGTGGAGTATGGCGGATACCTTGTGGTCCTTGCGGCTCTTGCGCCGCTCCTCGTCCGCTTCCTCATCGGGTGACCCGGCAAGGATGGACGCCGTGACGAAGGTGGCGCCGGTATCCCTGGCCGACATCACGTGGCTGATCCCGCCGGCACGCGAGAGGACCACCCGGGCTTCGCCGCCGTCGGCGGGCAACTGCCAGAGCGCGTTGACGGGGTCGCCCTCCGGGCTTTCGGGATCAGGGCGGGCCGACGTGAAGTAGAGGTCCCCGTTGGAGGCAAATGCCGCACCGGCCTCGCCCTTGGCACTGCGCGTGATCCTCCGGGCGTGCTTCTCCCCCGCAGGATCCAGCTCCCACAGGGCCGTCACGTATTCGGTCCCCTTGGCGTTGAGGGTGGAGACGGTGGTCACCAGGCGCTTTCCGTCAGGGCTCAGCGCAAGGCCGCTCACCCTCGGGATGGCGAGGTAGTGGTCCACGTCGTGGAAGGGGGTCGCAGGTTGTTCGCTCAGGATCGCTGAGTCTTCAAATGCCATGAAGAGATTCAACACCGGATGTGCGCTGGATCACAGCAAGTTCACTACGGGTGAAAGGGTGTTTTCACACTCTGGCACGTGTCGCCGGTGCCTGGCGGGAGGCGGGAGGCAACGCAAAGGCCCCGCCTTCCCTTGCGGGATGGCGGGGCCGTTGACGTGGTACTTATACGCTCGGGGCGATCTCCGGGATGCGCGGCTTGGCGTTGCCGGCGAAAGTGAACTTGGCGTCGTCGCCTTCGCCATCCACATCCACCACCACGATGTCGCCCGCGTGGATCTCTCCGAAGAGGATCTTCTCGGACAGCTGGTCCTCGATCTCGCGCTGGATGGTGCGGCGCAACGGCCGTGCACCCATGGCGGGATCGTAACCACGGGTGGCCAGGAGCACCTTGGCCGCGGTGGTGAGCTCGATGCCCATGTCCTTGTCCTTGAGGCGCTTCTCCAGGCGGGCCACGAACATGTCCACGATCTCGATGATCTCGTCCTGGGTCAGCTGCGGGAACACCACAACGTCATCAACACGGTTCAGGAACTCGGGGCGGAAGTGCTGCTTGAGCTCCTCAGTGACCCGGGCGCGCATCCGGTTGTAGCCGGTCTGCGTGTCCGTGCCGGACTGGAAACCCGTGGCAACGCTCTTGGAAATGTCCCGTGTTCCAAGGTTGGTGGTCATGATGATCACGGTGTTCTTGAAGTCCACCACCCGGCCCTGGGAGTCGGTCAGTCGGCCGTCTTCCAGGATCTGCAGCAGCGAGTTGAAGAGGTCCGCGTGGGCCTTCTCCACTTCGTCAAAAAGGACCACGGAGAACGGACGGCGGCGGACCTTTTCGGTCAGTTGACCGCCTTCCTCGTAACCGACGTAGCCCGGAGGGGCACCGAAGAGGCGCGAAACCGTGTGCTTCTCGGAGTACTCGGACATGTCCAGCGTGATGAGGGCATCCTCTTCACCGAACAGGAACTCCGCGAGGGCCTTGGCGAGTTCGGTCTTGCCGACGCCGGTGGGGCCGGCGAAGATGAACGAGCCACCCGGACGCTTGGGGTCCTTCAGGCCTGCACGGGTGCGGCGGATGGCCTGGGACAGGGACCTGATGGCCTCGTTCTGACCGACGACGCGCTTGTGCAGTTCGTCTTCCATCTTCAGCAGGCGCGAGGACTCTTCCTCGGTCAGCTTGAAGACCGGAATGCCGGTGGAGTTCGCCAGCACCTCGGCGATGAGATCCTCATCCACCTCGGAGATGTCGTCCATGCCGCCGGTCTTCCAGTGGCGTTCCTTCTCTGCCCGCTCGGCAATGAGCTTCTGCTCCTTGTCGCGCAGCGAGGCGGCGCCTTCGAAGTCCTGCGCGTCAATCGCGGACTCCTTCTCCATCTTGAGTTCGGCGATGCGCTCGTCCATGGCCTTCAGCTCCGGCGGAGCGGTCATGCGGCGGATGCGCAGGCGTGCGCCGGCTTCGTCGATGAGGTCGATGGCCTTGTCCGGCAGGAAGCGGTCCGAGATGTAGCGTTCGGACAGGTTGGCTGCCGAGGCGAGGGCGCCGTCGGTGATGGTGACGCGGTGGTGCGCCTCGTAGCGGTCACGCAGGCCCTTGAGGATCTCGATCGCGTGCGCAACCGAAGGCTCCTTGACCTGGATCGGCTGGAAGCGGCGCTCCAGCGCGGCATCCTTCTCGATGTGCTTGCGGTATTCGTCCAGCGTGGTGGCACCGATGGTCTGGAGCTCACCGCGGGCCAGCATGGGCTTCAGGATGGAAGCTGCATCGATGGCGCCTTCGGCTGCACCGGCACCGACGAGGGTGTGGATTTCGTCGATGAACAGGATGATGTCGCCGCGGGTGCGGATTTCCTTGAGGACCTTCTTCAGGCGCTCTTCAAAGTCACCGCGGTAGCGGGAGCCTGCCACCAGGGACCCAAGGTCCAGCGTGTAGAGCTGCTTGTCCTTGATGGTTTCCGGGACGTCCCCGCGGACGATCGCCTGGGCGAGGCCCTCTACGACGGCAGTCTTGCCGACGCCGGGTTCGCCGATGAGGACGGGGTTGTTCTTGGTGCGGCGGGAAAGGACCTGCATAACGCGTTCCATTTCCTGTTCGCGCCCGATGACCGGGTCCAGCTTGTTCTCGCGCGCAGCCTGGGTGAGGTTGCGGCCGAACTGGTCCAGGACCACGGAGCCGGCAGGGGTTCCCTCCGGCTGGCCGGGCCCGACGCCTGCGCCGGTGGTCTCCTTGCCCTGGTAGCCAGAGAGGAGCTGGATCACCTGCTGGCGGACCCGATTGAGGTCGGCCCCGAGCTTCACGAGCACCTGGGCGGCAACACCTTCACCCTCACGGATGAGGCCCAGCAGGATGTGCTCCGTGCCGATGTAGTTGTGGCCCAGCTGCAGCGCTTCGCGGAGCGAGAGCTCCAGCACCTTCTTGGCGCGCGGAGTAAAGGGGATGTGGCCGGACGGGGCTTGCTGGCCCTGGCCGATGATCTCCTGCACTTGCTCGCGTACGCCGTCGAGCGAAATGCTCAAGGACTCCAGAGCTTTGGCGGCAACGCCTTCACCCTCATGGATAAGACCCAAGAGGATGTGTTCGGTACCGATGTAATTGTGGTTCAGCATGCGTGCCTCTTCTTGGGCAAGCACAACTACGCGACGGGCACGGTCCGTAAATCGCTCAAACATTTCGCCACACTCCTAGCTACGACGTACTTTGATGCTACGTGGCAGACCCCGACTTGTGGAGCGTGTTCGCCACAGGGGAAACCCGGGACCCGATTCACGGGTTGACGCCACGGGCTGATACCGCCCGCCGGAACTGCCGCCGTGTGCCCGATGACCGGCAAACCGGCCCCCAATACCGCCGTCCGGCGAAGACGCACCGGCGCACCGGAAACCCGACAAACAATGACTTTGTTGTTCACACGGAATCCGTTCACCGGAGGGACTCCATTTTGCGCTGCACCCCCCGGAACCTGCTCCGGGCCGCAAATAACCCCGGAATAACCGGGGCGCTTTACCACAACCGCCTCCGGCGACCTGCCGGGTATTCAAATGAGCAATGCCCCCGCCGTTTGGCAGGGGCATTGCTTTTCCACGCAAAACTGCGGCAGTGCTAGGAATTTGCCTTCTGGTAGGCTTCCTGAATTTCAGCCTGGATACGGCCGCGGCTGTTAACCGCATAGCCATTCTCCCTGGCCCACTGACGAATCTGTGCAGAGTCCTGGTTCCGACCGCTTGAGACCTTTGTGCGGGTGGCGCGGCCGGTGGACGTCTTGCGGGCGCTTGAAACAAACCGCTCCACGGAGGAGCGTAGTTCTGCAGCATTGGCAGCAGACAGGTCAATTTCGTAACTGACGCCGTCAAGGCCAAATCGGACAGTTTCGTCCGCGGTTCCCCCATCCAGATCATCGACAAGGATGATTTTTACTTTCTGTGCCATAAAAATTCTCTCTTTTGGAAAGGACGGGTATGCAGAAAAGCAGGATGTATCAGATAAAGTATCTCTCGCTTTATGGCAACGCGTCAAAGCAAGTATCTCTCGCTTTATGGCAACGCGTCAAAGCGGCAAAAGGTTCCTGTGAATGGTGGGCAGGAATAAGCCGGAAGTATTAGTTTGTGCTGTTGCCGATGCCGTCGCCGGGATTGGTTCCCGTATTCGGGGCACCATTCGTCTCCTGCTTTGATTCAGCATCGCGGGCTTTTGCCTCAGCGTGGGCCTGTGCCTCGGCCTGGCGCTCCGATTTGTCCGCGTTGAAGATCGACTTCATGGCAAACCAAAACAGCAACCCGACCACAAGGGAGGGCAGAAGGACGGCAACGTACTCCACGGTCAGTGTCCTTCAGGCTTCAGGAGCGGGAAGAGGATGGTTTCGCGGATGCCGGCCCCGGTGAAGAGCATCACCAGGCGGTCAATGCCCAGCCCGATGCCGCCCATGGGCGGGGCACCGTACTCGAGTGCGCGGAGGAAGTCCTCGTCCAGCTGCATGGCCTCCACGTCACCGGCAGCGGCGTGCCTGGACTGCTCGGTGAGGCGTTCACGCTGGATGACAGGGTCAATGAGCTCCGAGAAGGCCGTACCGCGTTCCATGCCGCCGATGATCAGGTCCCAGGCCTCGATCAGGCGGTCGTCGTCGCGGTGCTGGCGCGCAAGGGGCTGCGCGGACGGCGGGTAGTTGTAGACGAACGTGGGGTTCAGCAGCGTTGGTTCCACGATTTCGCCGAACAGTTCAACTGCCAGCTTCTCGGCATCCCATTTGGGATCGACCTTGACGTCGTGCTTGGCCGCCACGGCCCGCAGTTCCTCCACGGTGGTGTCCGGCGTGATTTCCTGGCCCACGGCGTCGGACAGTCCGGGGTATACAGCCAGCCAGGCCCACTCGCCGTCGAGGTTGATCTCCCCGGCCTCGGTCTGGATGGTGCGACCCACACCGGCGGCGTCGGCGGCGTCAAGGATGATCTCCTTGATGCGGTCCGCCATGACGAACTGGTCGGCCCAGGCCTCGTAGCATTCCAGTGTGGTGAATTCCGGGCTGTGCGTGGAGTCCACGCCCTCGTTGCGGAACACGCGTCCCATGTCGTAGACACGGTCGATGCCGCCCACCACTGCGCGCTTGAGGTACAGCTCGGTGGCAATGCGCAGGGTCATCTTCTGGTCGAAGGCGTTCATGTGGGTTTCGAACGGCCGGGCCAGGGCACCGCCGTGGACCAGCTGGAGCATCGGGGTTTCCACCTCGACGTAGTTGCGGCGGTGCAGGCTTTCCCGGATTGAGCGGGTGATCGCGGCGCGGGTGTACACCATCTCGCGGGCCTCGTCGCGGACCATCAGGTCCACGTAACGCTGGCGGACGCGGGTTTCCTCGTTCAGGCCGGCGTGCAGCACAGGCAGCGGGCGGAGCGCCTTCGAGGCCATGGACCAGGAATCGGCCATCACGGACAGCTCGCCGCGGCGCGAGGAAATGACCTCACCCTTGATGAAGACGTGGTCGCCCAGGTCCACCAGGGCCTTCCATTCGGCCAGGGACTCCTCACCCACGTTGGCCAGGCTCAGCATGGCCTGGAGGCGGGTTCCCTTGCCGTCCGTGCCGCCTTCCTGGAGGGTGGCGAAGCAGAGCTTGCCGGTGTTGCGGATGAACACGATGCGGCCGCTGACGCCAACAATGTCGCCGGTGGTCTCGTCGGCCTCGAGGTGGGCGTACTTTTCGCGGACCTCGCTCAGGGAATGCGTGCGCTCAACACCCACCGGGTACGCCTCGCCGCGTTCAATCAGCTTGGCGCGCTTCTCCATGCGGATGCGCATCTGCTCGCTGGCGTCCGCCGGTTCGGCAGCATTGGTCGGGGTGGGGGTGTTTTGGGAAGTCACAATCCCTAAGTTTACCGGGAGTTCCGCGGCACGTTTTTCCTGCCGGCCATGATTCCACTCACCGGGGATTTTTTGTCCAGATAATGCCCTCTACGGCCCGTCTATCCCTCATTATCTGGACAAAAACTCTGGAGGAGGAGGAGGGGCGGAGGCTGCTGCGGTGAGGGGAATAGACTCGGGGCTGTGGAGACTCGGACGATCAGGACGGACGACGGCGACGGTCACCTTGAGGTGCACTCGTTCAGGCCTGTGGTGTCCCCCGCTTTGCCGGCAACTGGCGGCCCGGACGGCACCCTGGCTGGCAGCCTGGACGGTCAACCGGACGACGCGGGGCAACCCGGCGTCGTCGTAATTCACGGAACCCTGGTGACGGACGCGCTCTACCGCCCGTTCGCCGTGAAGATTGCCCGCCTCCTAGGGCGGCCGGTCCATACCTACAACCGCCGCGGCCGCGGCGGTTCCGCCGGCCAGCGCGAGGACTACTCGGCGGCGACGGAGATCAGCGACCTCGCGGCCGTGATGCGGGCCACCGGTTCCGCGGACGTGGTGGCCCACAGCTACGGCGGTTTTGTGGCCCTGCAGGCAGCCCGGACCGAGCCCATCCGGCGGCTCGTGACCTACGACGCCGCGGTTTCCCTCTCCGGCAGCCTCGAACGCCGGTGGCGTCCGGAACTGGAGCATTCCATGGCCGCCGGCCAGCTCGACCATGCCTGGGCTCATCTGGTCCAGGGGCTGGAAACGGCAGGCCCGGTCTCCAAGCTCCCGCTCGGTGCCCTGCGCATACTGAGCATCCTGTCCGCCCGGACGCGGCTCGGGGCGGAGATGCGGCAGCTGCTGCCCACCGCCGTCGCCGAGATGCGGGCCGTGCTCAAAGCCGACGCAGAGCTCGCCGACTTCGCCGGCGTCACCACACCCACACTGATGCTCAGCGGCGGCTGGAGCCCGGCGTACTTCGCCGAAACGGGCCGCCAGCTCGCCGCGGCGGTGCCGGCCATTGACTTCGCCCTGGTCCCCGGCCAGCTCCACGAGGGGCCGCTCCGGCCGGGGCACCGCCTGGCCCTCACCACCGCACGGTTCCTGGCCAACGACGTCGGCCTGCGGCTCCAGCGGATCCGCGCCGCCAGGCACCCGCTGGGCAGCCGCTTTAGGATTGGTCAGTGAAGGAAGACTTCAAAGACAAGGGATCAGTGGAGCAGCAGTTCATCACCACGCACGACGGCGGCCGGCTGGCTTTATACAGCTACGGCACCGTGGACGCCCCTGGCCAGCGGCGGGTCGTGGTGATCGGCGGGGCCTTCCTGACCGCACTGATCTACCGGCCGTTTTCCGAGGCACTGTCCAAGGGCCTCGGCGAGGGCTGGGCCGTGGACGTCTATGACCGGCGCGGCCGCGGCGACTCAACGCCGCAGCCGGCAGACTATTCCATGGCCACCGAGATTGCCGATGTCCGGGCCGTCATTGACGCCACCGGCGCGCGCAACCTCTTCGGCCACAGCCTGGGCGGTTCCGTGGCGCTGAATGCGGTCCAGGAGTTCGCCGGGACCGGGCACCAGCCGGACAAGCTCGCTGTCTATGACGCCGCGGTGAATATCGACGGCAAGGTGGACATGTCCTGGCTGGACAGTTTCGAACGCTCCGTCAACGCCGGAAACGTCCCGCACGCCCTGGCCAAGCTCAAGAAGGGCATGCAGCCCGGCTCGCCCCTGGCCAGGATTCCGGAACCGCTCCTGGCCGGCCTGATGGCGCTGGTGTCCCGGACCAAGGTGAACCGGGTGTTCAAGGAGCTGATGCCCAGCGGCGTGGGCGAGCTCAAAGCGGTGTTCGATGAGGACGACCACGTCCGGGACTTTTCCGTCCTGCCGCCGAACACCAGGTTCATGGTGGGCGCCAAAAGCCCGCACTACTACAAGGCGACGGCCGAACAACTGCACCGGGCCGTACCCGGCAGCGAGCTTCAGGTCTCGCCCAAGTGCGTCCACGCCTCCATCCCCGCGGCCGTCAAAGAGCTGGTGGAGGACATCTCCGCGTACTTCAAGGGCTGACATGGTGATGCCGGTCCCAAGCTGCTGTTCGGTTCCTGCCGCCCCGGGTAGGCTCGGAACATGACGCGCGAGAACATCAAGACGCCCGACGGCGGAACGCTGGAGCTCTACACCACAGGAGCCGAACTGGCCTCGGCTGGCTCGGGCGTCGTCGTCGTGCAGGCCTCCATGGTCACCGCCGCCGACTACACGCGCTTTGCCCAGAAGCTGAGTGCGTCGCTGGGCCGGCCGGTGCACACGTTCAATCGGCGCGGACGCGGCGAATCCTCGGCGCAGCCGGACGACTACACGCTGGATGTGGACATCCGCGACCTGGACACCGTAATGAAGCACACGGCCAGCACGGACGTCTTCGGCCACAGCTTCGGCGGCGCCGTGGCGCTCCACGCGGCCCGCACCCTGCCGGTGGAACGGCTGGCGGTCTACGATCCCGCCGTGTCCGTGAACCACAGCGTCAAGGCGGACTGGATCTCCGAATACGAACGCGCGACGGCGGCCGGCGACGACGACCGCGCCCTTGCCGTGCTGGTCAGGGGGCTAGAGACGGGCGGGGCCTTGTCCTCGCGGATGCCGCTGTCGATGCTCACGCTCGCCAACAAACTCATCGCCGGGACACCCATCGGCAAGCAGCATCGGGACCTGATGAAGACCGGCGTCCGGGAGATCAAGGCGATCATCGCCGCGGACATGCCGGCCGAGCCGTTCCTGGCACTGCCGCTCGAGACCCTCATCATTGTCGGCGAAAAGAGCCCGGCCTACTTCGGCATCGCGTGCGGCCAGATCCACGACGTGCTGTCCGGTTCCAGCTACACCATCCTGCCCGGCTCGGGCCACGACGGCGTCAACCGGGCGCCGGACAAGCTGATCAGCGAACTCAGCGATTTCTTCGCCGGCTGACCGCGGCTGACCCCGGTTGGGCACGGGGGGGACGTCCGGACCGCGTCCCAAGTGGGTTGTTAGTGGGCGGCCGGTGCCGGGTGCTCCGCGCCGGCCGTCTTGCGCATCATGGCGGAAAGCACGACGGCGGCGACGGCTATGACGGCTGCCGTCAGGAAAGCCGCGTGCATGCCCGCGACGATGCCCGATCCTGCAGCCACCACGGCGTAGATCGACACCAGCAGCGCCGTCCCGGCGGCACCGGCCACCTGCTGCAGCGTGCTCATAATTGCCGATCCGTGCGAGTACAGGTGCGGCGGCAGCGGGTTCAGCCCGGTGGTGAAGGCCGGGGTGAATAGGAGCGCCAGGCCGAGGCTCAGCGCCACGTGCAGGGACACGATCCACCAGACGGCTGTCCCGGCGTCCAGCATGGAGAACTGCCAGAGTGAGAGCACCATCATGACGGAACCGGTGACGGTCAGCGGCAGCGGACCCACCTTGTCGAACCAGCGGCCGATGACCGGACCCAGCAGACCCATCGCCAGGCCGCCCGGGAGGAGCGCCAGGCCGGTTTCGAGGGACTTCAGGCCGCGGATTTCCTGCAGGTAGAGCGGCAGCAGGATGACGGCGCCGAACAGGGCGATCATGGCCACCACCATCAGCAGCACGGACACCGTGAACATGCGGAAGTTGAATGCCCGCAGGTCCAGCAGCGGCATTTCCTTTTTCTGCAGTTTCAGTTGGCGGAACACGAAGGCCAGCATGGCCATTACACCCACGGCCAGCGCCGCGATGGCGGTGGCGCCGGGTCCGCTCTGGCCGCCATGGCCGCCGCCGATCTGACTGAGGCCATAGACAACTCCGCCAAATGCCGGAACGGTCAGCAGCACGGACAGGAAGTCCAGCTTGGTCTTCTCGGACTCGCCGACATTGGTGAGGAAGCGGGCGCCGAGGGCGAAGGCCGCGAGGGCAACCGGCAGGACGAAGACGAACATGAACCGCCAGGTGAAGTGCTCAAGGATCAGCCCGGAGACAGTGGGCCCCATGGCCGGCGCCACCGAGATGGCGATGCTCACGTTGCCCATGACGGCGCCGCGGCGTTCGATCGGGACCAGGGTGAGGATCGTGGTCATCAGGAGCGGAAGCATGATGGCTGTACCGCCGGCCTGGACAATGCGGGCCAGCAGCAGTACTTCGAATCCGGGGGCCAGCGCGGCCAGCAGTGTGCCGCCGGAGAACAGGCCCATGGCCAGCATAAACACGGCGCGGGTGGACAGGGTCTGCAGGATGAACCCCGTGGTGGGGATGACTACGGCCATGGTGAGCATAAAGCCTGTGGACAGCCACTGCACCGTGGGTGCGTCAACCCCGAGGTCCACCATGAGCCTCTGCATCGCGACGTTCATGATGGTTTCGTTGAGGATGACCACGAAGGTGGCAACCAGCAGGGTGACGATGATGGTGACGGACTCACGGGACATCTTCACCGGGCCCGCGGCCTGCGCTGCCGCGGTGGCAGGGGTCACGGGATCGCCGTGGGCGTTGGAAGAGACGTCTGTAGACATGGGGATTCCCTCAGGGAGATGCGAAGTGGTTTCCGGCGAGCGTCATCGCTGCAGATTCCAACAGTGTAGCCCCCGGGGTAATTCCCGTCATTAGAAAAAATCGGATCAGGACCGGGAAATGCGGCGGGTCAGGAGTTCAGCGGCACGTTGTCGATCAGCCGGACCGGCCCCACCTTGGCCGCAATGATTGCCAGGCCTTCGCCACGGAACGGCGTCTCCTTGCAGTTCTCGGCCAGGGGATCCAAGGTGTCCGGGTCCACCACGTCGAAGTAGTCCAGGCCCACCAGTGGCTGGGATTCCACCATGGCCTGGGCGGACTCAAGGTCCAGCGGTTCATGGGCATTGGCCCGCTCTTCGAGGAGCCGCAGGGCCCGGGACAGCACCAGGGCGGCCTCGCGCTCCTCCCCGGAAAGGAACCTGTTCCGGCTGCTCAGGGCCAGGCCGTCCGCGGACCGCACCGTGGGAACCGCAACGATCTCCACCGGGAAATTCAGGTCAGCCACCATCCGGCGCACCAGCGTCAGCTGCTGGGCGTCCTTCTGGCCGAAGTAGGCGCGGTAGGCGGGCAGTCCCGCACCGGCGCCGGTCACGAAGGCGCCGCCGCCCGACAGCCCGGCACCCGGAAACCCGTAATGCAGAAGCTTGGCCACCACGGTCAGCGCTCCGTCGAAGTGGCCGGGGCGGGAGGCGCCTTCCCATTTCTCGGCCAGGCGCCCCGCCGTGACACGTACCAGGGGTTCGCCGCCCGGATAGACCTCCTCCACCGACGGCGCGAACACCAGGTCCACCCCCTCGGCGTCGAGGAGTTCCATGTCCGCCTCGAGGGTCCGCGGGTACCGGTCCAGGTCCACGGCCTCGCCGAACTGCAGCGGATTGACGAAGATACTGGCCACCACAACGTCGTTTTCTTCGACGGCGGTGCGCGCCAGGCTGGCGTGGCCTTCGTGCAGGGCGCCCATGGTAGGAACGAGGCCTTGCGACGAACCCTGTTTTTCCGTCAGCAGCCGTGCGCTTTCGGCCCGCAGCTGCGCCGCGGTGGTCACGAGTTTGATCGTCAAGTCAGTTTCCTCCAGGGGCCTGCGGCCCGTCGTTGTCCGTGCCGTCCAAGGCCGCGCGGATCGCATCCAGCTGATCCGGCTTCAACAGCCCCCGGTTTCCGGCGCGGCGCGCGGTGGCCCGCGCCATGGCCAGGTATGCCTCCAGAATATCGCCGCCGGCACCGGCGTCGTGTTCCCGCAACGCCTCGGCGTGCGCGGCAACCGTGCCAACATCGCCGCGGGCCACCGGCCCGGTCAGAGCGGTCTCGCCGGAGGCAAGCGCGTTCTCCAGCGTGGCCCGGAGGAGCGGCCCCAGCATACGCTCCGGGGCTTCGACGCCCACTTCGCGGAGCAGCTGCGCCGCCTGGGCGACGAGGGTGACCAAATGGTTCGAGCTGTGGGCCAGGGCCGCGTGGTACTGGGTGCGGTCGCCTTCGGCGATGGCCACCGGTTCGGCGCCCATCTCCACCACCAGGGCCTGGGCGATCGGCAGCATGGCGGCATCCGCCGTGACGCCGAACGTGCAGTCCAGCAGGCGCGTGAGGTCCAGGCTCATGCCGGTGAAGGTCATCGCCGGGTGCAGGGCGAGCGGGACCGCGCCTGCGGCCCGCACTGGGTGCAGGATCCCCACGCCGAAGCGGCCCGAGGTGTGGGCCACGAGCTGCCCGGGCTGCCAGGCCCCTAGCTTTGCGAGGCCCTGCACGAGTCCGCCGAGGGCGTCGTCGGGCACGGCCAGCAGCACCAGCTCGGACCGTTCCACGATGTCCTGCACGTCGAGCACCGGAACGCCGGGCAACAGGGTTTCGGCGCGTTCCCGGCTCGCGTCCGAGACCGCAGAAACGCCGACGACGGCGTGCTCGGCAGCGCGGAGCGCCGCACCGAGGACTGCTCCCACCTTGCCGGCACCGATGATTCCGACGCCGAGGCGTCCTGGCTTAGCCATGCTGCGGGCCCTCCTGGTGGTTCTGTGGGTGATCAGGCTCAACAACCGCCGCCGGGGTGACCTGCGCCAGCCATTGCTCGCTGGTCTGCCGTTTGCGGGCTTCCCTGGCGCGGGCGGCCTGCGCGTCGAACAGCGCACGGGCTTCGTCCAGTCCGGCCTGGATGACCCGGGGCGACACCGGGCCGGCTGTTGTGTGCAGGACCAGGTCCGCCACACGGAAGCGGCGAGCCAGCGGACCCTGGTGCAGGGCCATCGACTGCGTGCGCTGATGGGGAACCACCACCAGCTCGCGCCACAGGCGGCCGGAACGGATCAGCAGCGCCGTGTCAGTGGCGGTGAAGCCGTTGCGGCGCCAGCCCAGCGGGGCCAGCAGCCGCACTCGGCGCGGACTGGTGACGAACCCGCTGTCCGGTTCCCCCGCTCCGCCAGCCTCCGGGGCGGCCGGCGGCCCTGCGGGACCTGGCCGTTCGGCCGGAGCAATGCCGGTCAGGCCGGCTGCAAAGACGCGTGCCGGGTCCGGCGTTCCCGGGTCAGGGAGCACTAGCGACAACATCCTCATCACATCGGCCAGGACGCCCACCGGAAGAAGCGTGGTGCGTGAGGCGCCCTCGCCGTTGCTGCCAGGACCGCCGTAACCGGCCACGTTCACCTGCATCCGGTACCAGCCGAAGATCCGCCACAACGGCGGCTGCGTCACCTTCAGGGCCTGGATCCGTCCGGGCGGCAGGGTCTGCGCCTGCGTGTCCAGCAGCCCGTAGCGGAGCCGAATGCCGTCCGGCGAGATGGCGGCGGTGAAGTTGTAGCCCTTGTTGAACGATCCCCAGTAAGCAGCGGCCAGGCCAAGGGCGGCCGGGATCAGGTAGAAGTAGAACCCGCGGTTGTCCGTGATGGTTGACAGCACCACGGACGCCACCGCGCCGACCACCACGAAGAAACTCTGCTCACTCAGCAGCAACGAGCCGATAAGGCGCGACGGCGGCACGGACAGGACGGGAAATTCCGGAGCCTCGGGCAGGGCTTCTTCGGGACGCTCCGGGTCGGGTTCCAGCCCCGCCGCCCGGGCCAGGATGGTGGCCCGCAGCTGGCGGGCGTCGTCGGTCCGGAGGTAGGCGAGGCGCACGGCTGATTCGCCGGCGTCGGCCACCTCGAACTTGAGTTCGGCAAGGCCGAAGATCCTGGCCAGCAGCGGCTGCACGATGTCGATGGCCTGAACGCGGTCAAGCCGCGCCTGGCGCTGCTGCTTGAACAGGAAGCCGGTGTTCACCCGGACGTAGCCCTCGGCAACCTGGTAGCGGGTGAAGTACCACGTCAGGATGAACCCCAGCACGGACAGGACGAGGATCAGCCCGCCGCCGGCGATCAGGAACGGCACCCGCCCGGAATACATCTCATCCATGAGGGGGCGGCCCTGCAGCATGCGTTCGAAGGTGTCGCGGCCGAAGAAGAAGCCGATGGCGGCCAGCGCCACCCAGCCCCGGATGAATGGCGACGCGGGATGTACGCGCAGCCACTCGCCGTCGGGCTTAATGGCAGCCTGCCCGGCGGGTCCATCGCCGGCGGGAGCACTTCCTCCCACGGGCCCGCCGGCTGTTCCGGCTCCGTCAGAGGTCACAGCGCGGTCAGAGGTCACAGCCCGGCCAGCCGTGCCGCGCCCCGGGCGGAAAGCTGCTCGCGGAGCCGCGCCCCCTCGTCAGACGGCAGGCCGGGGATCTCCGCGTTGGTGCCGGCAGAGGCGGTGTGCAGCTTCAGCGTGCACAGGCCGAGGCCGCGTTCCACCGGCCCGACGCCGATGTCCACGTACTGCATCCGGCCATAGGGAACCACCAACGTGCGCTGGAAGAAGATGCCGCTGCGGATCAGGAGGTCGTCGTCGCGCTCGGCGTAGCCGATGGCCCGCACCTGCCGCGGAATGAGCAGCAGCCGCCAGACAGCCAAAAGCAGCATGAACGCGGGGACGGTGATGGCCAGCCAGAGCGGAAGCCAGTCCCACCAGCCCACCAGCCTGAACACCAGCGGCAGCGAGAGCAGCGCCACGGCGATCAGGTTCCCGATCGCCCACTCAACGAGCCGGACCGTCACATACTTGGGCGACACCCGGAGCCAGGAAATTCCGGGCGGATCAATCGCCTCTGTAGGCATATTCGCCTTCCCCCTTGGGTTTGCGGGCGCCCCTGCCGGGCATGCCCGGGGCACCGTCGGCGTCGCCGTCTTCCGGCGGAATCCGGCAGAAGCGTTCCACGACCAGCCCCACAATGATCATGGCCAGTCCCCCGCCGGCCATGGAGAGGGCCAGCCAGGTGATTCCCTGGTCGCTGCGCAGGTTCCAGAGCCGCAGCAGGTCCAGGAAGATCCCTGCATGCCAGCCCAGCAGCACACTTCCGGTGTAGGCGCAGGCCTGGGCGAGGACGAGGGTCCATGCGGCCAGGATGGGGTTCAGCATTTTCTTTTTCTTGGCGTTCCGCCAGCGCAGGACGCGGATCCCCAGGATCAGCGTGAGGGCCACGATCACTCCCATGGTCACCAGGCCGGTCTGGGGCAGCACCGGGGTGGCCAGACCGTAGCGGGTGGTCATGACCGCCGCGAACCACCCGGCAATGGCCAGGATCAGTCCCACAACGATCAGCAGGAAGGGATTGACTGGTTTCACGGGCTACTCCACCGCTCCCGCAGTGGGCAGGCCGTCGAAGTCCCCGAAGCCGTCAAACAGCGCCAGGTCCGGGAAATCGGCGGCCTTGGCCGCCAGCTCGGCCACCCGCACGCCGTTGAGTTCGGCGGCGGGGTCGATGAGCGACCAGGGGTACAGCACGAAGGCCCGCTCCGCCGCGCGCGGATGCGGCAGGGTCAGGGTGGGATCGGAGCTCTCCACATCGGCGTAGGTGATGATGTCCACGTCCAGGGTCCGGGGTCCCCAACGGACCTCGCGCACCCTGTGGTGCTTGTTTTCGACGGCCTGGCAATGGCGCAGCAGTTCCATTGGCGGCAGCGAGGTCTCCACCGTGATCACCATGTTCAGGAAGTCGGGCTGGCCCTCGGGGCCGCCCACGGCCTTGGTCTGGACCACCGGGGACACCGCGGTCAGCCGCACTTCCGGCCGGTCCACGAGATCGGCGACGGCGGTGGACAGGGTGTCGTTCCGCTCCCCCAGGTTACTGCCGAGCGCCAGGACGGCACGGACATACGGGTTGTTCGAATACGGGGGGTTCATGACCGCCGCCGATGGACGCTGACGGAGACGTCGCCGAACTCAACCTCGATGGGCGCCTTGGGTTTGTGCACCGTGATGTCCACAGCGGCCAGCGGGAACTCCTGCAGGAGGTCGTCGGCGATGCGCACGGCAAGTGCCTCGATCAGGTTCAGGGGCTCGCCGGTGATCCAGTGCTTGATGCGTTCGGCCACCTCGCCATAATGCGCGGTGTCCAGTACGTCATCCGACGCGGCGGCCTTGGTGAAATCCAGGTGCAGCACGGCATCAACGATGAACGGCTGGCCGTTGCGGCGCTCGAAATCGAACACCCCGTGATGGCCGACGGCGGTAACACCGCTCAGCGTGATTGTGTCCATCGTGGCTGCCTGCCTAGTTGGTGGGGCTGGTGTCGCCGAGCGGTCCGGGAGACATCCGTGCGGCAACCTTGACGGCGTCAAGGCTGGGTCCGACGTCGTGCACCCGGACGGCCCATGCGCCGCGGGCGGCGCTGATGGACGTGATGGCGGCAGTCGCGTGGTCCCGTTCCTCCGGGGCCGCAGCTTTGCCTGCAACGGACAGGAGCGTGCCGAGGAAGCGCTTCCGGGACGCCCCCACCAGGATCCTGTGGCCAAGGGCCTCCAGCGGTCCCATGTTCCGCAGGAGTTCCCAGTTCTGCCCGTCGTTCTTGGAGAAGCCCAGGCCCGGGTCCACAATGATCTGCTCCGGTGCCACCCCGGCCGCATACAGCTTGTCCCGCACGCCCACCAGTTCGGCGGCGACTTCCTCCGCCACGTTGCCGTAGTCAGTGAGCGAGTTCATGGTCTTGGCGTCGCCGCGGCGGTGGGTCAGGACGTACGGCGCACCGGTGCGCGCCACCAGCTCGGCCATCTCGGGCTCAACCGTCAGCCCGGAGACGTCGTTGATGATGGTTGCGCCGGCCTTGAGGGCAGCTGCCGCGGTTGCAGCGTGGGTGGTGTCGATGCTGACCAGGGCGCCGGCTTTGACCATCGCCTCTACCACCGGCAGCACGCGCCGCTGTTCCTCTTGGGGGCTGACTTCCTCCGCGCCGGGGCGCGTGGATTCACCCCCGACGTCGATGATGTCGGCGCCGGCGTAGAACATCCGGAGGCCGGCCGCGATGGCGGTGTCCGGCGTCGGGTGCTTGCCGCCGTCGCTGAAGGAATCGGGGGTGACGTTCAGGATGCCCATCACCAGCGTGCGGTCCGTGGGGAGATCTTCAAACTTGGCTGCCGGCCGCGGTTTACGCAGGACTGGCAAGGGGTTTGTTGCGGGTCCGGTTCCAGGTGCTGCAGCGAGGGAGTCCATAGTCTGTTTTATTACCTTCCGAGTATGAGGCTCATGGCTTCGGCGCGGGTGGCCGGGTCATGCAGTTGACCGCGCACGGCACTGGTGACGGTCTTGGCGCCGGGCTTGCGGATACCGCGCATGGACATGCACAGGTGTTCGCATTCGATGACCACGATCGCACCGCGCGGCTTGAGGTGCGTTACGAGTGCTTCGACGATCTGGGTGGTGAGACGCTCCTGCACCTGCGGCCGCTTGGCGAACATGTCCACCAGCCTGGCCAGTTTGCTCAGCCCGGTGACCTTGCCGTCATGGGACGGGATGTAGCCAACGTGCGCCACTCCGTGGAACGGCACCAGGTGATGCTCGCAGGTGGAGTAGAACGGAATGTCCTTGACCAGGACCAGTTCCTCGTGGTCCAGGTCAAAGGTGGTGGACAGGATTTCCGCGGGGTCGTGGTGCAGGCCCGCGAAGACCTCCGCGTAGGCCTTGGCCACCCTTTTGGGGGTGTCCAGGAGCCCTCCGCGGTCCGGGTCCTCACCGATGGCCAGCAGGATTTCCCGCACGGCCGCCTCGATCCGCCGGCGGTCAACCTTGTTGTCCGAACGCCGCGAGGAGCTGCGGGAAGAACTGCCAGTTGAGGGATCGGCGGTGGCGGAAACGTCGTCGTCGTCGAAATGATTCACAGCAGAAGCTTATCCGTGATGCGGTCCGTCGGCGCCGACGTCCGTAACACCGCCCTCAAAGCTCTCCTGGCTTGCGACCCCCTGCGGGTGCGGCGGCTGCGCGTCCAGCGGTTCCTCCAGCCGGGCTTCCTTGGCCTCTTCCTGGGCTTCACGTTCGGCCTTTTCGAGGCGGGATTCCACGGGACCTGCGGTCTGCACCGGACGGGTTTCCTTGGAGAGCCACACTTCACGGAAATCGCGTTTGCGGATGTCCCGGAAGACGTGCGCAATCTCGGCCTGGTTCAGGGTTTCACGCTCAAGGAGCTCGAGGGCCAGCGAATCCAGGATGTCGCGGTTTTCGGTGAGGATCGCGTACGCCTCGTCATGGGCCTGGTCGATCAGTCGGCGCACTTCCTCGTCCACAATGTAGGCGATCTGGTCCGAGTAGTTGCGCTCGTGGCCGGCGTCGCGGCCCAGGAACGGCTCGCCGCCGCCCTGGCCGAGGCGGACGGCACCGACGCGTTCGCTCATGCCGAATTCCGTGACCATCTTCCGGGCGGTCGAGGTGGCCTTCTCGATGTCGTTGGAGGCACCGGTGGACGGATCGTGGAAGACGATCTCCTCGGCCACCCGGCCGCCCATGGCGTACGCCATCTGGTCCAGCAGCTCGTTGCGGGTGATGGAGTACTTATCGTTCTCCGGAACCACCATGGTGTAGCCCAGGGCACGGCCGCGGGGCAGGATGGTGATCTTGGTGACCGGGGCGGAATTCCGCAGGGCGGCAGCCACCAGGGCGTGTCCGCCTTCGTGGTAAGCCGTGATCTTGCGCTCGTGTTCCTTCATGACCCGGCTGCGCTTCTGCGGGCCGGCCATCACGCGGTCGATGGCTTCATCGAGGGCGCGGTCGTCAATCAGGTTGGCGTTGGACCGGGCCGTCAGCAGCGCGGCTTCGTTGAGGACGTTCGCCAGGTCCGCGCCGGTGTAGCCGGGAGTCTTCTTGGCAACGGCCTTGAGGTCTACGCCGGGAGCCATCGGCTTGCCCTTGGCGTGGACCTGCAGGATCTGGTCGCGGCCCACGAGGTCCGGGGCTTCAACGGTGATCTGGCGGTCGAAGCGGCCCGGACGCAGGAGGGCCGGGTCCAGGACGTCGGGACGGTTGGTGGCGGCGATCAGGATGACGTTGGTCTTGACGTCGAAGCCGTCCATCTCAACCAGCAGCTGGTTGAGGGTCTGCTCGCGTTCGTCGTTGCCGCCGCCGATGCCGGCACCGCGGTGACGGCCGACGGCGTCGATCTCGTCCACGAAGATGATGGCCGGTGAGCTGGCCTTGGCCTGCTCGAAGAGGTCACGGACACGGGACGCACCCACGCCGACGAACATTTCGACGAAGTCGGAACCCGAAATGGAGAAGAAAGGCACACCCGCTTCACCGGCGACGGCGCGGGCCAGCAGGGTCTTGCCGGTACCGGGAGGGCCGTAGAGCAGCACGCCCTTGGGGATCTTGGCGCCCACGGCCTGGAACTTGGCCGGTTCCTGGAGGAATTCCTTGATTTCCTGGAGTTCTTCCACGGCCTCGTCCGCACCGGCGACATCGTTGAACGTCACCTGGGGCATGTCCTTGTTGACCAGCTTGGCCTTGGACTTGCCGAACTGCATGATCTTGGATCCGCCGCCCTGCATGCGGGAGAGCAGGAACCAGAAGAGGACGCCCAGTAGGAGCACGGGGACCAGCAGGGAAAACAGCCCGGAGAACCAGTTGTTTTCGATCGGCTGGTCGGTGAAGCCGCTGGAGGGGTTGGCGTCCGTGACTGCCTTGACCACGTCCGCGGCGCGGGCATTGACGAAGAAGAACTGGACGTTCTTGCCCTTGTCCTGCCCGTCGATGACCAGGTTGTCCTTGAGGACCAGGTCAACGCGGTTCTCCGCGTCGAAGATCTTGGCCTGTTCCACCTTGCCGCTGTCCGCGAGGAGCGCGAGGCCCGGTTTCGTGTCAATCCGGGTGGACCCGCCGGGAGCGAGTGTGGCAAAGGCCAGCAGGAGCATTCCGACCACAACTACGATCCAGATGCCCGGGCCCTTGAAGAAACTCTTAGCTTTCATCTGATCGGGGGCTGGCCCCGTCCCTCCTGGTAGTGCTGCACGGCGACTGGTCTGCGCGCGTGTGGTGCTGCGTCAGCTTCTAGCTATACACCGTTCGGAGTGATTCACGCACGATGCAGGACAAAAGTTCCCTCTAGGCGTAGCGGGGCGGGGCCGCGGCCCGTTGCGGGGTCCAGCCGGGCCGGGAGGGAGCCCGGGTAATGCGCCTATTCGTAGACGTGGGGCGCCAGCGTGCCCACGAAGTCCAGGTTGCGGTACTTCTCGGCGTAGTCCAGGCCGTAGCCGACGACGAATTCGTTCGGGATGTCGTAGCCGACGTACTTGACGTCGATCTGGACCTTGGCGGCCGTGGGCTTGCGGAAGGCGGTGCAGATTTCCACCGAGGCGGTGCCGCGGGATTCCAGGTTGGTCTTGAGCCAGGACAGGGTCAGGCCGGAATCGATGATGTCCTCGACGATCAGCACGTCCTTGCCCATGAGGTCCGTGTCGAGGTCCTTGAGGATGCGCACAACGCCGGAGGACTGGGTCCCGGAACCGTAGGAGGACACTGCCATCCAGTCCATGGAAACGTGGCTGTGAAGTGCCCGTGCCAGGTCTGCCATGACCATGACTGCGCCCTTCAAAACGCCGACGATGAGGAGCTCCCGGCCCTCGTAGTCCTTGTCAATCTGTGCAGCGAGCTCGGTAATCCGCTGCTGGATCTGATCCTTGGTGTAGAGAACGTGCTTGAGGTCTGCCTGGACGTCGTTTGAATCCACCAATGGCTCCTGTGTAGATGCGGGTGCGACTATATTTGGGGCGGCTGTTGAGGCCGGAATACTAGCTTCCCACAGCGGGCGGCTCCGCGGGGACCGCCGGTGGCAGCATCCCGCGCAGGGTCCGGCTGATTCTGCCCTTCGCCGGCGAGGATCTGCGCCAGCGAAAGCCGGTAGGCGTTCACTCCGCCGGGAAGTTCAACGGGGCCGGCGGAACCCTGCCGGCGCAGGAGCGCCTCCGCGGCGAGCAGCCGCTGATAGCTGGGTTGCTGGCCTCCGACGGCGGCGGCCGCCTTGGCGATGACCCGGAACCGGATGGCGGGGGCCAGTTCGCCCAGCGCTGTTTCGGGCAGGCTGATTTCAGTGCCTGACTGCTCCGCCAGCTGCTCATACGTGCTGTTCGCCACGTCGTCGAGGTAGTCGGCGTCCAACTGCAGGATGGCTGCCGTCCTGGCGAGGGATTCAGCGACCCCGGGACCGAGCTTTTCCTCCAGCATGGGCAGGACCTCCACCCGTGTGCGGGAGCGGGCGAAGGACGGGTCGGAGTTGCTGGGGTCGTGCCACGGATCCAGCCCCTCGACGTCGCAGATCCCGAGGGTGTCGGCACGGCGAAGGCCCAGGAACGGCCGCAGCAGGAGCCCGCGGACCGGCCGCATTCCTGCCAGCGAGCGTGTCCCGGAGCCGCGGGCGAGGCCGAGCAACACTTGTTCCGCCTGGTCGTCCAGGGTGTGGCCGAGGAGGATCACGCCGACCCCGGCGTGGGCGGCAGCCTCCTCCAGGGCAGCGTGCCGGGCATCCCGTGCCGCGGCTTCGGGGCCAATCCCGGTGGACGCGACGTCTACCCGCCGCACTTCCACCGGGGAGAGCCCCAGGTCCCGGAGGACGGCGGCGGTTTGGGCGGCCACGCCGGCGGAGCCGGGCTGCAGCTGGTGGTCGACGACGACGGCCCCCACCGATACGGGGTGGCCGTCCACGTGGCCGCGGCGGCCGAAGTAGGACGCGATGGCCGCGAGGGCAAGGGAATCCGGGCCGCCGCTGCAGGCGACCAAAACGCGTTCGGGATAGCCGGCGTCGGCCAGGGCGTTCTGCAGCATTTTGCGCGCCTTGCCAACGACGGGCGACAGCCGGCCGGGCCGCCGTCGTCCGGTTGCAGGCTGGGACAACTAGAGCCCCATCCGCTCGAGCCAGAGCTTGGCGTCATGGATTTCCGGTTCCGTGGGGAGGTTCCCGGCGGATTCCCAGACCCGGTTGAAGCCTTCCATGCCGGCCACGTCCACCACGGCCCGGACAAACTTGGCGCCGTCCGTGTACTGGCGCATCTTGGCGTCGAGGCCCAGCAGGCTGCGGATGAATTTCTCCACGACGCCACGGTCCTTGCCGCGGGCGTTGAAGCGCTGCCGGATGGTCTTGACGGACGGAACTATGCTGGCGTCCACCGCGTCCATGACCACGTTGGCGTGGCCTTCGAGCAGGCTCATCACGGCCGTCAGGTGCGAAAGCGAGGCCTTTTCCTCCGGGTCCTGGAGCAGGTCCAGTATGGCGCCGCGCCCCGGAGCTGTTCCGGTGGCCGTGCGGTCCTTGAGCGACCGTGCGGCGGCCGATGCCCGCTCGAGGAGGGAGTCGACGTTGCCAAGCAGGTGTTCGCTGAGGTTGTCGATTTCGTTCAGCATGTGGTGGCGCAGCCAGGGTGCGGCGGCGAACTGCACCCGGTGGGTCTGTTCGTGCAGGCAGACCCACAGCCGGAAGTCCTCGGGGGCAACGTTGAGTTCGCGCTCCACGTGGACGATGTTCGGTGCCACCAGCAGGAGGCGTCCGGCAGCGGGGGCGGTGGAGTCTTCGGCGAGCGCCGAGAAGGGATCGTACTGGCCCAGGACCTTGCTGGACAGGAAGGCGAGCACGGCGCCCAGCTGGCTTCCGGTGATGGCTCCGCTCACTGCCAGCGCGCCGGGACTCATGGCCCCGCGCCGGCTTTCCAGCATCTTTTCCATGGCTGGTTTCAGCATGACCGCGAAGCTTTGGGTGTTGGCCCTGGCCCAGGAGGCGCGGTCCACCACCAGCACCGAGGAATCGCGGAGGTCGCGCGCCGCCTCAAGCCCGGTGATGTCGTGGACGTGCGGCACGGAAATGTCCGCCATGAGGCGCAGGTTCTCCACGGCCGCCCCGATTTCGGAGGACCCCAGCGAGGGGCCCGCCGGAGCCAGGCGGGCGGCTGTTGACGCTGCGAGCTCCCAGTTGATCAGTGCCTGGGCCTGTGCTGATGAATCGCCAGTTGACTCCATAGCGTCCATCAGATCACAGCACCCTGCGGTTGCGCCTTAAGTTCGCTGTCCGGCGAACCAGCGGCAGCCCGGACGCAACGCACAGGCGCGGCACAGGACCGGAACAGAAGAACGCAAATGTTCCGGGCCAGAGTTGGTACCGAAGTCCAGGTGCAGCTGAGTTCCGCTGCCGATGCCGGCTTGGATGATTCCGGCTCGGGTGATGCCGCGAGCGCCGGCGACGCAGCGGCTGGCAGCTAGCGGCAGCCGCAGGAAGCCAGGACCGTCGCCGTGCGGTCCAGCGCCGCCTTGTTCCCCGCGGCGCCCGGCGCCAGGCCGTTCCCTATAAAGGAAAACACCAGGAGGCGGCCGTCGGCGTCCACAACATAGCCGCTCAGTGCAATCACGGAGTTCAGCGTCCCGGTCTTGGCCCGCACCAGTCCCGCGCCCCCCTCTGTGGACGCGTCGGTGTACCTGCTGCCGAGCGTGCCGGTGAGTCCTGCCACCGGAAAGCCGCCGATTGCGGCCCGCAGGCCGGGCTCGGAGCCGGAGGTAATGTCCCGGACAATTTCGGACAGCTGCCCTGCCGAGACCTGGTTGCCCAGGGACAGGCCCGAGACGTCCGCCACGCGGAGGCCGTCCGTGGGGATTCCCAGGTCCTTGACCTGCTGGTACACGGTGGCGGTGGCGCCGTCGTTACTGCCGGGCTGTCCCGCGGCGACGGCTGCCATCCGGCCCAGGACTTCGGCCAGATAGTTGTCTGAGGTCTGCAGCATCAGGTCCACCTGCTGGCGCAATGTGGCGGACTGGACTTCGGCCAGCACCTGGCCCGCGCTGGTTGAACCAGAACGGCCGCCTGCTGCTGCGCCGCCGTCAGCAGCATCCCCGTCAGCAGCACCGCCGTCGGCAGCTTCCGCGGCATCCGGTTCTGCGCCGGCATCCGGTACCGCGGCATCCGGCGCCTTGCCGCGCACGACGCCGGGAGTAACGGTCAGTCCGGCGGCGGCGCCGGCCGCTGTGAGCTGCGCGGAGAACGCCTCGGCGGCGGTCATCGCGGCGTCCTGCGGGCGCGGCCCGGTGGTGACAGCGGGATCGTACCGGGCCGAATTGAGGGCCAGCGGGAACAGCGGGGCCGTCTCGCCGGCAGCCACGTCTTCCGGGCTCCAGGTCGGGTTGAGGGCCGGACCGGTGAACAGGGAGTCGTCCAGCCGCACCTGCACCGGGCCCTTGATGCCTTTTTCCTGCAGGGACTTGACCGTGAGCCGGGCAAGGGTTGCGAGCCCGGCGTGGCCCATCACATCGTCCTGGGAGGACTCCCCCGCGCCGAGCAGCACGTCGCCGCCGCCGGTCAGGACCACCGATCCGGTTTCGGCGCCGGCCACCACCCTGGTACTGAAGCGATGGTCGGGACCTAGGACGCGGACAGCGGCGGCGGCGGTCAGGAGCTTCATGTTGGAGGCAGGCACCCTGCTTTCGGCCCGGCCACGGTCAAAGAGCACCTGGCCGGTGGCGGCGTCCTGCACCACGCCGGTGAACGTTCCGCCGCCGTCGGTTTTCAGGGTGGCGTTGAGCTGGGCGGCGAGGGTGTCCGGCCAGGGGACTGGCGCCGAGTCTTTGAGGGGCGAGATGCCCTGGGGAAGGGAGAGGTCGCGCGGGACCTGCTGCCAGGCGGGAGCAGCGGACTCCGTGGTTTCCGGTTCCGTGCCCCGGCCGGTGAAGGCGGGCACGACGAGCATGGCTGCCGGGACGGCGAGCGCGACGATCAGGATGGTCAGAAGTGCCAGGGGCAGGTGCCGCCTGATGGTGGCGAACCAGGGATGGCTGGCCGCGCGGCTCATCATGCGTTTCATGCTGCTGTTGGTCCTTTAGTCCTGAAATGTCCCCACTAGTTCATGAAACCTGGGCCTATCGCTATATCCTCAATAGTAGTCGGCGGCACCGACACTCCTTCAGTCGATGGTCCTGTGTGCCGCGAACACCCTGAAGTCGAGGAGCATTCCATGAAGCATGACGTGACAATCGAGATCCCCAAGGGGTCACGCGTCAAGTACGAAGTCGACCACGAGACCGGCCGCGTCCGCCTGGACCGCGTCCTGTTCACCTCCATGCAGTACCCCACCCACTACGGTTTCTTCGAGAACACCCTCGGCGAAGACGGCGACCCGCTGGACGCACTGGTGCTCCTGCAGGACTTCGATCTGCACCCGGGCGTCATCGTTGAAGCGCGCCCCATCGGCGTATTCAACATGACGGACGACGGCGGCGGGGACGCCAAGGTCCTCTGCGTGCCCACCGACGTCCGCTTCGACCACATCAAAGAGGTCAGCGACGTCAGCGAATTCCTGATCAAGGAAATCGAGCACTTCTTCACGCGCTACAAGGACCTGGAGCCGGGCAAGTGGGTCAAGGCCGAAGGCTGGGGCGACCGCGCCGCTGCCGAAGCCGAGCTGGAGGCCTCCATCAAGCGCTACGTTCCGACAGCGCACTAGTCCCCACCGTCTCCCTCACCTCGCTTCGCCCGTTCAGGGAACCCTGACGGCGTGGGCCCAGCAGTTCGACGGCGGGTGCCTGGTTCGTGTGAACCCGGCACCCGCCGTAGTTTCAGGGGGGTGTCAGGAATTTGTGAAATTGTTGGGCTTGTGACTTCCAAGCCTTCCTTTAATCCTCCGTGCGGTCCCGTCACCGGCTGGCGCGACGGCGAGGTGCTGCGCGCCACCGGAATCCCCTACGCCACGGCCGGCCGCTTCCAGCCGCCGACAAGTGCACCCGACCGGACCGCGGCTTTTGAAGCTTCGTCGCCCGCCCCGGCCTGCCCGCAGGGTCCGGTGCCGTTCCTGGACGACATCCTGGGCACCCGTTACGGCGAGCTCCCCGGCAGTGAGGACTGCCAGCGCCTCTCGATCACTATTCCGGCCGACCTCGCCGACGGTGAGCAAGTGCCCGTTATGGTCTGGCTCCACGGCGGGTCCTACACTTCCGGTTCCGGGGACCTGGCGATCTTCGACCCCACGGCCTTGGTGGCCGAGAACCGGGTCATCGTCGTCTCCGTAACGTACCGGTTGGGACTGTTCGGGTATTTGGCAACCGGAACAGGCCGGCCCGCGAATTTGGGCCTGCTGGACCAGCTTGAGGCGTTCCGGTGGGTACAGCGCAACATCGGCGCCTTCGGCGGCGATCCGGAACGCGTCACCGCCTTCGGCCAGTCAGCAGGGGGCGACGCCGTCGCCCACCTCATGGCGACACCGGAGGCGCCGTCGCTGTTCCAGCGCGCCATCATCCAAAGCGCGCCCCTGGGAATCGCCAGGGGCCGGGCGAAAATGAACGCCGCCATGGGCGTCGCAGCTGAAGCCGTCACCGAGGACACCCCGGCCATGGATGTCGTCGCCATCGAGGACCATGTCTCCCAAGTGGCCCGAAAGTACGGGCTGATGGCCGCCATGCCGTTCGGCACCCAGTACGGGCACGCCCCGCTGCCGCCGGAACACGGTATCGAGGCAGCGTGGAACACCACCGCGCCGCACATCGAGGTGCTGATCGGCCACACCTCGGACGAGGCGCGCCTGTTCTTGCCGAGCAGTCCCCTGGCCAGCCGGCTGGCGAAGATCCCGGTCCTGGGCAACGCGGTGGTTAACGGCATCAGCCGCGCCGTGACCGAAGCGTTCTATGGCCGGCCGGCCCGGAGGTTCGCCCGCCGGCATGCCCGGGCCGGCGGCAAAGCGTACAGCTACGTGTTGTCCTGGGCGGCCCCGGGGAACTTCTACGGCGCCGCCCACACCGTTGATCTGCCCCTGCTGTTCGGAAACCAGCGGACCTGGGAGGGTGCCGGGTTGCTCGACGGCGCAACCTGGGACGAAATCAATGCCCAGGGCCGGGCCCTCCGCGCCACCTGGGCGCGGTTCGCCTACGGGAAAGGCCTCGAAAGCCGGGGAGAGCTTCCCGGTGCGCTCCGGTTCCGCGCCGTCTGAGCCGGTGTTCCAATGGCCGGCGTCCAATAGATTGTTTTCATGCAACTGAGCCAGCGGACCTCTGCCCCGGCACACCCATGAGGACGCTGGGTGTGGACCTTGCCGCCGCCACGAGGAAAACGGCGGCGGCGGTGATTGACTGGACCGGCGGCGGTGCGCAGCTGGTTCACCTCTCCCTGGATGTCACCGACGAGGAGATCGTGGACCTGTTCGGCAGCACAGGCATGACCGGCATCGACTGCCCGGTGGGCTGGCCGGACGCCTTCCTTCCCTTCCTTGCCGGGCACCTGAAATTCGACGCGCATCCGGTGCTGGACCATGACGGGATCGAAGGCCGCCGGCTCCTGGCCTACCGGGACACCGACCGGTTCGTTACCGGCAGGACCAGGCTGATCCCGCTCAGCGTCTCCGCGGACCGGCTGGCACACCCCGCGATGCGCTGCGCCGTGATCCAAGCCAAGATCGCCCGGGATCACGGGCGGCAGCCCAGGGACGGCTCGGGCCGGCTGGCGGAGGTCTACCCCGCAGCCTCCCTGAAGCTCTGGGGGATCCACGCCCGCGGGTACAAAGGGCGGGGCGCCCCGGAGTCGGAACGGCTGCGCCTTATCCTGGACAACCTGGAGACTGCGGCGCCCTGGCTGGACCTTGCCGGGCACCGGGATGACCTGGCAGCCTCGGACGACATGTTCGACGCCGTCATCGCCTCCCTCACAGCCCGGGCCGTCAGCCTCGGCCAAACGCTGCGGCCCGCCGCGGATCAGGGCGCTGCGGCCCTCAGCGAAGGGTGGATCCATGTCCCGTCCGGCCTGCTCGCCGACCTTACGGGGTAGCCGGATTAGCCGCCAAGCGTCCAGTCGCGGATCTCCTCCATGTCTTCGCCGTGGCTGCGCGTGTGGTTGTGCGCCCGGATACGGCTGTCCTGCAGCGCCTGCCGCAGCAGGGAGTGCCGCTCCGCCAGTCCGGGAACCCGGTCGATGGCGTCAATGGCCAGCTGGAATCGGTCGATCCCGTTAAGCATGGCCATGTCGAACGGCGTGGTGGTGGTCCCCTCTTCCTTGTAGCCGCGGACGTGCAGGCCCTCCTGGTTGGTGCGCCGGTAGGCCAGACGGTGAATCAGCGATGGGTACCCGTGGTAGGCGAAAATGATCGGCTTGTCCGCCGTGAAAATGCCGTCGAAGTCCTGTGACGTCAGCCCGTGGGGGTGCTCGCTGGCATCCTGGAGCCGCATCAGGTCCACCACGTTGACCACGCGGATCTTCAGCCCTGGCGCGCCTTCCTTGAGCAGTTCGGCGGCTGCGACCGTCTCCACGGTGGGAACGTCGCCGGCGCAGGCCAGCACCACATCCGGTTCCTCACCGGGCACCTCGGATCCCGCGAATTCCCAGATCCCCAGCCCGCGCTGGCAGTGGTGGGCGGCATCGGCCGGCCCCAGCCATGTGGGTGAGGGCTGCTTGCCGCTGACCACGATGTTGACGTAATCCCGGGACTCCAGGCAGTGCTCCATCACGGACAGCAGCGTGTTGGCATCCGGCGGCAGGTACACGCGGATGACCTCCGCCTTCTTGTTCACCGCGTGGTCGATGAAGCCCGGATCCTGGTGCGAGAAGCCGTTGTGGTCCTGCTGCCAGACATGCGAGGACAGCACGTAGTTCAGCGACGCCACGGGCTGGCGCCAGGCGAGCCCGCGGTGGACCTTGAGCCACTTGGCGTGCTGGTTGAACATGGAGTCGACAATGTGGATGAAGGCCTCGTAGCAGCTGAATACGCCGTGCCGGCCGGTCAGCAGGTAGCCTTCCAGCCAGCCCTGGCACAGGTGCTCGCTGAGCACTTCCATCACGCGACCTGCCCGCGCGAGGTGCTCGTCGGCGTCGTCGATCCGGTATTGCCACACTTTGTCGGTGACGTCATAGACGTCCTGCAGGCGGTTGGAGGCAGTCTCGTCGGGGCCGAAAAGCCGGAAAGTCTCGGGATTTTGGGAAATAACGTCACGCATCCAGGCGCCGAGGGTGATCATGGCGCTGACCCGGTCCGCACCCGGCCTGGGCACCTCGACGGCGTGCTTTCGGTAGTCCGGCAGTTTCAGGTCGCGCAGCAGGGTGCCGCCGTTGGCATGGGGCGTGGCGCTCATCCTCAGCTCCCCTGCCGGAGCGTTTTCGGCGACGTCGGGCCGGAGGCGGCCGTGGTCGTCGAAGAGTTCCCCGGGCCGGTAGGATTCCAGCCATTGTTCCAGCTGGGCCAAGTGCTCCGGATTGGTGCGGACCTCCGACAGCGGCACCTGATGGCTCCGCCACGTCCCCTCGACCTGCTTGCCGTCCACCCGCTTGGGGCCGGTCCAGCCCTTGGGCGAACGCAGCACAATCATGGGCCACTGGGCCGCACCGGCGTCATCGGCCGACGGCGTGCCGGCGCCGCGGCGCTCCGCCTGGATGGCGCGGATCTCCGCAAGGCAGGCCTCCAGGACCGCGGCGAAGTCACGGTGCGCAGCCGCCGTGTCATCAGGGTTGGCCACGGTGACGAAATGGGGCTTGTGGCCGTACCCGCGGAGCAACTGTTCCAGCTGGGCCTCCGGCATCCGTGCCAGGACAGTGGGGTTGGCGATCTTGTAGCCGTTCAGGTGCAGGATGGGCAGCACCGCACCGTCGGCCACCGGGTCCAGGAAGTTGTGGGAATGCCAGCTTGCCGCCAGCGGCCCTGTTTCCGCCTCGCCGTCACCGATCACGACGGCGGTGATCAGCTTCGGATTGTCGAAGACGGATCCGTAGGCGTGGGCTAGCGAGTACCCGAGTTCGCCGCCCTCGCTGATGGATCCGGGAGTCTCGGGGGCTGCGTGGCTGGGGATACCGCCCGGATAGGAGAACTGGCGGAAGAGTTCTGCCAGCCCGGGCTCGTCGTCGCCCACGTTGCTGTAGATCTCCGAGTAGGTGCCCTCGAGCCAGGCGTTCGCCACCACTGCGGGGCCGCCGTGGCCGGGACCCGCGATGAACAGCATCTGCTGCCGGTCCCTGCGGATGACCCGGTTGAGGTGGGCGTAGACGAAGTTCAGTCCGGGCGTGGTGCCCCAATGGCCCAGGAGCCGGGACTTGGTGTCCTCAGCGCGGAGGGGTGCGCGCAGCAACGGGTTGGAGCGCAGGTAGATCTGACCCACTGAGAGGTAGTTGGCCGCCCGCCACCAGCGGTCCACGAGTTCCAGTTCGGCTTTGTCAGCCGCTCTCTCGCCGGCGCCGCCGTTTCCCGCCGCGCTGACTCTTTTCGTCCTGGGGGCGTTCGCCATGGCCCGTCCTCCGCTTCCGTCAGTGCCGCCGTCGGCAGCGTCCTCCCCCATCGCAACATCTTCGCGGCAGGTTCACAACCACCCAACCGGTCGCGTGGATGACCTCCCGGATGTCTTTGACTTGCACGACGGCGGCGAGTGCGGTTTGATTCAAGGCGCCCCGCGCCGCTGCACTTTCGGTCTCCGCAGCGCACCGATGGGGCGGCATGGGCTGTTCTGCCCATCGCGGGGCCAACCGCCGCGGGGTAAGTTCATGCTGTTTTTGATTCGGCGCTGGAAAAAGGGGAACACTGTGGCAGGACTCTACGGTGCGGACATCGCACAACTGCGTTCGCTGGCCAAAGACTTCCAGCGGGCCTCTCAGGTACTGCAGCTTCAGGGCAAGACCCTGAGCAACCTCATCGGCTCGTCCACGGCATGGACGGGAAACGATGCCAACTCTTTCAAGGAGGAGTGGAACTCCTCCCACCGCAAAACGCTGCTGGCCGCCTCCCAGCTCCTGGAGAAGGGTTCCAAGGAACTGCGCGCCAACGCAGACGATCAGGAACGCGCCAGCACCAGCGGTGCCGGCGGCACGGGTAGCGGCGGCGGCCCTGGCGGGGCCGGCAACGGCGACGACGGAAACTGGCTCCAGGACGCGTTCGACTGGGGCGCCGCCGGAGTAGGCATGTTCTTCAAAATCAAGGACGCAGCCGGAATGCTCAATGACTGGCGGGGACTCTTGTCCAGCAAGAAGATTCTTGACTCCACGGGGACGCTCCTGAAGCCCGCCTTCAAGCTGTCCGACGACTTCCTCGGCGCCACCAAAATGGTTTCCAAATGGGGACGGTTCGCCGGTCCCGCCCTCGCCCCGTTCGCAATCGGCGGCGGCATTTATGACATGTTCAACCCGGAACACGACGGCTGGCGCGGAACTGGCGACCGCATCGGCGGCGGCCTCAGTGTGATAGCGGGAGGCGGGTCCCTCCTCATGGCAGCCGGGCTCCTGACCAACCCGGTGGGCATTGGTATCGTGGTGGGCGCAGGTCTAGTGGCCGGGGGCTGGGCATTGGGCAACATGATTGCCGACAGTGAGTGGGGCCAGGCCGCCGGGAAGTGGATCGGGAACACGGCCAGCGATGCCTGGAACGGCGCCAAGGACCTCGCCGGCGACGCCTGGAATGGCGCCAAGGACCTCGCCGGCGACACCTGGAACGGCGCCAAGGAAGTCTTTAGCAATCCCGTTAAGAGCCTAGGAGGGCTTTTCTCATGACCGAAAGCATCATCTCAAGACTGACTCAGCATGATGTGGAGTGCGCCAAGACCGTACTCAGCCGCGGTCAGGAGGAAGAGTTCACCCTCCCGGTGCTGACCGACGAGGAAATTGTGGCCCTCGACGGCATTGACCAGCACCAGGCCGTGGAGCTGCCCTGGCTGTCCCGGCATCCGGACCAGAAGGAGCTTCTGTGCAACGTGGCGCTGCGGAGCCTCCTGTCGAAGGGGTTCGCCATCCCCCTCGTCGCCGAAGGGGACAACGTGCCGTCCAAGCTGGGCGCAACCGAAGAGATCACCGGGATCATGGCGCTCCGCCGGCTCGGCGAACGTGTTGTCACTGCGGAACTGACAAAGGAGTCAGACAAGGTGTGGCTGTACGGCTACGTGCATGACGACAAAGTGCTGGAAGAACTCGTGGACTCCAGCGGGTCGCACACTTTCACTGTGGTGGACCGTTCCGAGTTCCCCGCGAGGATCATGGAACTGGCGAATGCGGCCAAGGTTGAGTCCGCCGATGAGGCCACGCGGAAGGTTACGGGCCCGGAGTTTGAAAAGCTCGCGCCACAGGTTCTGGGCAGCACACTTGGAGTGACCATGATCAGGGCAATCAGTCTGGCCGTCAGCACGTTCAGCGCCCTGACCATCTACACGTCCGCAACGGAACTCCACGGGCTGACGGCGCACGATGAAGACGGCGAGGCGCAGTTGGAACTGACCAAGATCTCCAACCGGACCGCCGTGGACAAGGTCCGCGCCCTCGTGGATTTGGGCGTATAACGTGGATGCCAAGCTGATGGAAAGCGTCCGCAAAAGAACCACGAATCTCGGCAACGGCCAGCCCGTGGTCAAAGCCAGCGCCTGGCAGCAGCTCGCGGCCTGGTGCGTGGATTTCGGCATTGTCGCCGTAGTGGCAGCCATAGCGTATGTCTCGGTTGCCGGATCCGACACGGGCACCACAGGCAAAGCCGTAGTTGCTGCCATCGCCGCCTGGCTGGTCACGCCCTGGCTGTACGGTTTCTGTTTCCCCCGCGGCCGCTCCCTGGGCGGGCTGGCGGCGGGCACGCGCATTGTGCGGTCCTCCTCAG
The DNA here is from genome assembly GCF_040683875.1 of Arthrobacter sp. NPDC093128. Classification (NCBI taxonomy): domain Bacteria; kingdom Bacillati; phylum Actinomycetota; class Actinomycetes; order Micrococcales; family Micrococcaceae; genus Arthrobacter; species Arthrobacter sp. NPDC093128. The sequence goes on from NZ_JBFBEY010000009.1 coordinate 86,469, forward strand.
GCGGAAAGCCGGGGTTCTGGCGGTCCGGTTGGGTCACATTCTCGCGCACTGTGCTGTTTCCGATAGTCGCCCTGTTCCTGCTTCTCGCCGCGGCAGGGGGATCCAGCCCCACGATGAACGGACCCAAGGCCCGCCATCTCACCGTTGACCAGCGGTACCCCGCGGTACCTGCCCCCATCCGCTGAGTCCGTGGCCACACCTGAGAACGGGTCCGGCGGCCCCGGATTGATCGACCCTGCCAACGGGCGCCCCGTCCGCCGTCACACAGCCTCGGGTGCCTGGTACGTACGAATGGCCGGCTGGCCGCACTTCTGGGGCCGGTGCCTCGATGCCCTCGTCGTAATCCTGGTTGCCTGCGCGCTTATGGCCGTACTGAACGCCCTGGTCCGGAACCTGGCGTTGGGCCCGCTCTCGCTGGCCCTGTTTTCCAACGACGGGTTGTTCGCCGCCGCACTGACCGCAATCTGGTTCCTGGTCCTCTTTGCCTACGGCATGATCATGGGCACCGCAGGCAGCCTGGGCGACGTGGCCGCCGGGATGCGTTCCGTCAGAATCGCGGACGGCACCACGTCGGGAGCCTGGCTCGGCGGCTGGCGCGCCGTCTGCTGGTCCTTCGCACCCGTCTACCTCCTGGTCGCCTTCGCCGCCGCTCTTGGCGGAGGCAGCGGGGACACGTTCGACGAAAAGTTCACCGCCGTAGACCTCCGGTCCGGCGTCGCCCAAGGAGCTGAACCCGTGGGCCCTGCCACCGGGTAGTCTGTCATCCAGAATGTTCACGCTGACCATCAACCAAACGGACAGCCGGCGCGACGGTGACCGGGTACCGCAGTTGCTCAAGGACCTGCGGCACATACCCGCGCGCCTCGATTTCGACCGGTCCGTGGAGGACGAAGTCCAGGGCATCGTGGACAGTCCGCACCAGGCCGTGGACGCCGCCCTGGTGGCCCTGCGCTCAGGGAGCTGGTTTGTCGGGATCGGTGTGGGGCCGATAAACGAGCCGCTGCCCAACCAGATTAAGGACGCCACCGGACACGGCCTGATCTACGCGCGCCGGGCTGTGGACCGCCTGCGCAACGGCAAGGAACGCATCCCCGTTGCGGTTGACGGCCCGATTGCCGACCTCGCCGCGGAATCAGAGTCTGTGCTGAAGCTGCTCGGCCACATTGTGCACGGGCGAAGCGCGGCCGAGTGGCGTGTCCTGGATCTGCTGACACCCGGCGTCCGCGGGCAGCAAAAAGCAGTCGCCCAGGAGCTCGGCATCACCACCCAGGCCGTCAGCAAGGCCGTGGCCAGGGCGCAATGGAACGAGGAACACGCGGCCCGTCCGGCTGCGGCCCGGCTGCTCCGGCTGATCCTCGAAGTCCGTTAGGCGGTTGGCCGCCCCATGTGGATGCGGACCCCAAGCAGCCCCGCCTTAGAGCAGGCTGCGGAGAACGTGCGCGGCGCCGTCGTCGTGAACGGACAAGGTGACTTCATTCGCGGCGGCCACCACTTCGTCAGGAGCCTGGCCCATGGCAACGCCCCGGCGGGCCCAGGTGAGCATCTCGATGTCGTTGCGGCCGTCACCGATGGCCACCGTGAGGTGCGACCCGATGCTCAGGTGGCCGCGGAGGTGTTCCAGGGCGCTGGCCTTGGTGACCCCTTCGGCGGCGATGTCCAGCCATGCAGTCCAGCCCACTGAATACGTGACGCCGGCGAGGCCGATGTGCTTGATGGCCTCGTTGAACTCCTCGGACGTATTTTCGGAGCTGAACACCACCACGCGCACGGCCGTGGCCTCCAGCATGGTCTGGAAGTCCACGCCGATTGCTTCCACGCCGAAGCTGGCGTCCTGGAAACGTTCGGTGGACAGGAAATTGCCGTCCTCGTCCTCCAGCGCGTACTTGGCCAGTGGAAGCCGCTTGCGGAGGGCACGGAGCGCGGGCCCGGGATCGAACGTTGCCTTCCGGATGACCTCGTAGCCGTCGGGGTGCGCAGGATCGAGCCGGAGCGTCACGCCGCCGTTGCAGCAGACTGCGTAGCCGGTTTCGATTCCGATCTGCTCAATGATGGGCAGGGTTGCGTTGAGGGATCGGCCGGTGGCGATCATGACCTCGTGGCCCGCTGCGACCACAGCCTGGGCGGCCTCACGGACGGGGGCCGACATGTGGCCGTCATGGTTGACCAGGGTGCCGTCGACATCCAGTGCAACCATGAGCTTCTGAGTGGAGTTGTTCTTACCGTTGTTTCGCTGGTCATCGTTGCCAGCGACTGAGGTTTCAGTCAATGTTGTCATTCACCTAGTACAGCAGACACCCCCGACAGCCGCTAGGACGCACGCCACAGCCCGTTGTGAACTTCCGGTAAACACCCACAGGGTTGTCCACACTGTGAGTGTTTACCGCCGCGTCACGTTGCCGCCCCGGCTGCCGGCCGGTGGCAGGTGGCAGCTGGCAGGTGGCAGGTGGCAGGTGGCAGGTGGCAGCTAAGAATCCCCGCCACGTGGTCAACTCCCCGCCGCGTTCCCGGGGGAAGGGTCCGATTAGTGGGGAGTTGTTGGGACTTATCCACATCCGGTGGAATCCGTGTGGCTGCGCCGGGATGACCACCCCAGCATGGAAACCATGGAAGCCGCCCACCCCGCCCTCATACTGGCCAGGCGCAGGCGCGCCCTCACCGGAAGTAGCCGTGGCCTGAGCCGCGCGTACAACAGGGGCGACTTGGTCCGGATCAGATTTGGCGTCTACTACAGCAAGCCCGAATGGCTCGCGCTCAAAGCCTGGGAGCGGTATTCCGCCACGGTAGCGGCGGTGGCGTGCAGTGATCCGTCGGAGATCTTCTGCTACCTGACCGCTCTTCGGATCTGGCGGTTGCCCCTCCCGCGGGTACCGGAGCACGTTCACGTCATCACGCAGTCACCACACAAGGCCGGCAGGCTCCCGTCGACCACCCGGGCAGCAAGAGACCCCAAGACCGGCCTCACCGGGCTGGAACAAGCGCGAGGCTACGGAGTCTCCCGGCATCACTGGGCGGCTGACATCGTGGAATGCCAGGGCGTCAACGTCACGTCGCTCGTGCAGACGGTTATTGACTGCCTTGTCCGGTTGGAGCTACCGGAAGCGGTAGCCATTGTCGATGCAGTCATGGGTAGCCGGCGCGCCAAGGGCGAGGGCCTCACCCGGATCGAGCTGCAGGAGGCATCATCCCTTCTAGCATCGGCTGCCAAGCACCGCCGGGTCCTGGAGGTACTCGCGCTGGCGGACGAGAAATCAGAATCCGTGGGGGAGTCCAGAAGCAGGGCACTCATCCATGTTTTGGGGCTCCCCGCACCCGTCCTGCAGCGCACCTTCTGCGATAGCGAGGGCTTCATTGCGCGGACGGATTTCTTCTGGCCCGAGCATGGCGTCATCGGGGAGTTTGACGGCGACGCAAAGTATCTCGACGACGCGCTTCTCGGCGCAATGAGCACCCGCGAAGCCGTTCTGGCCGAGAAGAAACGTGAGGACAGGCTCCGGGCACTCGGCTACAAGGTGGTCCGCTGGGACTGGAAAGCCGCAACCAACCCGGAGCTGCTGAGGCGTAAGCTCGCGGCTGCGGGGATCACGGCGCAGAAATCCCCGCCGCGTGGCCCAATCCTCCCGGAGTTACCCGGGGAATCGACCACGTGACGGGGATTTCTCGAGTCAGGTGAGGACCGGGAAGACTTCCAGGCCGCCGAGGTACTTCTGCAGCGCCCGGGGGACGTTCACCGAGCCGTCCTCGTTCTGGTGGTGCTCGAGGATGGCCACGATCCAGCGGGTGGTGGCCAGCGTTCCGTTCAGGGTGGCGACGGCGCGGGTCCCCTTGGGTGCGCCGTCCTCGTTCAGCACGCGCTCACGGATGTTCAGGCGGCGCGCCTGGAACGTGGTGCAGTTCGAGGTGGACGTCAGTTCCCGGTACGCACCCTGCGTGGGCACCCAGGCTTCGCAGTCGAACTTGCGGGCGGCGGAGTTGCCGAGGTCGCCGGCGGCAGTATCGATCACCCGGTAAGGGAGCTCGCACTTGGCCAGCATCTCCTCTTCCCAGGCCAGCAGCCGCTCGTGCTCGGCTGCGGCCTCCTCCACTGTGGTGTAGATGAACATTTCCACCTTGTTGAACTGGTGGACGCGGATGATCCCGCGGGTGTCCTTGCCGTGCGAGCCCGCTTCGCGGCGGTAGCAGGAACTCTGGCCCGCATAGCGGATGGGGCCGGCGGAGAGGTCCAGGATCTCGTCCGCGTGGTACCCGGCCAGGGCCACCTCCGACGTGCCCACCAGGTAAAGGTCGTCTTCGGCGAGACGGTAGATTTCGGCGTCGTGCTTGACGTCGAAACCGGTGCCCTGCATCGTTTCGGGGCGGACCAGCGTGGGGGTGATCATGGGAACGAAGCCGGCGTCGATTGCCTGCTCCATGGCCATCTGGAGGAGTGCCATTTCCAGCCGTGCGCCCACGCCGCGGAGGAAGTAGAAGCGTGAACCGGACACCTTGGCGCCGCGCTCCATGTCGATGGCACCGATCAGCTCACCGATTTCCAGGTGGTCTTTCGGCTCAAAATCAGGGAACTCACGGGGTTCGCCGACGGTCTTGACCACGATGTAGTCGTCCTCGCCGCCTTCCGGAACCCCGTCCACGATCAGGTTGGGGATGGCCCGCAGCAGCTCTTCCTGCTGCGCCTGCGCGACGTCAGCTTCGGCGGAGGCCGCCTTGACCGACGCGGCCAGGACCTTGACCTCGGCCAGCAGCGCCTGCTTTTCGTCGCCCTTGGCCTGCGCCACCTTCTTGCCGAAGACATTCTGTTCGGCGCGCAGGTTTTCGAAGCGGATCAGTGCGGCGCGCCTCGCCGCATCTGCCGAGATGATCGCATCCACTACGGACTCGTCGGCGCCGCGGGCGCGCTGGCTGGCACGGAACTTGTCCGGATTTTCGCTGAGGTCTTTTACGTCGATCACCAGACAAGAGTATCGAATCCGCCCGCCATGAGGCGGTGGGCCGTGCGGGCTCCTGCGCGGGATAGTGTTGGAGCACCATGAACGATTGGCTGCTTTACCTCATCATCACTGCGGCCTTGGCTTTCGCGGTCTCCAGCTGGTGGGGTGTGCGGAGCCTCAAGGCACTCCATACGCGCAGCGCTGTCCAAGAGGACACGTACCACCCGGGCCTGTCCCGTCAGACAGTGGCCGTGGTGATGAATCCGGTCAAGGCGAAGTCCGCGGAAGCCACCGCCCTGATCCAGCGCGCTTGCCTCTCCGCAGGCTGGGACGCCCCGGTATTTTTCGAAACAACCGCCGAGGACCCCGGATATTCGCAGGCCGAAGCGGCACTCGCGAGCGGCGCCGACGTCGTCCTCGTGGGCGGCGGGGACGGAACGGTACGCGTTGTGGCTGAGAAGCTTGCGCGTACGAACGTGCCCATGGGCCTGATTCCGCTGGGCACGGGAAACCTGCTGGCAAGGAACATCGATCTCGACGTCTACGATCTCCACGGCAACGTCCAGACAGCACTGTTCGGACACCAGCGGCACATTGACATGGCCCGCATGGCCATCCGGAACTCGCGGACGGGTACCTCGTCGGAGCATGCGTTCCTGGTAATTGCCGGCATGGGCATGGACGCCGAGGTAGTGGGCGACACCAATGACGGACTGAAGAAGGCAGTGGGCTGGCTCGCCTATACCGAGGCTGGGGTCAGGCATTTGCCCGGACGGCGCAAGAAAGTGTCCATCGCCCTGGACGACCAGCCGGAACAGTCACGGAAGATCCGCAGCGTGCTGTTCGCCAATTGCGGCCTGATCCCGGGCGGCATCGACTTCATCCCGCAGGCAATGATCGACGACGGCATGCTGGACGTCGTGGTGATGAGCCCGCGCAGTGCTATCGGGTGGATCGCGATGTACGCAAAGATCATGTTCAAGCACAAAAGGAACCTGCCGGTCATGAGCTACTACCGCTCCGGCAAGATCGTCATCAAGTGCGCAGAGCCGGTAGCCACCCAGGTCGACGGAGACCCCTCAGGAATGGCCACCGACGTGACCGTCCAGGTGGAACCGAGATCGCTGTTGGTTCGGGTTACGGAAAGCAAGGGCGGCGAAACGGCCCCAAGGGAATGCACCCCGCAGTAGGCTTCCGGGAAGGCAGCCTGCCCGGAGACTCCGGAGTCAGGCGCTGGCCTTCTTCTGTTCCGCCTCAGCTGCTGCTTTTGCCGCCGCGCGGGCTTCGGACTGTTCCCGGATCATGGCCTGTTCCTCTTCGAAGCGCAGGCGATCCGCGCGGTCCGCATCGTCGCCGTCCCAGTCCTGGTTATCGGCAGTCGGCTTGGGATTGACGATCATTCCCTGGCCGTCATTGTCGGTACTGGATGCTGACATGACCCGCTCCTTCCGGTAGAGGTCGTCCCCAATGGATCAGGCAAGCATACGCACTGCGGTGCAGGCGGGGAAGTACCCGGTAGGGCATTTGTCTAAGCTGTTGGCGAACCTTGCGGAGCTTGGACCGGCTCGATGGATGCCGCTTTGAGTATCCCTGCGACCCATTCATGTGCGGCCTGGAATGCTTCGTCGGACGTGTGTGCTTCCACTTCGGGGCTCTGTGCGTCAGCCCGCGGGTAGGAACCAAGAAAGCGCGTGGCGGAGCTGATCCGGTGCAACCCGGCCAGGGCGTCCGCCACACGGGCGTCCTCCACGTGGCCGTCGGCGTCGATGCTGAAGAAGTAGTGGCCCAGGTACTGCCCCGTGGGCCGCGATTCGATCCGGCTGAGGTTCACCCCGCGGGTGGCGAACTGGTCCAGGATCTCCATCAGTGCACCCGGACGGTCCTCGGGCAGCGGGACCACCACCGTGGTCTTGTCCGCTCCGGTCCGGTGCGGCAGCGCTCCGGGCCGGCTGACCAGGACAAAACGCGTCACCGCGCCCGGGTTGTCACCAATGTTCTCCGCGAGCACATGCAGCCCGGGCTGCTCAGTGGCCACGATCGGGGCGCAGATGGCGGCGTCATAGTGCACGCCGTCCTCGCTCAGCAGCCCCATGGCTCCCGCCGCGGTGGAAGAGGCCGGAATGTATTCCACATCAGGCATGTTCGCTTCGACCCAGAGCCGGCACTGCGCCCAGGCGTGGCCATGGGTAGAGATCTTGCGGATATCCGCGATTTCCACCCCGGGGCGGGCAACAAGGACGAAGCTGATGGGGACGAGCGCCTCTCGGATGATCCTCAGCTCCTGGCCGGACGCGATGGCATCCAGGGTCGCCGTCACGCCGCCCTCGACGGAGTTCTCGATGGGCACCATGGCGGCATCGGCGGATCCGTCACGGACCTTGTCCAGCGCGGTGTTCACATTGGAGGAGGGGATGCGGACAGCCTCCACGGCGCCGGGCACCTGCATCAGCGCAGCCTCGGTAAACGTGCCTTCCGGGCCAAGGAACGTATAGGTGACGGGCGAAGCAGGCATGGACGGTCCTTGTCGTTTTTATGTCAGGGCCGCCCGGCGGGCGGCAACGCCGGGCGGCAACCCTGCGCTGAGGGGCGGCAACGCCGGGCGGCAACCCTGCGCTGAGGGGCGGCACCGGCCGCATTGCTAGAGGATGACTGGTTTGAGGCCGTTGTCCGAGACGAGCGGCATTCCTGACTCAAGCCACTGGTCCATCCCGCCGGCCACGTTGAAAGCGGAATATCCCTGGCCCACCAGCCACTTGGCTGCACGGAAGGACCGTCCTCCCGTCCGGCAGATAACGTACAGGTCCTCGTCCGGGTCCAGTTCGCTGAGCCGGGCCGGCAGTTGGTCCAGCGGAACGTGGTGGGCACCTTCGGCATGCCCGGCCGCCCACTCGTAGTCCTCGCGCACGTCAAGGATCTTGGCGTCGGCGGGAACGTCGGTCACGGTCACGGTTTCGAAGTCGCTCATGGAAGTCCTCTCCGGGGGAATGAAGGTCTGTCTCCAGCGTATCCTCCACCGGAGGCGGCGGCCCCGAATCCGGAGGCACGTTACGCTTCAAGGGGACCGCAAAGGAGAATCTTCGATGGCAGCCCAACAGCCCACCATTCTGGCAACGTCCGGCGGACTTAAGGCCGGCCGGCGTTCACGGCTGGAGTTCGACGCACTGCTGCATCACGCCGTCGAGCTTTCCGGCATTACCGGGCGCGCCCCTCGCGTCACCCATATCGGCACCGCCGCGGGCGACCAGCGCTGGTTCAACGCGGAAATGGACCAGGCCGCGAGGATCGCCGGCTTCGATTTCAGCCACCTGAACCTGTTCACCATGCCCAGCATCGACGATCCGGAAGCCCACCTCATGGAGCAGGACGTGGTGTGGGTCAACGGCGGTTCGGTGGTGAACCTGCTGGCCGTCTGGCGGGCGCACGGCCTCGACGGAATCCTGCGGCGGGTGTGGGAAGGCGGCGTGGTCCTGGCCGGCGTCTCGGCAGGGTCCATCTGCTGGTATCAGGGCGGCACCACGGATTCGTTCGGCCCGCAGCTGCGTCCGGTGACGAACGCCTTGGGATTCCTGCCCTATGCCAACGGCGTGCACTACGACTCCGAGGACCAGCGCCGACCGTCGGTGCACCGGCTGGTGGCTGACGGCACGCTCGGCGAAACCCACTGCACGGACGACGGCGTGGGGCTGGTTTACTTCGGCACGGACCTCGTTGATGTGGTCAGCGAGGTGCGCGGCAAGGCGGCGTACCGCGTCACGCGGCAGCCAGGCGCAGCAGCTGCGGCGGAAGAGCGGCTGGAGCCACGTTTCCTTGGCTGAAATCCACGAATTGTCCGCGGTTGGGCTACGTGACGCCCTGAGCTCGGGAAAGCTCTCTGCCAGGGAGGCGGCCGAGCATTTCCTGGCCCGGATCCAGGCGCGGAATCCGGGCCTCGGGGCGTTCATCACGGTGACGGCGGAGCAGGCCCGAGCCGACGCCGCACGCGCGGATGCACTGTACGCCCGGTCCCGGCACTCCCGTTCGCCGGGGGAGCTTCCGCTGCTGCACGGCATGCCGGTGGCGTTCAAGGACCTGACCGACGTTGCCGGTGTGGTGACGACCCACGGCAGCGCGGCCCTGGACCAAAAGCCTGCACCCGTGGACGGTGCGCTGGCGGCGGTGTTGAAGCGGGCAGGCGTCGTCTCCCTGGGTAAGACCCAGGTTCCGGAATTCGGCCTGACTGCCTACAGCGAGAACCTCATCGCCCCGCCGTCGCGCAATCCCCATGCGCTGAGCCGCAGCTCGGGGGGATCCTCGGGCGGCAGTGCCGCGGCCGTTGCCGCAGGCCTCGTACCGTTTGCACCCGGGTCCGACGGGGGCGGCTCCATCCGGATTCCTGCGGCGGCCTGCGGGCTGTTGGGCCTGAAACCGGGGCGCGGACTCGTCCCGGCCGGTGAAAGCACCGGGGACCCGGCCCGGCTGGTAGTGGCCGGCCCGTTGGCCCGGTCCGCCGAGGATGCGGCCCTGATGCTCGACGCACTGGTGTCCGCACCGGAATCACCGGAATCACCGGAATCGGCGCAAGCGGCAGCATCAGCGGCAACGGACCCGGGAACGTCCGGGCACAAAGCTCTTCCAGGCGGAGGCCGGTACCTCGCGGCCGTGTCCCGGCCGCCGCGGCAACTCCGGATCGGCGTGAGCCTGGACAGCCCCTGGCAGGCAATTTTCCCGTTTACTCCGGACGCGGAAGCCATGGACGCCCTCGACACGGGTATCCGGCTGCTCGAGGCGGCAGGCCACTTCACGGCGGAAGCCGCCGTCCGGTACGACAACCGGTACCCGGACGCCTTCACCACTGCGTGGACTGCCGGCGTGGGAAGTGCCAGGATAGCCCCGCAGCGCGAAGCCCTCCTGACCCCGCTCACCCGCACTTTCCGGCGGCGGGCGCAACAGCGGAGTGTGTCCAAGCTGAACGAGGCACTGGGTTTCCTGCGGCAGTTCGAGCGGGACACCATTGCGCAGTACGCCCACTGGGACCTTGTCCTGATGCCGGCACTGGCACAGACGCCGCGACCCGTGGGCTGGTTCACGGGTTCCTCGCATGGGGACGGCTACTGGCCTGCGTCGGAGTGGGCCGGCGACGCCGACGGCGATTACCGGAAGCAGTGCGAATATGCGCCCTGGTCCTCCATGGTCAACGTGTGCGGCCTGCCCGCCATCAGCATTCCCGTGCACTGGACCGGCGGCTCACCGGGCGCCGGCCTGCCGATGGGGATCCAGCTGGTGGGACCCATGGGATCCGAGGCCCTGCTGCTACAAGTGGCCGCCCAGATCGGCTACTAGGGCCGGCGGCGCGCCCGGCAGCAAGACGCGGCAGCACGACTCGGCAACGCCCGCAATGGCCCGCGGCGCCGCGTGTCTGCCTTGCTTCCTGCCCGCTGGAATGTGACAATCGCGCGATCCGGTGCCACTCTTAAGTAAATGAGCACAACTCATTTATCCGATCGCCCCGCTACAACGCCGGGCGATACTTCCTTTTTTGGCCACCCAAAGATGCTGGCCAGCCTCTTCTCCGTGGAAATGTGGGAGCGCTTCTCCTTCTACGGCATGCAGGGCATCCTCCTCTACTACATGTACTTCACCGCTGCGCAGGGCGGCCTCGAAATCGAGCAGGGCCTGGCCGCAGGACTGGTGGGCGCCTACGGCGGCGGAGTCTACCTCTCCACCATTCTTGGCGCCTGGCTGGCTGACCGGCTCTTCGGCTCGGAACGGGTCCTGTTCGGCTCGGCCGTCCTGATCATGGCCGGCCACATTGCGTTGGCGCTCCTCCCGGGCGTTCCCGGCCTCATTGCCGGCCTGGTGCTGGTGGGCGTCGGCTCCGGCGGGCTCAAGGCCAACGCCACCGCACTGGTGGGCAGCCTGTACGGAGAGAAGGACGAACGCCGCGACGCCGGCTTCTCCATCTTCTATATGGGCATCAACGCGGGCGGGCTGATCGGCCCGCTGGTCACCGGCTGGCTGCAGGAAAGCCAGGGGTTCCACTGGGGCTTCGGCGCAGCCGCCGTCGGCATGGCCCTGGGCCTTGGCATCTACGCAATGGGACGCAAGAATCTTCCCGAAGCGGCACACTACGTGCCCAATCCGCTGCCGGACGCGGAGCGGACCCGGTACGGGCTGATCTTCGTTGGGATCGCCGCCGCAGTGGCCGTGCTCCTGGCCACCGGTGCCGTCAACGCCGATAACCTGGCCATGTCCATGGCTTACGCGGCCATCGGCGCGTCCGTGCTGTACTTCGGCCTGATCTTCCGCAGCAAAAAGGTGACAGGGACGGAGCGCAAGCGCGTGATCGCGTTCATCCCGCTGTACATCGCCTCGGCAGCATTCTGGGCGCTCTTCCAACAGCAATTCACGTTCATTGCCGTCTACTCGGAGGAGAAGCTGGACCGAAACCTGTTCGGATGGGAAATGCCGGCGGCCTGGGTGCAGTCCATCAACCCGGTGTTCATCATCATCTTCGCCGGCGTTATGGCGGCCCTGTGGACCCGCCTCGGCCACAAGCAGCCAGGATCGGCCTTGAAGTTCTCCATCGGCCTGTTCGTGATGGGCCTGGCCTTCCTGGCCTTCATCCCGTTGTCCGGCGGCGGCAAGACACCGCTCCTGGCCCTCGTGGGCATCCTGTTCCTGTTCACGCTCGCGGAGCTCTTCCTCTCCCCCATCGGGCTCTCCGTCACCACCAAACTGGCACCGCAGGCGTTCCACACGCAGATGGTGGCTTTGTTCTTCCTGTCCGTTTCGCTCGGCACCACCCTGGCCGGCATCCTCGCCGGCCTGTACAACCCCGCCGATGAGCTGCCGTACTTCACGGGCATCGGCGGCACGGCCATGGTCCTCGCCGTCGGCCTGGCTGTGGCTTCGCCGGGGATCAAGAAGCTCATGGGCGGCGTACGCTGACCGGGTGAGCAACCACCGCCCGCCGGCTGCGCAGAGGCCGGTCGAGTCCCGCCTCTACCGGCCCGCCGCCGGCGAGGCGTCCGACGTCGAACCCATGCCCGCGGGCGACGTCACCGACGGCGTGGTGCGGGTGGGCGGAACGATCCGCCGCCCACACCAGCCGCAGAGTTTCGCGGTGGCCGACTATCTCGACTGGCTGGAGAAGGCCGGTTTCGAGGGCTCGCCGCGGTTCCTGGGGCGCGACCCGGAAGGTCGGGATGTCCTCTCGTTCGTGCCTGGGGACTGCGCCGGGGCGGTGCCCGAACCGTGGGTGCAGTCGGAGGACCTCCTCGCGTCCGTGGGCCGCCTGGTCCGCCGCCTGCACCACGCTTCGGAGGGGTTCGTGCCGGTGGCACATCCGTTCCCGCTCCGGCCCGTCCGGCAGGACACCGTGAAAGGCGATCCCGCAGCCCTGGTGTGCCACCTGGATGTGACCCCGCAGAATGTGGTGGTCCGGGGCGGGCTGGCCGCCGGCCTGGTGGACTTCGACCTCGCGGGGCCAAGCACCGCCCTCAAGGACTCCTTTAACACTGCGATGCACTGGGTGCCGCTCAGGGACCCGGCCGATGCCTGGCCCGGCTGGGGGCCGCTGGATCCGTTCCGGCGGCTCCGGATTTTCGCGGACGCCTACGGCTGGACCGGAGACGAACGACGGCGGCTGCCGGGCTTCGGCGTGGACGCCGTCCGCTTATCGTACGAGCGGATGGAGCACAATGCCCGGACGGTGGGCGGCGGCTGGGCGCGGATGTGGTCAGAAGGCGTGGGCGAAGTCATTGAGCGACGGGCCGCCTGGCTGGAGGCGAATGCCACCCGCCTGATGCGGGCGCTGACGGACTGACAATGCGTTAGAAGCCGTAGCCGGCGTTGGCTGCAGCGAAGATTGCCACCACGATGAACGTCAGCACGATGGCCGTAAGCGCAAGCCCGAGGTAGCCGAGAACCAACCCGGCAGTGGCCAGTCCCCTGCCTGCGGGTTCCCGGAGGTATGCCAGGTGGCCCAGGACGACGGCCGCAATCTGCGGAAGGATGAAAATTCCCAGCCCCAGAAACACCGCGATCCCGCAGCATAGACTGGCAATGCTCAGGCTCTTGGGCTCCGGCGGCATCCCGTAGTAGGACGGCTGGCCATACACAATGCCGTATGGCCCGGACGGCTGGCCATAGGGATTACTGGGCGGCGCGGGCTGGGACCCCTGCGGCGGAATGTACGACGGCGGCTGGTAGCCCTGTGGTGTCCCCTCGTCGCCGGCGGCAGGCTGGTTGGTCATGGGAAAATCCCCTTTTGCGTGGTTTTAACCAGCCTACCAACGCGCCGCCCGGACGTGCCGTCGACGTACGCACCCGTAATGCACCTGTGATGCGGCCGCCCGAAAATGTGGCTACCGGATCCACAGCGGCGCCGAGAGTGCCAATGCCACGATCCCCAGGATCAGCAGGCCCCAAAGGACGCCGACCGCCCGGCTTTTGCGGAACCGGCGTTCGCCGTACTGGCTTTTGAGGTACTGCGGGGGCCGCGGTGAATCCGCCGGGGACAACCGGCCCGCGGCGTTGCCGGCCACGGGTCCGTGATAGCGGCTGGGCAGGGGCGACGGATACCGGGTCCCCTGGTGCGCACCCTGGCCCGGGTTCAGCCCCGGCCAGCGCGCCGGGCCCTGAATGGGCATGCCCCGGTAGTTAAGGGCTGCGGACTGCTGGGGCTGCGTCAGCTGTTGTCCCAGATGGGAGTAGACGCCCACTACCGTCTCCGGATCCAGCACTGCCGGAAGCGCCGCTATCCGGGCAACAACACGGTTGATGCCCAACACTTCGACGCCGGAATCCGTCACCTCGCCAAGGTCGGGCTGGCCGGTCAGGCAGATGATGGAACGGACCAGGTGCCGGTGGGGAGCACGGAGCAATGCGGCCACTGCAGCCGCCTGCCCCAGGGCGCCGTCCACGGCGGGGTTCCTCGTGTAGCCGTTCTGCCTGAGCACCCCGTCCCGGACCTCGACGTTCCCCGACCAGTTCTTGGAATCCACCACTACAACGCCGCCCGGCCCCACCAGTACGTGGTCCAGGTTGGCCAGCGGACGGCCGGGCCAGTGGACGTCGTGCAGCAGGAACCAGCCGTGCGGAGCCAGCTCGCTGAGCATGTTGGCGGTGCGGCGCTCCCCGTCGGCACCGGCACCCCAGGTGTCGGCCGCGCGCTCGGCGTGGTCCAGCTGGCGCTTCAGCCGGGCTATCCGCTCGGCCGCGAGCCGTGATTGTTCTGCCGCTCCGTCCCCTGCCGCCATTGAGTGTCCCCTTGGATTCGCCGCAACGCTCCCGGCGGAGGAGGGTCCGCCGTCGTAATTTCTTTTGAAATTAGCAGCCCCGCGGCGGCGGGTATATAGGTACTTTTGGCGCCACCACTCGCTTTTTCGCTTCCAAATACTGCCCGATTTAAATGGCAATAGGAATGAATTGGTAAATGCCCGGTGAAATTCGGCGTCATAGGGGCCGGATTCCGGTTCAAACCGTGTTGTGGCCCGCCGTCGTCTGGCATGCTGGTGCCATGGCTAGCCGCGCGGGCACAGTTGCCCAACCCCAAGACCTTGTTGACCTCACTGCGCTCCTGGACGCGTACTACGATGTTTCTCCCGACCTGAGCGATCCGGGCCAGCGCGTTGCCTTCGGCACGTCCGGGCACCGGGGGTCCAGCCTGAAGGCTTCGTTCAATGAGCCCCACATTGTGGCCATCACCCAGGCCATCGTGGAATACCGTGCCGGCCAGGGCATCACCGGCCCGCTGTACATGGCCAAGGACACGCACGCCCTCAGCGAACCGGCGCAGAACTCCGCACTGGAAGTGCTGGCAGCCAACGGCGTGAACGTCCTCATCGACGCCCGCCACGGCTACACACCCACCCCGGCCCTGAGCCACGCCATCCTCACGCACAACAACAATGCCCCGGCCGGCGCCCCGCAGGCTGATGGCATCGTGGTCACGCCCAGCCACAATCCGCCCGGCGACGGCGGCTTCAAGTACAACCCGCCGCACGGCGGACCCGCAGACACCGATGCCACCGGATGGATCGCCAACCGCGCCAACGAGCTCCTCGAGAACGGGCTCCGCGGCGTCAAGCGCATCCCGGTGGCGGACGCCCTGGCCGCGGACACCACCGGCAAATTCGACTTCCTCAGCAGCTACGTGGACGACCTCCCGTCGGTCCTTGACCTGAACGCCATCCGTGAAGCCGGCGTCCGGATCGGCGCCGACCCGATGGGCGGCGCGTCCGTTGACTACTGGGGCGAGATCGGCGAACGGCACCACCTGAACCTCACCGTGGTCAACCCCACTGTTGACCCGCAGTGGGCCTTCATGACGCTGGACTGGGACGAGAAGATCCGGATGGACTGCTCCTCGCCGTCCGCCATGGCCTCGCTGATCAACCGGATGTCTGTTAGTGCGGACGGGTCCGCAGCCTATGACGTCGCCACGGGCAACGACGCTGACGCCGACCGCCACGGCATCGTCACCCCGGACGGCGGGCTGATGAACCCGAACCACTACCTCGCCGTGGCCATCGACTACCTCTACCGCCACCGCACCGGCTGGAACCCGCAGTCCGTGATCGGCAAGACGCTCGTCTCCTCCTCGATCATCGATCGGGTGGCCGAAAGCCTGGGCCGCAAACTGGTGGAGGTCCCCGTGGGCTTCAAGTGGTTTGTCCCCGGACTGCTGTCCGGCGAAGGCGCGTTCGGCGGCGAGGAATCCGCGGGCGCTTCGTTCAACAAGATGGACGGCAGCGTCTGGACCACCGACAAGGACGGCATCCTGCTGGCGCTGCTGGCCTCGGAAATCACCGCCGTCACGGGCAAGTCGCCGTCGCAGCTGTACAAGGGCCTCACGGACCAGTTCGGCGACCCCGTCTACGCCCGCATCGACGCCGCAGCCACCCGGGACCAGAAAGCCGCCCTCGGCAAGCTTTCGTCGTCCGACGTCACGGCCACTGAGCTGGCCGGGGAAACCATCACGGCCAAGCTCACCGAGGCTCCGGGCAACGGTGCCTCCATCGGCGGCCTGAAGGTGGTCACCGCGAACGCCTGGTTCGCTGCCCGCCCGTCCGGCACCGAGGACGTCTACAAGATCTACGCCGAGTCGTTCAAGGGCGCCGATCACCTCAAGCAGGTTCAGGCAGAAGCCAAGGCCCTGGTGGACGGGGTTATTTCGTAAGTTCCCACAGACGGAGGATGCGCCGGACGGAATGGTTTCCGTCCGGCGCCATATCCACCAGCGCCACGCGGTCCAGCACGACGACGTCCCCCGGCCGGGTGCGCTTGTCGCCGTGGTGCGACACATGGGGCCGGTAGTTGTCCAGGGTGTAATCCGGCGTGGGCACGCGCCCCGGCAAACCCGCAACGGTTCCCATCAGTGACTCGTGAAGGTCCTGCAGGGGCTGGCTCGGCTCGACCAGGCTGACCGCAACGGATCCCAGCCGGCCGAAGCCGGCGTCGTCACCGATGGTGAGCCTGGTGCCGAGGGCCGCCCGCACGGGCAGGTCGATGAGTCCGGCAATCCGTTCGGCGAGTCCGGACGCCTGGCCGCCGTCGTCGGACTTAACGCCGTCGTCGGACTCCTCCTCCACATCGAATCTCACGAGCGTGATGTGCAGGGGCCAGTCGTCGCGGGGGAACACAAGCCCGTCGGTGACAGGCTCGACAAAGGCCACCAGAATCAGGTTCCGCATAGGGCCAGTGTGCCACTGTGCCCGTCCGCGCGGGCGGCCGGGCACAGTAGCCAGAGTGGCAATTTCGACTAAAATGGGAAGTGGCCCCGGACACATGCCGTGCAGATACCTGCAGAAATGTTGCCCAGAGTGCCTCCGGCGTGTCCCCCATCGTGCCGGGGGCCTCTCTGAGTAACCGCGCGGGCTACTGAGCGGGTTAAACCCGTGACTAGACGGTGCGCACCACGTCGTCGTAGGCGAACTTCGGCTTTGCTTCGCCCCAGGCGTCAGGGCCGGGCTGGCCGATGTTCACCACCAGGAAGCTCTTTTGGTCCCCCGCCGGGAAGAACGCCGCATCGATGGCGGAGAAGTCCGCGCCCGTCATGGGACCGGCGGCGAAGCCCAGCGAGCGGACTGCCAGGATGAAGTACCCGGCCTGCAGGTGGGCGTTGTTGTTGCCCGTGGTTGCCGCGAGCTCGGGCGCGGAATCGTACATGGCCTTGGGTGCGTTGTAGCCGGGCAGGAAGTTGTCCCACTGCTCCTGCCAGGCGGTGTCGTAGCTGAGCACGGCAACCAGGGGGGCTGATGCCGTCTTGGCCCGGTTGCCCGCCGAGAGGGTCTCCACGAGCTGGCTGCGCGCCTGTTCGGAGCGGACGTAGGTCACGCGCAGCGGCTGGGAGTTGAAGGCTGTGGGGCCGAACTTGGTGAGCTCGTAAATGGCGCGGGCCTGGTCATCCGTGACCTCGCCGGTAAAGGCGTTGGCCGTACGGGCTTCGGCGAAAATCGCGTCCACTGCGGCCGCGTCGATCACTGCTTCTTCATGTGCGACTGTCATCTGCATACCTTTCGCTGGACCCGCCCACCCGGGGTGGCCGGCGGTTCTGCTATCCATAGTTGCAACTTCAAGCGAAGCTTTCCTCTTCCCGTGACTGCGCGTGACCTTCGGCACAGCGGTGTCCGGGGCGTCCTGCGCGGTAATGTTGCTCCGGAAGATTCCTTCCCCCTCCCGCGATACCTTCTCTTGAAAGGCTCCCGGCCATGAGCATGCTCGGCACCAAATGGAAGCTCCACGGCAATGGAAAGTCGGTTCGCCCCGGAGAGGTGGTGGCCCCCGGCGAACGGCTCACCTGGCCGCTGACCATCGGAGTGGGAATGCAGCACGTGGTGGCCATGTTCGGTGCCACGTTCCTGGTGCCCATCATCACCGGCATGCCGCCGGCCACCACGCTGTTCTTCTCCGGCATCGGAACCCTGCTGTTCCTGGTCATTACGCAGGGCAGGGTGCCCAGCTACCTCGGCTCAAGTTTTGCGTTCATAGCCCCGATCATGGCGTCCCAACAGCAGTTCGGGGTTCCCGGCGCCCTGGGCGGAGTTGTGCTCGCCGGCGTCGGGCTGGCCATCATCGGCGCCGTGGTGCAGAAGTTCGGAGCCGGCTGGATTAACCGGCTCATGCCACCCATCGTCACCGGCGCCATCGTGGCGCTGATCGGGCTGAACCTGGCGCCGGCCGCCAAGAACAACTTCGACGCAGCTCCCGTCACTGCGGTGATCACCCTGGCCACCATCATCCTGGTCAGCGTGCTGTTCAAGGGCATCCTGGGCCGTTTGAGCATTCTGGTGGGCGTGGTGGTGGGCTACCTCGTTGCCATCGTCCGCGGTGAGGTGGATTACGCAAAGATGGACGCGGCCGCGTGGGTGGGCCTCCCGCACTTCCAGACCCCGGAGTTCCACCTCGGCGTGGTTGGCCTCTTTGTTCCCGTGGTGCTGGTGCTGGTTGCCGAGAACATCGGCCACGTGAAATCCGTGTCCGCGATGACCGGCCAGAACCTCGACGGCGTCTCAGGCCGGGCCCTGATGGCCGACGGCGCCGCAACCGTGCTGGCCGGCTTCGGCGGCGGTTCGGGAACCACCACCTATGCCGAAAACATTGGCGTCATGGCGGCCACCAAGGTGTACTCGACGGCGGCCTACTGGGTAGCCGGCGTCTTCGCGATCGTCCTGAGCTTCTCCCCGAAGTTCGGCGAACTGATAGCCACGGTTCCCGCAGGGGTGCTGGGCGGTGCCGCCACCATGCTGTACGGCATGATCGGCATCCTGGGCGTGAAGATCTGGGTCCAGAACAAGGTGAATTTCTCCAACCCGGTCAACCTGACCACGGCCGCGGTTGCCCTGATCATCGGCATCGCCGACTACACCTGGACCATCGGCGAACTGACGTTCACCGGCATCGCCCTGGGATCCGCCGCCGCGCTGGTGATCTACCACGGCATGAAAGCGATCGCCAAGGCCCGCGGCAGCGTTGCTGAACCGGAGACCGAGCAGGCCGGGCTGCCGCCCGCTGTCAAGGCCGCGATCAACGCCGCCGCCAAGCGGACCCCGAAGAAGCGTCCGTAGGGGTAATCGCCGGAACAGTGACTGCCCGCGGTCAACCCGGGGCACTTCGACACGGACACGCCGTCTGTTGAGCCTGCTTCCGCGGAAACCTAGGCCATAGTGCCCCACGACGGCGGCGCTGAAAGGCGGCGGAACAGGAAGTACGACGGCGGACGGGCGGACGACGGCGGCCGTTTAGCCGGCGTCGAACGTGTCGTCGTCGCGGTCCTTGGGGGCCCGGCTGTCCGGCAGATCAGTGCCGCTGCCGTCCGGGATCCCTGCCGCGTCCTGGTTGGGTTCCGAGGAGAAAGGACGCCCCGCGTCCGGATCCTCGGTGTTGGACTCGTCCATTTCCGCTTCCGCGGAGGGTACTGCCGCGTCGCCCGCATCTGCTTCGGCACTGTCCTCGAAGCCGGGGTCGGTGCTTTCGTTCTCTGCCTTCAACTGATCCTCCGTACCTCCGAAGCGTCCTGCTCCGGGTTCGCCTGCACTGTCCTGGTCCTCGGCGCCGAACTGGCTGAGGTCCGGCGCTCCGGCCGGATAGGTTTCGCCGTCCGGGCTGTCCTGGCTCAGGCCGGCCGCGTCGAAGGCCTCTTCCTCGCGGGGCTGGGCGAACTTCTTAGGGTCCGCACCGCCCGTTTCCTGCTCGACTGTTGGTGTGCCGTAACCGCCTTCCTCCTCGATGGGGGTTCCCTGGCTGTCGTTGGTCATCTCATTCCTCCTGGCTGGTTCGGTCTGAATGGAAAGTCAGTAGCGCTGGGTGCCGGGTTGCCCCGACGCACCGCAAACGTGTCAGAGGCCTTTACCGCCCGTCACCGGAAGCACCGCCCCGGAAATGTAGGAGCCGTGGTCTGAGGCGAGCAGGACGTAGGCCGCCGCGAGCTCAGCGGGCTGTCCCGCCCGTCCCAACGGGGTGTCCTGACCGAACTTTGGCAGCTTCTCCGGCCATTCCGTGGCGGGGATCAGCGGCGTCCAGATGGGGCCGGGGGCAACGGCGTTGACCCGGATGCCCTTGGGCCCCAGTTCCTGGGCCAAGGCCTTGGTGAAGGCAACCTGGGCGCCCTTGGTCATGGCGTAGTCGATGAGTCCCGGCGACGGGTTGAAAGCCTGGATGGACGCGGTGGTGATAATGGACGCGCCCGCCTTCAGGTGCGGCACGGCGGCCCTGGCTGTCCACAGCAAGGAGTAGAGGTTGGTCTTGAAAACCCGGTCAAACTCCTCGGTGGGTAGCGTCTCGAAGCTGTCCCGGTTCTTCTGGTAGGCCGCGTTGAGCACAACGACGTCGAGCCGGCCGAACTCCGCGAGCGTGTCCTCGACGATTTTGATGCTGAACTCCTCGGAGCGGCCGTCCCCGGGCAGCAGCAACGGGCGCTGTCCGGCTTTGCGGATCCATGCGGCAGTGTCCTGCGCGTCGGCTTCCTCTTCGGGGAGGTAGGAGATTGCGACGTCGGCGCCTTCACGGGCGAAGGCGATGGCCACGGCCTTGCCGATGCCGGAGTCGCCGCCGGTTATCAGCGCCGCCTTGCCTGCGAGCGCATTGCTTCCGGCATAGCTTTCCTCACCGTGGTCCGGCTGGGGTTCCATGGGCGCCGTGAGTCCCGGCTGCTCCTGCACCTGCTCCGGGAAAGGGCCTGAATGGTAACCGTTTCGGGGGTCCCTCGGCTGGTCTTGCTTCTTACCGGGATCAGTCATAGTCCACCTCACTTGCATGTCGGTTTTCCATCGGTTCCGGTGCGCAACCGGCCCTTCGAAACTATCCCAGCGGAATGGGCAAGTCCACCGTTTTGGAAAAATTAGTCAGCAAACTTAGCATTGCTTGTAATTGTCAGGCTTCAAGCCTAGGTTGAGAGTTAGTTTGCGCGCCGTGGCGTGCGAGGCCCGGAGGTGAGCCCATGTCAGACGGTGACGCAGTAGCCGGGGACGGCAGGAACGAGTCCGTCAATCAGCAGATGGACCGCAACTGGGGAGAGCTACTCCAGGAACTCCGGGTACTGCAGACAGGTGTGCAGATCCTTGCGGGGTTCCTCCTGACCATTCCTTTCCAGGAACGGTTCGAGTCACTGGATGACTACCAGGTGGGACTGTACCTGACCAACGTACTGCTCGCCGCGCTCGTCACCGCCGTCATCCTCCTCCCGGTCAGCGTGCACCGCAGGCTCTTCCGGAAGCAGCTGAAATCAACGCTCGTGGCAAGCGCGGACCGGATTGCGAAGGTTGCACTGGGCGGCGTCGCGCTCCTCAGCGCGGGGACGGCGTCGCTCGTCTTCGATGTAACCGCCGGAAGGAATGCCGGGCTCCTCGCAGGCGGAGGACTCCTCGCGGTGATGATCCTGCTTCTCGTTTTCGTTCCGATCTGGCTCCACAAACGGGCAACGAAGAAGTAGCCCGTATGCCGAAACCCGAACTCCACCAAAGTTATTCATCCCACCGGGAGGCATCATGAAGAAGTGGTCTAAGGAACACGGGCTGCTGCTGGCCAACATCGGGCTTTTCGCCGTGTTTTTCTGCGGCATGATTATCAGCGGTGCCAGCGACTACAGCGAAGACCAGATGGCCCACGGCCAGCCTGCGGTGGGAATCGCGGGCTACCTGGCCACCGGGGCCTTCCTCGAAGCCACGTTCGAGAACTGGGAATCGGAATTCCTGCAGATGGGCATGTATGTCGTTTTGACTGTGTTTCTTTTCCAAAAGGGCTCCTCCGAATCCAAGCCGATGGGCCGCACGGCGCCGCAGGACCAGGATCCGCGGGACGCCACGGTGAAGGCCGCCACTCCCTGGCCGGTGCGCCGCGGGGGCCTGGTGCTCAAGCTCTACGAGCACTCGCTATCCATCCTGTTCCTACTGCTGTTCCTGGCCTCCTTCGCCCTCCACGCCGTTGGCGGCAGTGAGGAGTACAGCGAGGAACAGCAAAGCCACGGCCAGCCCGGGGTCACGCTGCTCGGATACCTCGCGACCAGCCGCTTCTGGTTCGAGTCGTTCCAGAACTGGCAGAGCGAATTCCTGGCCGTCGCCGTCCTGGTTGGCGCGTCCGTCTATCTGCGCGAACGGGGTTCGCCCGAGTCCAAGCCCGTGGCTGAACCGCACTACGAAACCGGGGCTTAGCGGCCTCGCACCGTCAGGCGCCTTCGAGGACCTGGCTGGTAGCCCAGGCGAGGTACTTGGCGGCATTGGCGATGGCGTCTTCGGGGCTGACTGCGATGTCCAGCAGCTGCGCCGCGGCCACCACTCCGTGCCTGGCGAGGTCCTCCGGGGTGACCAGGATCCGCCCCGCCACCACAATCACGGGGATGCCCCGTTCGCGTGCCGCATCCGCGAGGGCAATCGGAGCCTTCCCCGTCAGCGACTGCGAATCCATGGAACCCTCGCCTGTGATCACCAGATCGGACTCGGCCAACTGACCGGCCAGACCCGTCAGGTCCGCCACCAAGGCAAAGCCGCCTTCCAGCGTGGCACCGCTGAAAGCAAGGAACGACGCCGGGAACCCGCCGGCCGCGCCGGCTCCGGGAACGTTGACGTCGCGTCCCGTGGCCTGTCGGAGCACGGACGCCCAGTTGCGGAGGCCCGCGTCCAGAAGTTCCACGGCGTCCGCATCAGCCCCTTTCTGGGGGCCAAAGATGTGCGCTGCGCCGTCGTTGCCGAACAGCGGGTTCTGGACGTCCACGGCGATCCGGATCTTTACCGCGGCGAGCCGGGGATCGACTCCTGACACGTCAACGCGCACAACGTCCGCCAGCGAACCACCGCCCAGGGGAACCACGTTTCCGGCGGCGTCCAACGGCTTCAGGCCCAGTGCACGCAACGCGCCGCTGCCGCCGTCGGTCATTGCCGATCCGCCGACGCCCAGCACGATCTCCGTAGCCCCGGCGTCCAGGGCGGCGGCGATCAGCTGGCCGCAGCCGTAACTGTGGGCACGCAGCGCGTTAGCTGGCGTCGGTTCCATGTGCGCCAGACCGGAGGCCTGGGCAGTTTCGAGGACAGCGGTTGCACCGCCGAAGGCATCCTTGCGGATGGCCCAGGCCGCGCCGATTGGGGCCAGGATGGGACCGACGACGGCGTTCAGCCGCTCCTCGTATCCGGCGGCAACGGCGGCTTCGAGGGTGCCTTCCCCGCCGTCGGCCACGGGAAACTGGGTGGCGACGGCGTCCGGATAGACGCGCAGCGCCCCCTCCGCGATGGCGCTTGCGGCCTGGGCCGCGGTCAGTGATCCTTTGAACTTGTCCGGAGCAATAAGAATGCGCATGGGTCCATCCTGCCAGCCTCCATCGGAAAGCATTTGCCTACATGGCGGACCAGTGATGAAACGGCCCGGACAGGCCACGGCTAATGACGGTTCAGGGCCTGCTGCGCGGTACCGGAACCGGGCAGCCCAGTGAAGGCGGTGATTGCGTCGGCCACCTGCGATGTTCCGGTGTACTGGACCACGTGCCCGCAGCCCGGGACCTCCACCAGCTTCCCTGCCGGTGCCCGGCGGGCAAGGATCCGGCACCACTCGCCTGTTGCGATAGGGTCCGAAGCGCCGCGGAGAATCATCACGGGAGTGTTCAGACTGCGGATCCGGTCCTCGGTCCGGTAATTCATCATGACGCGCAGCTGCTTGAGGTACCAGCGCGGGCCGCAGCGCAGGTAGTCGCTGAACACCACAACGTTGGACCGCGGCGTTTCGTACAGCAGTGCGTCCCTGGTCAGCGCAAGCATCTGCCGGAGCACCGTCCGGCGCCGGACGTCCACGACGGGTCCCATCAGCACCACGTGCGGCACCTGGTCCGGCCGCTGAAGAGCTGCCTCCAGGACGAATTGCGCCCCCATGGAATGCCCAACCAGGACACGCGGCCCCACCCCGGCCCGGTCCAGTACGCCATGGATGAACGCCGCATGGTCGGCCACAGTGAGCTGGCGTTCGGGATGCGGCGTGGCTCCAAAGCCCGGCAGGTCGAGTGAAATCGTATCTGCGCTCCTGGCCAGGACCTGGTGCAGCCGGACAAGGTACCGATGGGAGACGCCAATCCCATGGATGAGGACAATCGTAGGGGTCTCTGCAGGGCCCTCCGGTTGGACAGCTGCGCCGCCACGCGAGGCATACATTCGTCCACGGAAGCCTCCGGCCTCGACGTCTGTTGCTACGGCACCCTTCATCCGTCGAGGATAGCCCTCTCCGACGGCGAATCAGCTATTCCTCGTGGCCCTGATCCCCGCTCATCGAATCTTCAGCCGGAGGCGTTTCGCCGGGCGGAACACCGCCGCCGGGCTCCAACCCGGTGACGTTGCCTTCCAACGGGTCAGGATTCGCGGTGGCTGCAGGATCCTTGGACGTTCGGTCTTTTTCTTCCGTTTCGTCCGCGCCGGGCTTGTCCGGATTCGAGGGGTCGCTCTCCGGGTGATAGCTGCTCATGGTTTCGTCCGTTCGTCGGGGAAATGTGGAGACGTGCACCTGGTGGATGGCCAGCCTAGCCTTCCCTGATTGCCGCGACAAGGACGCCCGCGCAGTAGTAACGTGGGCCTTCCCGAGCGATCAACAGCCAACCAGTGCGTGAACTGCGCACGTGGAACGGACCCGGACCAAGGGGGTAGCAATGCCGCAATCCGATGACCGAAGTCCTGTGAGTACCGGATTGACCGAGCTTCTACTGGTGCGCCACGGCGAGAGCCAGGGCAACGTGGCCGCCACTCTGGCCAGACAGGCCGGAGTACACGTCATAGAGGTCCCGGCCCGGGACGCCGATGTGGAGCTTTCCGCCACCGGACGTGAACAGGCCCTGGCCCTAGGCCGGTTGTTCGCTGATTTTCCCGAGGAGCAGCGTGCCGCGGCAGTATGGTCCTCGCCGTACGTCCGCGCCCGCCAGACGGCCGAGCTCGCCGTGAAAACCGGAGGCTGGCCCGCAGTCATCCTCATCGACGAACGGCTCCGGGACAGGGAACTGGGCATCCTGGACATGCTGACCTCCGCGGGTGTGGAAGCCCGGCTCCCGGAGGAAGCGGCGCGACGTCGTTGGTTGGGGAAGTTCTACTACCGGCCTCCCGGCGGTGAGTCCTGGGCCGACGTCGTGCTTCGTCTTCGTTCCCTGCTGGCCGACCTCGAAAGGCAACCGGGCGCCGACCGGGTGGTGTTGGTGTGCCACGACGCCCTGATCCTGCTCTTCCGCTACATTCTCGAAGGGCTCACCGAACCGGAAATCCTGGATATTGCCGCCACATCCACCGTCCTCAACGCCTCCCTCACGCGGTTCGTCCGGCCGGACGGAGCAGGGCCGTGGATCCTGGAGAGCTTCAACATGGCCGACCATCTGGTGAGCGAGGGCGTTCCAGTGACCGAACATGCGGGAGACGCGAATGTCCACCCGAGGTAGGGCCGACGCAGCCATACCCGTCACCCCCACGCTGCTGCGGGGCTGGCCCCTTCCGGGCGGCGGGTCCGGCAAGGACGACCGCGGATCGGTCCTGGTGATCGGGGGCGCCCGGAAGACGCCGGGAGCCGCACTCCTGGCCGGCACGGCGGCGCTGCGTGCGGGGGCAGGCCGCCTGACGCTGGCAGTGGCGGGCTCGACGGCGGTACAGGTTGCGGTGGCACTGCCGGAAGCGGGGGTGGTGGGCCTCGCTGAAACGGAGCGCGGCGCCGTCCAGGGCTCCGGAGTTTCCGCCGTGGCCGAAGAACTGAAGAACGCAGCGGCAGTCCTGGTGGGACCGGGCCTGGACGACATGGACGAAGCCGAGTCCCTCCTCAGGGAGCTGCTGAAACTGGAGTCCGGGAGGGCCGTCGGAGACGGAAGGGGAAGAGACGGAGAGGGAGGAGACGGACGTGGAAGGGACGGCAGCGGCGACTCCGGCCACAGACCGGCTGTTGTACTCGATGCCTACGCTCTAGGCTGCCTTCCGGAGCTCCTCGACGAGCTCGGCGCGTGGGCGGGACGGCTCATCCTGACCCCGAATATCACCGAGTCCGGGGTCCTGTTGGGGCGGGACGTCGGCGACCTGCACCAGGACGTCGCGGAAATCGCCGGGCGTTACGGTGCGGTGGTGAGTTGCCAGGGTGTCATCGCCGTCCCCGCCGGGCACACCACCGGCAACCCGAGAGATGAGGGTGGCCGGGCGAACGGCGGCCTGTGGGAGATCACCACCGGGTACGGCGGCCTGGGTACGTCCGGCAGCGGGGATATCCTGGCCGGTGCCATCGCAGGACTGCGTGCCAGGGGCACCACGGATGCGCAGGCCACCTGCTGGGGCACCCACCTCCATGCAGCCGCCGGCGACCGGCTGGCGAGCCGCCTGGGGAGCCTCGGGTACCTGGCCCGGGAACTCGCCGATGAGCTGCCGGCCCTGATGATGGAACTCGGGACCTGAGGGGCGCCGCGGGCCGGCGGGCAACGCCGCCCCGACCCGCCGTCGGACTCTGGACTAATCATAAGCATACTGACTAATCTGGATGCATGACTGGCGCCCTCAGGCTTGCGCCGGAGGCGAAAGGGAGGAGTAGGCCGATGGGAATCGGAGACAGCATCGAAGAAGCTGCCAGGAATGCCATGAAGGACTTAGCTGGCACCGCCGAGAGGACCGACGACGGCCATGCGCCGGATCCCGGCGATCCGGATGAGGAAATCCGGGTCCATTCCTCCATTAGCGAGGGTTCCAACGCCACGGACCCGGTGGATCCGACGGAAAACCCGCCGGGTACGCCGCCGGAGCAGCCGCCGGCCCGTCCGGACGACGTTCCGCCGCTCGATGACCCGCGCGGGACCCCGCCGGGCGAAAACCCGGAACCCGGTCAAAGTCCGGACCTGGGCACAACCGCCGCCGCCCAGCAGGACGTACCGGGTCCCGGGGGCCTTCCCGCCACGGATCCCGGGGACCTGCGGGCCGATCCCTCCGAAGCGGACGGCGACCCTTCGACGAGCATGGGCCGCGGCTAGCACTCACCGGCGGGGCCTGGACCCCGTGCTCCCTAGCCCCGGGCCTTCAGGACCGCAAAGTAGCCGGGGATAAGGTCTGCCCGTGTGGGGCTGGACAAGGGCACCGTCTCGATCATGGTGGGACCGTCCTCGATCAGTTCCCAGCGGTCGGCCGGGAAGGCCAGGCTCCGCTCCTTCGGGCCAAAGTGCCCGGGCATCGGCAGCCCGCGGATGGCGCCTTCGAGCGGCGCGGGGATGGAACGGAGCGTGGCGCCAAGATGCGACACGTAGTCGACGGCGTTTCCCTGGAAGTCTGTTTCGGCGAGGAACACCCGGCCCCGGGTTCCCGTGATGGCACGAACGTTTTCGGCCAACGCGAACCGGTCACGTTCGCGCAGGACGTGGAGGACGCCGCGGATGAAGACATTAGCCCCGCTGTCCGCGCCAAGAACGTGCAGCTCCTCAACCAGTCCGGTTCCGGAGCCGGTCGCCGTCATGTCACGGACGGCGTAGGAGACGTTCGGCAGTCCGGCGGACTCGGCACGGGCACGCCGGACGGCATGGGCGGAGACGTCGACGCCCACGGCGTGCGGGAAGTGCCCGGCCAGCCGGCGGGTGAAGCTGCCGTTGCCGCAGCCGATGTCCACCACAGGCAGGTTTGTGTCCAGGTGGAGGCGCAACATGTCCACGTAGCCCAGCATTTCGTGGTCGGTGCCGGCGTCCCAAAGTACATCGCCCGCGGCACCGGTGGCCTTGACGTTGGACCAAAACAGATCCCATGCGGCGTGATGATCCCGGGGCGCCCCCGCGGACAACCGCACGAGCTTGGGAATCATCAGATATTTTTTTAGGGCGGACAGCATGGCACCAATATAGGTGCAGCGGCGTTGGCGCCAGGAAAATCAGGCGCCGGCGACGTAATCCACTTGGGGAATCAGGTCAAAGCGAGCCACGCGAGGGCGTCCCGCTCGGAGGTGAAGAACTTGGTGGGGCACGGCACCGCGTTGATGCCCAGGAAAAAGTTGGCCAGCACCCGGTCAACCGGCGAGGACCCCAGCAATGCGATCCGGGATGCCTGGCACGGGCGGCCGAACACGGCGCGGGCGCCGCGGGATACATCCGCTGTTGTGGCCATGTCCACCAGCATGGGATGCCTGTTATCTCCGCATAGCTCGTTCACCCTACGCATGGCGTGCTCCGCATC
The DNA here is from genome assembly GCF_040683875.1 of Arthrobacter sp. NPDC093128. Lineage (NCBI taxonomy): Bacteria > Bacillati > Actinomycetota > Actinomycetes > Micrococcales > Micrococcaceae > Arthrobacter > Arthrobacter sp. NPDC093128. Next base: position 114,505 of record NZ_JBFBEY010000009.1, read on the forward strand.
CGCCGCCGTTATCGCCGCGCCCCTCGGCCACTCCAACCGGAGCATTCCATCGGCTCCCAGCGTCAAACTCGCCTCTGTGCCTTCCTCGCGATATCCGGACATATTCACCGTTCCTCCCGCCAGGGTTCGCCCGCATGGAATGCGTGCGACTGATGTCACCCTACAATGTACTCAACCGGGACCGAAGGGGGCAGTGTGGTAATACTGGCGGCGGAGAAATCACTCGTACCACGCACGGCAATCGTGGCGGACCCGGACAGCGGGCGCTTGTCCGCTACCGCGGCCGTCCTGTCCGCCGCGGGCTTCGAGGTCGCCAAGGCCTCCAGCCAGGAAAGTCTTGCCGGGCTGCTGGAACGGCACAACCCCAGCATCGTCGTCGCGGATCATTCCTTTGCGGGCCTGCCTGTGGCTGCCCCGCTGCTTCTCTTGATCGACCTGGACGACGAAACCGAGGCTGAAAGCGTCCGGACGCTGGGGATGGCGGACTACATTGCGAAGCCGGCTGCACCGGCCGAACTCGTCCACCGGGCGGATGTCCTGATCAGCCGTGCCGCGCTGCGCTCCGAGGCGCGGGAGAGTGCCGAACGGCTGCGCGAGAAACTCCGGAAAGTGTCCTCGGCCGTGCGGGCAACGCACGATCCGCACGTGATTTCGGACCTCCTGGTAAAGGGATTCGGAGAGACGTTCGGCGCCGACCGCGTTCTGTTCACGACCTTCGACGACGACCGTGTGCCCCGCATAGCTGCACAGTGGCACCGTCCCGGCCTGGCACCGATCGTGGACGGGCTGGGAATCCATGAATCCTCTGCCCACCGCGTTGCGGACCGGCTCTGGTCGGAGGCCGAGGTGCTCGCTGTGGACGACCACCACATCCATGAGTGGTCCCCCGAGGACCAGGGCCTGGCGGCGTGGACGGAACACATGCGCCCGTGGGCCTCCGCATTCGTTCCCGTGGGTGAAGGAAAATCGTCGCTCGGCGCCATCTGGATTGCGCAGCTCGACGAACCCCGTGTTTGGACGCGCACCGAGATCTCCCTGATACAGCACGTCGCCGGCAATGTTGCCTACGGGCTCATCCAGAGCCACTTAATGAGTGCCCAGCAGCAGGTGGTCAAGCAGTTGCGCCAGCTTGACCAGGCGAAGACCGATTTCCTGGCCACCGTCAACCATGAACTGCGGACGCCGCTGACCTCCATCTCCGCCTACCTGGACATGATCCAGGACGGCGTGGGTGGGCCGGTGCCCCCTGAAGTGGACCGGATGCTGGACATCATTGTCCGGAACTCCGAGCGGCTCCGCCGGCTGATCGAGGACATGCTCACTGTTTCCCGGCAGGATTACGAGGGTGCCAACCTTCATCTGGCACCTGTCCAGCTGGGGCACACCCTCCAGATCGTGACGGTGGCGCTGCGTCCGCTGGCGGAGCTGGGGGACGTCTCCATCTCGCTGGAGCTCGACGACGGCGATCCCGCGATCATCGCCGATGAAGTTCAACTGGAGCAGGTTTTCACGAACTTGGTTTCAAATGCCATCAAATTCACCCCGAGCGGCGGTCGGATTGTTGTCAGCTGCCGCGTTGAGCCAATGACGGATGGAGAACCCGGCGTAAATATCCATGTACGCGACACGGGCGTGGGAATCCCGAACGAAGAAATCCCGCATCTCTTTACGCGCTTTTTCCGAGCATCCAACGCTACGTCCACTGCCGTGCCCGGCAGCGGACTGGGACTCGCCATTGCTTACGACATCGTAAAGGCGCATCGGGGGTATTTGGCGGTCAGTTCGGAACTCGGTACGGGCACCACGATCACCGTTCAGCTGCCTATTTCCGGCCCTTAAAAGGAACTGCCCCCGGATATGAAATCCAGGGGCAGCGTGCTCGCCGAACTAGTTAGGCCACCAACCGATGGAGGACTGGGTAGTCACAGTCTTGCTGGAGGTGCTGACAGTTGTGTCCGACTTCGGAGCGGCGTTGGCGGGTGCGGCGAATCCTGCAACAGCCAGAACGCCGGTGAGCAAGAATGTTGCGGCAATCTTCTTCATCCGTTGGTCCTTTCAATCAATTGGGCTTGAACTTGCATTACGTGCGTCATTATACGGTCAAATCATCAATATTAAAGCGAAGTAATACGAAGAGAATAGTAGGCTCCGGGCTGCCCGAGAGGCCGCCCGGGTGGATAATTGGAAAATGCCGACTCCCCGGAAATTGACTCCCTACGTAGTGGCCGAGCTGCAGGCACGCGAAAGCGCAAGAAATCGCGATTACGCCGGCGCAAAAGCCCAGGCCGCCGCAGCCGCGGCGCTGGCCCTCGAAACCGGAGACCATTCCGGCTGGTGGAATATGATCTACCTCAAAGCCGAATGCCTCCGCGACGAGGGAGCGATTGCCGAGTGCATGGAAGTCGCCAAGTCCCTTGCCGGGTCCCCCCTTTCCTCGGACCATCCCTTGTTGGCCGCCCGCGCCTATACGCTGCTGGCGGTCGCGCAGCAGGGACTCGGGAGGCTCCCGGATGCTGTCTCGGCGTCGGCCACCGCCGCGAACCTCGTGGCTGGCAACGCCGAATACGTCTACCTCCACGTGGAAGCACAAAGGGCCCTCATCGCCGCCCTCGCCGAAAGCCGCAGGCTCGAAGAAGCGTGGGACCAGTGCCTGTTGCTTGAGGGCCTGCTGACGGACCTCGTTGACGAGGACACCGCCGGCAAAGCCTACTGGGTGATCGGCAACGTCGCGTTCCTCAGCGGCAGGCTCGCGGACGGCGGCCGCTACCACGACATGGCTGCCGAGAGCCTCTCGCCGTCGAAGGACGTGGACCTCTGGGCGAGGTTCAACCGCGCCTCAGCGGTGATGCGGCTGGAGGCGGAGCTCACCGAACCTGCCACGCTCCGGTGCATCGAGCGGGCAGAACTGGCCACCGAAGTGGTGGGCGGCAGCGACCGCGACCTACTGGAAATGTCCTTCGCCCGGGCGCACTGGCACTTCCTTACCGGCGACATGGCCACGGCAATCAACATGCTCAGGCCGCTCTGCACCGAATCCGGTATTTTGGCCACCCAAACGGCCGGCGAGGCCGCATTCCTCCTGGGAAAGGCCCTCCTTGCCAATGGTGAAAACGGCGAGGGTCTGCTGCGGCTGGAGGACGCGGCGGCGCTCTTTGACGATGCGGCGGCCTCGGAACGGAGCGCCCAGGTTCGGGCATTTGCGGCCGGCGTCGGCTAGGGGACTCCGGACGCGGGTTGACAGTGTATTTTTAGTCACACGGCATCATCGAAGTCCTGGGGTGGTGCTAGAGAGGCCAAAAGCCTCGTCTCACATAGTCGGGGGAAGAATGTCTCAGCCGCTTGGATTGATGCACGATCAGATCATCAAGATCGTGCTCCCCCGGGACGAACACCTGGATGAGCCCTCAGCCCGCTTGCTGGCCGCGAAACTTCAGGTCCCGCCAGGCGATTCGAGGGTGGCTGTACTGATGGACGTGACGGATGTGGCGTCCGTAAGCAGGGCGGCCAGGGCCGTTTTCGGCAGCCTGACCACCGTGGCGGCGTGGGCGTTGCTGGGCCAGACGCCGGTGGACCGGATCCTGGCCCATTTCATCCTCGGTGGCGGCTTCACGTCGCGGCCTGCCGGGTACTTCACGTCCGAAGCCGAGGCGATGTATTGGTTGAAGGAACATGCCTATGTTCACTGACGGCGATCCGCGCCTGGGCAAGCTCCTGGACGGAATAGTCCGCCTGGCCGCAGGCGAACTCCACTCCAGAATCGAAGTATCCCCCGCCAGGGACGAACTGGATGCCGTCATCATGGGCACCAACCTCCTCGCCGAGGATCTGCAGATCATGTACCAGGAGCTTGAACAGCGGGTGGAACTGCGCACCCGGCTCCTCAATGAAGCCCATCTGGAAATGCGGAAGATGGCTCTCACCGACTCCCTGACGGGCCTATCGAACCGTGCGGCCCTTGTCAGCGCCCTCAACGAGGCGCTGACGGAGACTGAGCAGGGCGGCCTGCCGCCCGCCGTCCTCCTGCTGGACCTTGACGCCTTCAAGGGCATCAACGACACCTTCGGCCACGCGGCCGGGGACCAGGTGCTGGCCGCAGTCGGCGAGCGCATCAAAGAGTCCGTCCGGGACACGGACACCGTGGCCCGTCTGGGCGGTGATGAATTTGCCGTGCTGATGCCGGCCACCACACTGGCGCGGGCCGCGAGCGTGGGCAACCGCATCCTCGCTGCCCTGGAGGACCAGGTGGAGCTCGAGAACGACGCCGTCCATTGCGGTGCCAGCATGGGGCTGTGCATCGGCGGGGCCGGCCAGAGCGCGGAACAGCTGCTGATGGAAGCCGACGTGGCGATGTACGCGTCCAAAGCTGACGGCCGGAACAGGCTCAAGGTCTTCGCGCCGGCCATGCTGCACGCGCGCCAGTTGCGAAGCCAGCTGATTGAGGACCTGCGAACGGCAATTACGGAATCCCAGCTGGTGCTTTACTACCAGCCCGTGGTTGAGCTCGCCACGGGCAGGATCGAAGGCGCGGAGGCTCTGGTCCGCTGGAACCACCCGTCCCGTGGAATGGTGATGCCGGATGAATTCATTCCGCTCGCGGAAGACGCCGGACTCATTTCCGAGCTGGGCGGCTGGGTGCTCCGCGCCGCCGTCGGACAGCTCCGGGACTGGCGCGCAGCGTCCTACGCGGGTGACGACTTCTCCATGCGCATCAACATCTCGCCCACGGACCTTCAGCGCCTCGAGTTCATCGAAGAGGTCCGTGATGCGCTCAGCGCGGCGGAACTCAGCCCGGAACTGCTTGTGCTCGAGCTGACGGAGGGCGCCATTGTCAGCGGCAACGAACTGGACCGGTATTCCCTGAACAGCCTGCGGAAGCTCGGCGTGGGGCTGGAAATCGACGACTTCGGCACGGGCTATTCCTCCATCAGCTACCTGCGCAGGCTGCCCGTGGACAAGGTCAAGGTGGACCGTTCCCTGCTGAAGGACCTCGGCACTGACCCGGCCCAGCCGGCGCTGATTGCCGCGATCCTCCAGCTGATCCGGGCCTGCGGCCTGGAGGCAGTCTGGGAAGGGGTGGAGACCGCGGAACAGGCACAGCACCTGGCCGGCATCGGCTGCGTCAGCGCCCAGGGGTATTACTTCGGGCGGCCGGTCCCTGCGGACGAGTTCGCACGGGTGCTGGATGCGCAGCGGGCATCACACCACGGCGGCCAGTCCCGCTAGTCCCACTGCCCCCGCTCCTCGAGCACCTGCTTGAGGAGATCCGCGCGGTCGGTGACTATTCCGTCCACGCCAAGGTCAAGGAGCCGGCGCATTTCCGCCGGATCGTTGATGGTCCACACGTGGACCTGCAGTCCGTGCCGGTGGGCCCGGCGGACGAAGCCCGGAGTCACCACCCGGACTGCACCGTATCTGACCGGCACCTGAAGCGCGTGCACGCCCCGCAGTGCCCGCCGTATGATCCGGGCCGGGAGCACCGGCCCCAGCACCGTGAAGAGCGCGTTGGATACGATCCCCGCCGACCCGGCGACCGGCCGGCTCAGGAGCCTGATAACGGCCCGCCGCCGTCGATCGGAGAAGCTGGCAATCAGCACCTGGTCGTGGACGCCGTACTGCTCAATGGCCGCGGCAAGGCTGGCAACGGAGCTCCAGTCCTTGACGTCGAGGTTCAGCCGGACGCCGGGGAAGGCTGACACCAGCTCCCTGAAGAGCGGGATGGGCTCCACTCCCCCGATTCTTGCCTGGGCTACCGTCCCGGCCGGGAGCCGGGAGATGCGTCCCGTCCCGTCCGTGACACGGTCCAGCGAGAGGTCATGGAACACCAGCAGCACGCCGTCGGCGGTGGTGTGGACATCCGTTTCCAGGTACCGGTAGCCAAGTTCGACGGCGGAGCGGAACGCTGCCATCGAGTTTTCCAGTCCGTCCGGCGAGTACCCGCGGTGTGCCATGGCGATCCGTGCCGAGGGGCTTCCGGCCGCGAAGAAGGGTTGGGACTCAGCCACTGCCTGACGCCCGCCTAGAGGGGCTTGACACCAAGTTCGGCGAGTTTGGCTTCGAGGATCTGGGCCACTCCGTCGTCGTCGAAATGGGGTGCCTGCTGCCCCGCGGCGCGGATGGCCTCCGGGTGGCCGCTGGCCATCGCGTAGCCGTCGCCTGCCCAGCGCAGCATCTCGATATCGTTGGGCATGTCCCCGAATGCCACCACGTCAGCGGCGGCAATCCCCAGGGTGGCGGCGTATTCGGCCAGGGTCACGGCCTTGTTGACGCCCGGCACTGCCAGCTCCAGCATTGCCACGGTGGGCGCCGAGTGGGTGGCCGACGCGAGGTGGGCGACAGCAGGTGAGACCTCGGCGAGGAATTCGTCGGCGGTGCCTTCACGGACAATTGCAAGGAACTTGACCACGGCGTCGTCCGCTGTAAGCGTGCTGGCCAGCGGAGCCGGGGTGAACTCGGACAGCAGTTCGCTGGAGTCATTTTCGATGAAACCCGGTTCGAGGTGGAAGCCGGTGAGCGTTTCCGCGGCGAACAGCGCGGAGGGCCGCAGCTGCTTGATGATGCGGCGCGTTTCGAAGACCGCGTCCAAGGCAAGGGTGCGGGCCGAGACCAGGCGGCCTTCCTCAAGGTCCCACACCACGGCGCCGTTGGAGCAGATCACCGTTCCGGTGTGCCCCAGCTGGTCCTCCAGGGGGTGCAGCCAGCGGGGCGGCCGTCCGGTCACGAATACCAGTTCGACGCCGGCATCACGGCAGGCGTGGAAGGCGCGGATGGTACGGTCGCTAATCTTGCCGTCATGCCCGAGGATCGTTCCGTCAATGTCACTTGCTACCAGCCGCATAGTGCCAGTCTACGTGGGGCCGGATGCGGGTCCGCCCTGGATCCAAGTCCGGCCTCACGCGCGAATTCGCCGGAACCGTGCCTGATCGCCGGAAAAATTTACGGCGATCTCGCAGGCTTCCGGCGACTTCGGCGGGCTCAGCGTTCGAAGATGCCCGTGATCGTCCCGCTGCCCAGCACGTGCGGCGCCAGCTTCGGCTCGAGCCTGGCCGGGCTGAAACCGGCGTCCAGCCCGAGGTGCTCCACGTCCAGGGCGTAGACCGTGACGACGTAACGGTGCGGCCCGTGGCCCGGCGGCGCCGCGGCCCCAAGGTAGCCGTGGAAACCGCCGTCGTTCTTCAACTGCAGTGCACCGGCGGGAAGCAGCCGACCGCCCTCCGCCCCGGCTCCGGCGGGAAGCGAGGTTACGCCGGCGGGGACGTCCAGCACGGCCCAGTGCCAGAATCCGCCGCGGCCCGGGGCATCGGGGTCGAACATGGTGACCGCATAGCCCTTGGTGCCCTCCGGAGCGCCGCTCCAGCTCAGTTGCGGTGATTCGTCCTTGCCGCCGGCGCGCATCTTGCCGCTGCGCTGGGCGGGCGGCAACGTTTGGCCGTCGTGGAAGGACTCGCTGCTGACGCGCAGGGACGGGGAATCGTGGGGAGACATCTGCTGCCTTTCAGTTGCTGGTGGAGTCGGCATTCCTCAGGTCGTCTCCGGCGAGCTCCGCGGCATCGCGTTCCAAGCCGTCGCGTTCGAGGCTCTCGAGCTCGAAGTGGTTGAGCTCGGCCCTGGTGGGCGGGTTGGCCCCGGGCCGGGACACCGTTACGGCGGCCGCCCAGGCGGCATGGGCCAGGAGTTCGCGGAGCGATTCGGCCGGGAATTCACGCAGCTCCTTCCGGTTCTGGGCACCGTCCAGGCCCCGGTCCACCAGCCCGGAAATCAACGCGGCCATGAAGGAATCCCCTGCACCGACGGTGTCCGCCACATCAACCTTGGGGGCAGGGAACTCGGCTTCACCGGCTGCGGTGATGCCCCAGGGGCCGGCCGCGCCGCGGGTGACCACCACCAGCGCGGGCCCTTCGGAACCGCCCAGGGAGAGCCACCGCCGGGCCGAATCAAGGACCTCCACGCCGGGGTACAGCCATTCGAGGTCCTCGTCGGAGGCCTTCACCACATCCGAGAGCGACACGAACTTTTCCGCCTGCCGGCGGGCATAGTCCACGTCGGTGATGATGCTGGGGCGGCAATTGGGGTCGAAGCTGATGGTGGCGGACGGGTGGGCGTGCTCGACGGCCGCAAGCACCTCGGCGGCGCCCGGCGCCAGCATGGTGGCTATGGAACCGGTGTGCACCAGGGTTGTGCCCTGAAGCATGAACGGCAGCCGGCCGCTTAGCCCGGGGAGCTCCCAGGCGAGGTCGAACGTATAGGTGGCGGCGCCGTCGTCGTCGATCAGGGCGGTGGCCACGCTGGTTGGCAGGGCATCCGGGCCCTGCGGCACCATGACCGAACTGGATTTCAGGTGGGCGGCCACGGACTCGCCGTAGGCGTCGCGCCCGAACCTGCCAATGAACTGCACGGGATGGTCCAGCCGCGCCAGTCCCACCGCCACGTTGAGCGGGCTGCCGCCCACGTGGGCTTCGATTCCCGAGGAGCGTTGGACAACGTCGACCAGGCCTTCGCCAATAACTGTGAGCATTCTCATACTCTGCCAGAGAACGGGGCCGCGCGCGCTCCCGTTTCGGCCTTCGCCCGCTTGGCCTTCGCCCGCTGGACCTTCGCCGGCTCAACCCCGGCCAGCTGGACTCCGGCAGCCTCTGCGTCGCCGAACCTCGCGTCCAGGTGCACCACGTCCCTGCCCGCACGCTGCAGCAGGCTGGCGGCGACTCCGGCCCGGTAACCGGAACCGCAATGGACCCACAGCTTTCCGGCGGGCACTTCGTCCATGCGGGCCAGGAGCTGGTGCACGGGGACATTGACTGCTCCGGCCACGTGCGACGCCGTAAACTCGTCCGCGCGGCGAACATCCAGGACCGTGTCGCTTTCGCCGCGGCCCGCCAGCAGGCCGTCCCAGCCGACGCGCGGGTAGGAGGCGACGGCGGCATCCGGCGCCAGCGCCTGCGGTTCGGTTCCGACGGCGGCATCCGGCGAATCGATGCCGATGCGGGAAAGGTCGCGGATGGCTTTTTCGACGTCGTCATGCGATCCCACCAGGGTGAGCTTCTCTTCCCAGGGCAGGACCCAGCCCACGTACGTGGTGAAGTTGGAGCCGCGCCCGTATTCGAAGCTGACGCTGCCTTTGAGGTGGTTGCTGGCGAAGGCCACGCGGCGGCGGAGGTCAACCACCCATTCGCCGTCGTGAAGGCGCCGGGTGAGCTCGGCGGGGTCCACGGACTCCGGGACGGTCAGGTCGGCGGGCCCGGGTCCCTTGGCGTTGCGGGCGCCCATGTGCGCGTAGTAGGACGGATACGCGGAGAGGTTGGCGATGAGTTCCTGGACGAAGTGGTCCTCGTCCGGGTCGGTCAGGGCATGGTTGGCGGTAACTTGCTCGCCCACCGTGGAGGAACCGGCTCCGGTGGCCGGGCCTGATGAACAGAAGGAGCCGAAGCCGTGCGTCGGGAAGAGCGCCGCGTCCTGCCGGGCCTCGGCCACGAGCCTGCGCACGGAAGCGTACTGGTCATGGGTCAGGCCCACCGTGTCCGCCGCGGCTACGAGGTCCGTCCGGCCCACCGAGCCGTAGAGCAGGCTGCCGCCCGAGAAGACCGCCTGCTGTTCGCCGTCGTCCACGATGAACGAGAGGTGCGTGTGGGTGTGCCCCGGCGTGGCGACGGCCTTTACGGTCAGGGATCCCACCCGGACAGCCTGGCCGTCGGTGATGGCCTCGCGCTCGAACTGCACCGCGTCGGCGGCGTTCACCAGGTACTTCGCACCGTGGGCCTTGGCGAGCTCCGGGCCGCCGGTGATGTAGTCGTTGTGCAGGTGGGTTTCAGCGACATGGGTGATGGTCACGCCCGCTTCCCGGGCGGCAACCTCCACCCGGTCCGTGTCCCGCTGCGGATCGATGACAAGGCCCACCGTGCCGTCGTGCACCAGGTAGCTCCGGTCCCCCAGGTGCGGGGTATCGATGACAATGACGTCCATGGCATCCTCCTCGGCGGGGCGCGGCCGCTTCCCTGCCACACCGAACAGCATACCCCTAGGGGTATGCTGTTTCAAGGGAGGTGTGGAGCGTCAGCGGCTTCCGTGTTCGTAGACGTCCGGGATGCCGTCCTGGTCCGAGTCGATTTTCTCCCGCTCCTCGGCCAGGCGGTACTGGCGGTTCCTGGTCCGCAGCACCACAGTGGCCAGGATTGCTGCGAGAAGCGATGCCGCCAGGATGCCCACCTTCGCGTGGTCGTCATGCAGGCTGCCGTGGCCGAAGCTGAGTTCGGCGACCAGCAGGGACACGGTGAAGCCGATTCCGGCCAGGAGCGAGACTCCAAAGACATCGATCCACTTGAAGGATCCGTCCAGCCGGGCCCTGGTGGCTTTGGTGAGGATCCACGTGGTGCCCATAATGCCGACGGGCTTGCCCAAAACCAGGGCCATGATGATGCCGATGGCCACGGGGTCGGCCAAGGCGGAGCCCAGCCCTTCCCAGCCGCCGACGGCCACGCCGGCGGAGAAGAAGGCAAAGATGGGAACGGCGACTCCGGCGGAGATGGGCCGGAAGCGGTGCTCGAAGATTTCGGCGAGGCCCGGCCCGGCCTCGGGGCCGCCGCTGGCCTTGGACCGAAGCACCGGCACGGCGAATCCCAGCAGCACGCCGGCCACGGTGGCATGGATGCCGGACGCGTGCACCAGTACCCAGGTGGCAATGCCGAGCGGCAGGAGGATGGCCCAGGCAGCCATGAAGTGGGTGCCGAAAAAGCGGCGGTACTTCTGCGCCAGGAAGGTGTAGAGCGACAGCGGGATGAGGGCGAGCAGCAACGGGGCGGGCTGGATGTCGCTGGAGTAGAAGAACGCGATGATGCTGATGGCAATCAGATCGTCCACCACGGCCAGGGTGAGCAGGAAGATGCGCAGGGCGCTGGGCAGGTGCGAGCCGATAATTGCCAGCACAGCCACGGCAAACGCGATGTCCGTGGCCGTGGGGATGGCCCAGCCGCGCAGAGTTTCCGGGCTGTATATGTTCACTGCGGCATATATCAGGGCCGGGACCAGCACGCCGCCGGCGGCGGCCGCCACGGGCACCACCGATTTGCTGAGCTGCCGCAGGTCGCCCGCCACGAACTCACGCTTGAGTTCCAGGCCCACCAGGAAGAAGAAGATGGCCAGCAGGCCGTCGGCGGCCCAGGCGCCCAGGCTGAGTTCGACGTGCCAGGGTTCGTAGCCGACCCGGAAGTCCCGCAAGGCGAAGTAGCTGGCGGAGAGGGGTGAATTCGCCCAGATCAGGGCGATGACGGCAGCGGCAACCAGCAGCGCGCCGCCCACCGTTTCCTTGCGCAGGATTTCGCCGATGCGCAGCGATTCCGCGTAGCTGCCATAGCCAAGGACAGTGAAGCGCGGTTTTGCGTCGGGGCTGGGCGGTGGCGTGTGGCTCATGAGCGTCCTAAACGTTGAGTCGACAAAGTCATGCCGACCAGACTTCCCGGCGCACCTTCGTCCAGTCTAAGGGAAAGCGGTTCAGCCCAAGAGTTCCTGGACCAAGTCCCGGCACTTCCGGTAGGCCGGCGCCTTGGGGTCAATCAGGGAGAAGTGGTCGCCCGGCACCTTCAGCAGCTGGACGGGTCCGCCAGCGGCCCTGGCCGCCCGGGCGTAGGATTCGGACTGGCTCGGGGGCACATCTTCATCGTCGCTGCCGTGGACGGCGTAGACGGGGACCCGCAGCGGGATGGCGCTCATGGGGTCGGAGAATTTGTGGCGCTTCGGGTACTTTCCCGACGACCCGCCCAACAGGTTGCAGACGGCGCCGTTGCTGAGGTTGAGCTTTTCGGCGGCGGCCAGGTTCAGCAGGCCGGCCTGGCTGACCACGCCGGTGAGCTGCACGGCGCCGTCGTCGTCGTTCTTCCGCTGCAGCTGGCGGTCCGCGTCGGGCGCGCCGAGCTGACCCAGCCTGGTCCGTCCGGCCGCCCAGACGGCGAGGTGCCCGCCGGCCGAGTGGCCCAGGGCCACCACTTTATCCAGGCCGAGCCCGTGGATCCCGGCGACGTCCCTGAGCTTGTCGATCCCCGCCAGCACGTCCTCAAAGGTGTGCGGCCAGCCGCCGCCGTTGCCGGCGCGCCGGTACTCCAGGTTCCAAGCCGGCATTCCATGCATGGCAAGGTCCCGGGCCAGCGGCTCGCCCAGTTCGGCACCGTACTGCGAACGCCAGTACCCGCCGTGGATCACCACCACCACGCCCCGGGTTCCCAGGGCTTCCGGCAGGAACAGCTCACCCCACTGGCTGGGGTCACCGCCGTACTGGTACTTGTGCCGCCTCACTGCGTCCTCCTTCTGGCCCGACGAACAGGAAGCGGGCAGTGCCCCCGGCGTCACCGCTGCTGCGGCGGCCAGCCCCCGTAAAAAGCAGGGTCCGACGCCGCAGATCAGCCATGTGCCGAGCCTACCTTGGGCGGCTGCCAGCTTGCGTCCGCCACCGTCGCGGCGGCGCCTTGAAGCGTTCCGCGGCTCGCCGTTCAACGGCGGTCCCCAGGAGTGTCACCTCGCATGGCTGTCACACGCCACCCGTAAGCTGGAAACATGGCTACCAACTGGGACCGCCTGGATGCAGGCCTGCGCGAGTCCGTAAAGCAAAACGTGGAGCTCTACGAGCGTGTCCGGCCTGCCCTCAAGCTGGTCACGCGCGAAGTCCTGCTCACGCTGCGGAGCATGCTCAAGGACACCGAGGTGACACCCCTGTTCGTCACCGGCCGCACCAAATCCGTGGAGTCGTTCAAGGAAAAGATCTCCCGGACGGAAGAGCCGCTGGAACCGGGCGGACCGCCCGTCCTGAAGTTCCCGGACCCGTTCCGGACCCTCAATGACATGGTGGGCGTCCGCGTCATCACCAAGCTTCCGGCGGAGAACGCGGTGGTAGCCAACCTGATCAAGCGCCAGCGCCAGCTGTTTGACTGCCGTGGCGACCGCGAAAAGGACATCGGGTCCATCGAGTCCGGCACCTACGGCTACTCCAGCCGCCACCTGATCCTGCGGACCATCCAGAACGAGGCGGTCAAGGAGTACCAGCAGGTGTTCAACCCGGACATCCAGCCCAACGGCAGCTACTTTTTCGAATGCCAGATCCGTACCGTTTTTGCCCACGCCTGGAGCGAGATCGAGCACGATATCCGTTTCAAGGCCGAGGACCCCCGCGCCTGGACTCCCCATTTCGACCGGCAGTTCACCGCCACCGCCGCCATGCTGGAAACCGTGGAGGGCGCGTTCGCGGACCTGCACGAGCGCTACGAGGAAGTCCGCGGCTACTGGGACATGGACGGAGAGGGCGCCGCGCAGCTGACGCCGAACCGGATCCGCGACGTCTGGCGCACGCTCCTGCCGCACGTGGACCGTAAAGTGGATGATGACTGGGGCTGGGCGGCCGAGCTGATGGCGGCCCACGGCCTCAACCAGACCGTGCAGCTTGCAGGGCTGCTCAGTGCCAACCGGATCACCGAAGTCCGCAAGGCGCTGGACCACAGGTACTCCCCCGGCCCGGACCGGCTGCTGGACGACCTGCTGCTGTGGCAGTACGGCACCAAACACATTGACCTCACCGCGGAGGCGCCCGACGTCGTTCCGCACCCCCGGCGCGACAGCCTCCTGCGGCGGCTGAAGCAGCTCGAGCGCTACCGCCAGACCAAGCCCTAGGAACAGATGAAGCCCGAACAACTCCAATCCGTCCGGGCTACGCTCCGTTCCCCGCGCCGCCTGAAGACTGAAGCCCTGGCCGGGCTGGTGGTGGCGCTGGCCCTGATCCCCGAGGCAATTGCGTTCTCCGTCATTGCCGGCGTGGATCCCCGGATTGGGCTGTTCGCGTCCTTCACCATGGCCGTCACCATCTCCTTCGTGGGCGGCCGGCCAGCCATGATCTCCGCCGCCACAGGCGCGGTTGCCCTGGTGATCGCCCCGCTGATGCGGAGCCACGGCCTGGACTACCTGATCGCCGCGGTGATCCTGGCGGGGGTCTTCCAGATCCTGCTGGCGCTCCTGGGCGTCACCAGGCTGATGCGCTTCATTCCGCGCTCGGTGATGGTGGGGTTCGTGAACGCGCTGGCCATCCTGGTGTTCATGGCGCAGCTGCCGGAGCTGATCAACGTTCCGTGGCTGGTGTATCCGCTCGTGGCGGTTGGCCTGGTGATCGTCGTTGCGCTCCCGCGGCTGACGTCGGCCGTGCCGTCGCCGCTCGTCGCGATCGTCGCTCTCACGCTGTTCGCGGTGCTTGCCAACATCGACGTTCCGGCCGTCCAGGACAAGGGCGAACTCCCCGAAAGCCTGCCCACCTTCTTCATTCCCAATGTGCCCCTGACGTTGGAAACGCTGCAGGCCATCGCCCCGTTCGCACTGTCCATGGCACTGGTGGGCCTGCTTGAATCGCTGATGACGGCCAAGCTCGTTGACGACATCACGGACACCCGCTCCAACAAGACCCGCGAGTCCTGGGGCCAGGGCGTGGCGAACATCGTCACCGGCTTCCTGGGCGGCATGGGCGGCTGCGCAGTGATCGGCCAGACCATGATCAACGTCAAGGGATCCGGCGCCCGCAGCCGGGTCTCCACGTTCCTCGCCGGCGTCTTCCTGCTGGTCCTGGTGGTGACGCTGGGTGACATTGTGGGCCTGATCCCTATGGCAGCGCTGGTTGCCGTGATGATTTTCGTCTCCGCCATCACCTTCGACTGGCACTCCGTCGCCCCGAAGACGCTCAAGCGGATGCCCAAGTCGGAGACCGCCGTCATGGTCATCACCGTGGGCACCGTGGTGGCCACCCACAACCTGGCGATCGGGGTGGGAGTCGGCGTACTGGCGGCCATGGCCATGTTCGCCCGGCGGGTTGCCCATTTCGCCACTGTGGAGCGTACGGAGATTGAGCTCAACGGCGAGTCCGTCGCGACCTACACGGTGGACGGGGAGCTGTTCTTCGCCTCCTCCAACGACCTTTACACCCAGTTCGAATACGCCCGCGATTCCGCGCCCACGGTGGACCGCGTCATCATCGATCTCCATGCCTCGCACCTGTGGGACGCCTCCACCATCGCCGTCCTGGACGCCGTCACCGAGAAATACCGCAGGCATGGCCGGGAAGTGGAGCTGATCGGCCTGAACTCCGCCAGTGTCCAGATGCGCGAAAGACTGGCAGGGAAGCTCAACGCCGGCCACTAGCTGCGGCATTTGGCGGCATGCTCCAGGCCCTGCCCCAACCGACACAATGCGTCTTGTAACTCATGTGACAGGTTTTGTCATCTAGAATGGTTTGCGGGAGCAGTTCTGCGGCCATATTGCAGGCGCACCACCCCGGGGGGAGTGAAACAGCATGGCAGGAAAATTCGAACTTGTCGCCGCTGAAAAAGGCGGCGTACGCATCCGCCTAATCAACGGAGCAGGCAACATCCTGGCCGAATCGGGCGTCTATCGTGACAGCGCAGCAGCCGCGTCCGGAGTCACCGAGATTCGCGAGCACGCGGCCACGGCACATATAGCCGATCACAGCACAGCTCCGCAGGAATAGAACAGCGGGAATAGCCGCGGGAATTGACACTGGGATCCGACAGCAGGGTCCGACATAAATGTCAGACGTCTGTTCATGAATTGGCCCGACTAGCCGCCCGGGTGTGAGCATTATTGGATGCTCGAGGCAACAAAAACCCACGAAAACACGGCGGCCGGCACCGAGGCTGATGCCGCGCCGCTCAATCCTGCGCTGGCCGCGGAGGCGAAGATCGCCCGCATTGCGGTAACCGTCTTCCCGATCCTGGTGGTGGTGGCAGGCATCGCCGGCTTCCTGATGCCCGGCGCCTTCCAACCCATGGGCCCCAGCGTCCCCTACCTCCTGGGCATCATCATGTTCTGCATGGGCCTGACGCTCACCCCTCCGGATTTCGCGTCCGTGGTCAGGCGGCCCTGGGCAGTGGTGCTGGGCATTGTGGCCCACTACGTGATCATGCCGGGCGCGGGTTGGCTGATCGCCGTGGCGCTCAGCCTCCCGCCGGAACTGGCCGTCGGACTCATCCTCGTGGGCTGCGCACCGTCCGGAACGGCCTCCAACGTGATGGCGTTCCTGGCCAAGGGGGACGTAGCGCTCTCCGTGGCGGTGGCGTCCGTCTCCACGCTGATCGCTCCCATCGTCACGCCCCTGCTGGTCCTGTTCCTGGCAGGGTCCTTCCTTCAGATCGACGCCGGCGCCATGGTCCTGGATATCGTCAAGACCGTGCTCCTGCCGGTGGTTGCCGGCCTTCTTGCCCGCCTCTTCCTCAAGAAGCTGGTCGCGAACGTGCTGCCGGCGCTCCCCTGGGCGTCCGCCGTCGTCATCTCCCTGATTGTTGCGATCGTGGTGGCCGGCAGCGCAAGCAAGATTGTGGCCGCCGGCGGCATCGTCTTCCTCGCTGTTGTGCTGCACAACGGTTTTGGCCTCGGCCTCGGCTACCTGGCCGGGAAGCTGGGGCGCCTGGACGACAAGGCACGCCGGGCGCTGGCCTTCGAAGTGGGCATGCAAAACTCCGGACTTGCCGCCACGCTGGCAACCGCACACTTCAGCCCGCTGGCCGCGCTGCCCTCGGCGGTGTTCTCGCTGTGGCACAACATCTCAGGCGCGATCGTTGCCGCCTGGCTGGCCCGGCGCCCGCTGCGCGAAAGTGAAGTTCGCGGCGCCGCAGTCCAGGACTCCTAGCCGCACAGGACAACACCACCGCTGACGGGCGCCGGGACCTCCCGGCGCCCGTTGGCGTTCCTCAATAGCGGTGTTCGTCAGCTGCGGTGGTGCTCGATGAGCCAGCCGGCCATCTGCTGCGCCCGCTTTGACGCGAGGAAATCCCCCTCGGTGGCCGAGATGATGGAACCTTTCATCAGGATGTGCCAGGAGCGCGCGAATTCCTCGGTGCGGTTCAGCCCGGCCTCCTCCGCAAGCGCCTCGATGTGCCCGCGGATCCTGCTCAGGTAGCCGATGCTCGCTTTTCCCAGCGGATGGTCGGGACCCATTTCGAGCAGGACGTTGATGAACGTGCAGGCCTCGAAGTCGTCACGGTGGAACCAGTCGCCAAACACATCGAAGACAGCCAACAGCCGTTCTTCGGGGGTGTTGCCGCGCCGGCGGGCTTCCGAAACGATGAGGTCCACGGTCCATACCTGGTCGCGGAGCGCCAGAAAGGCCAGGACAAGGGCATCCTTCGACGGGAAGTGGCGGTAAAACGTTGCTTTGGCCACGCCGGAACGGCTGATGAGTTCATTGGTCCCAACATCGCGGATCCCGCGGCGGGAGAACAGCTCATAAGCGGTGGAAAGAATGCGGTCCACTGGGTCGTCGCGGCCCGTCATTGCCTGGGCGGGCAACAGCGTCGCGCGGTTGGCATCTTCGGCAGTCATCGTAGAAGGAATTTTACATGCGGCGGGAGGGACGCATGATGTTACTGCTCCCTAAACGAATCCCCTGTTCGCCGTGGCGGCTATCCGCAGGCCTACATGGAGCGCTGCGGGCGCCGCCCGTGATGGCGGTTCGTGCCGATAACCCTGGACCGGTGGCGGACAGGGCCGCGGTGGAGGGCCTGGATGAAACCGTCCAGCACGGCGGGGTCCTTGGAGTTGTTGGCCAGGTCCACCAGGTCAGCAGCCGTCCGCGCCAGCTTGACATTGCAGTGCTGGCTGTTGCTGACGAGCAGTTTGAAGGCCTCCTCCGAACCGATATGCAGGGCGCCCATCAGGATGCCTTTGGCCTGCTCTATGGTGCTGCGGCTGGCGTTGGCTGCCGCGACGGCCGCCCTGGCAAACAGTTCCGACTCGCGCTGCAGGGTCCTCGTGAGGTCAATGACGAAGGCATCAATGTGGCTAGGCCTTCCGCTATCGTCCAGCACGCCCTCCCCTGTGGTCAGGATCCTGTGTTCCCGCAGGCGGGCGTCAATGAGCCTGTCGTACGTGAAGAAACTGCCCCCGGCGCTGCTCACTTCGGCGAAAGCCTCACGGCTGCGTGTCCGGTCGTCCGGATGCTTGTGTGAAAGGAACAGATCGAGGGTGGGAACAATCTCCCCGCGGCCGTAGCCGTGAATGAGGTAGAGCTCCTCGGACCAGTCCAACTTTCCGCTGGCCACGTCGAAACGGATCGTCCCGACGATGCAATCAGCCGCAGCGAGGGCACTGGGGTACCCCTGCGGGGCTCTCGGCACGTCCACGGAAGTCAACACGCACGGAGATCGGCGACGGCGGCACCCGGCCGTAATGTTTGCCGCCACCGAACCAGAATCTGCTGTTTCCGGCTGGCTGCCCGCCCGCCGAGGGCGCGCGCCGCAGAGGAGACGCGGGCACGCGGGAACGTGGCGGGATTGAACGATCCGGCCGGAATGGCTTTTCGCTTTTCCGCGGAATCGCCTCCCACTGGCGGGTCAGCTGCTAGTTCGGCGGACGTTGCGTCCGTGATGCCTTCCGACGTGTCTTCCGTGTCCGGTGCCTGGATTTCGGTGACAAAGCCCATCCCCGCGTACTCGCGAACCTCAGCAATGCCTGCAACGGCGGCGCGCTTGTCCGGGAAGGGCCTGGAGAGCGCCATGACTGTTCCGTCCGGAGCTGTCAGTTGAAACCTAAAGGAAGAATCCGAGTCGGCGAATAGTTCGAACATGCCTGCCATTGAGCCCTCCTGAAACTTGGGATCATGCCACCCCCGGTGACGCCGTTGTCAGCGGAAGCAGCCTGAATCCATCCAAGTGTTGCCGGCAACCTGTGAACGGCCGGTGCGATTTGATGAATTCATGAAAGTCTGAACTACTCCACCCGTCCGCGCAAGGGGTGGCCACCGATTGAAAACACCCCGCCGTCCGGACACGTCCGGGGGCTACGATGTACATGGACATCGAGCTAAATGGCGTGAATGCAAGACAGACCTTTCTGTCTGTCCTAGTCTTTTATTCGTTGGAACGCCGGCCTTGTGCCGTGCATTGGAAGTAAGGAGCGAGGCCCGATGAAGGACGATCTGCCCGTAGGTCTGGTCCTGAATGATGTGAAGGCCGAACTTTTTAAATCCATGGGTCACCCTGCCCGGATCCAGCTCCTGGAGATGCTCGCCGACGGTCCCGTGGCTGTCAGCCGCCTGCGCGACGGCACCGGTCTGGAACCGTCAAATCTGTCCCAGCACCTTGGTGTCCTCCGCCGCCAGCGCCTGGTCATCCCCTCGCGCCAGGACGGCAGGCTGTTCTACGAACTGTCCTGCCCCGAGGTGAGCGGCCTGCTGCTGGCGGCCCGCTCGCTGCTGGGCACTGTTCTGAAATCGACACGCCTGACTCTGATGCCGCTGGATGAGCCGGCCAGCGAAGCCGCAGTCCGCTAAACCGGCCGGATCCCGCCGCGCTATGATGCGAGCAGGCTACTTCCCGGATTGTGGCAGGCGGACGGGGATGCAACGTTGTAAAATTGGAGCAGGCACAACCGTCGCCTCAGGAATTCAGTAAACGGGGGATGCGGCATGGCAGCCACGCTTCACGACGTCGCGCGCGTTGCGGGAGTGTCGTTCAAGACCGTCTCAAACGTCATCAACAACCATCCGCACGTCCGGGACACCACCCGTGCCCGCGTGGAGGAAGCCATCGCCGCGCTGGGTTACCGCCCCAACCTCACGGCGCGCAGCCTGCGCTCCGGACACACCGGTGCGATCACCCTGGCACTCCCCCAGCTGAGCCTGCCGTACTTTGCGGAGCTGGCTGATTCGGTCATCGAGGCCGCGGCCAAGCACGGCCTGGTGGTGCTCATCGAACAGACCGGGGCGGACCGCGGCCGCGAGCTTGAAGTGATGGCCAGCCCGCGCCTCAAAATGTCCGACGGCCTCATCTTCAGCCCGCTGGAGCTGGGCCAGGAGGATGTCGACCTCATCAAGGCCGAGGTTCCCATCGTCCTGCTCGGCGAGCGGATCTTCAACAGCAAATCGGACCACGTCACCATGCAGAACGTTGCCGCCGCCCGGGCAGCCACAGAGCACCTGCTCAGCCTGGGCCGGACGCGCATCGCGGTGGTGGGCGCGCACCAGGGAGAGGTGATCGGTTCCGCCGGCCTGCGCCTGCGCGGCTACCGTGAGGCGCTGGCGGCCCGGAACATCCCGTACGACGACGGCATTGTGGCCTATGTCCGCGACTGGCACCGTTCCAACGGTGCGGCCGCCATGCACGACCTCCTGGACCGCGGGGCCCCGTTCGACGCCGTATTCGGCCTCAATGACACGCTGGCGCAGGGCGCGGTGCGCGTTCTCCAGGAAGCCGGCTACCGCGTTCCCGACGACGTCGCGGTGATCGGGTTCGACGACCTCGACGAGACCCGGTACTCCCTGCCGACGCTCAGCACCGTGGATCCGGGGCGGGCTGAAATTGCCGAGACGGCCATCAAGCTGCTGATGGAACGGATCAAAAACCCCGACGCCGGGCCGCCCCGGGAAGTCGAATCGGCGTTCCGCATTGTGCCGCGCGAGTCCACGGTGGGCGGCCAGGCACCGGCTCGCGTTAGGGACTAGTCCCCGATTAAGGCGTCGCGGAAAGCGCCGCAACCGGCCACCCCCTGGGGGCGGCCGGCCGCGGATGATTCCCGCCAGGGCGGCCAGCCTTTATCCGAGGGCGACGGCGGACCAGGACACGGGCGGAAGAGTCACCGTGAGGACACCCTCCTCCAGGACGGCGCCGGTCAACGCCTTGAGGCCGACCCGGTTCTGGTCGTGGAGCGTGTTCTTCGCATAGGCGTCCTCATCGTGCAGGGTCACAGCCTCGCTGATCGCCGTGGCGTGGAGGTCGGCCACGTTGATGGAGACGTCGATCGGGTCGGTCTGGCTGCGGTTTACCAGGAACACCGCCGACTGGCCGGTCGCGGCGTCCGCTGTGGCGACAGCATCCACCAGCGGCGCCTCGCCGTACACCGCCGTCGTGTAGGTTCCGGCCTCGATGCGGGGGCGCAGCACCTCGCCGCGGGCCAGCCGCGACGTGACGGAGAACGGGAAGAACGTGGTCTGGCGCCAGGCGTCGCCACCGGGTTCGGTCATGATCGGCGCGATCACGTTGACCAGCTGGGCCAGCGACGCTGACGCCACGCGGTCGTGGTTCTTCAGCAGCGTGATGAGCAGGTTGCCAAAGACCACGGCGTCGGCCACGGAGTAGACGTCCTCCAGCTGGCGCGGCGCGTGCACCCACTCCTCATTGACCTCATCGGAGGCCTGGTGTTCGTCCAGGTACCAGATGTTCCATTCATCGAAGGAGAGCTGGATGGTCTTCTTGCTCTTGAGCTTGTGCTTGACGTGGTCGGCAGTGGCCACCACGGTTTCGATGAAGTACTGCATGTCCAGCGAGGAGGCGAGGAAGGAGCCGAGGTCCCCGTTGCGCTCCTGGTAGTAGGCGTGGCAAGAGATGTAGTCCACGTGCTCGTAGCTGTGCTCCAGGACCACACGTTCCCATTCGCCAAAAGTCGGCATGGCGGAGCTGGACGAGCCGCACACCACCAGTTCCAGGTTCTTGTCCGCCGTCTTCATGGCCGACGCCGTGCGGGCGGCGAGCTTGCCGTAGCTGTCCGCGGACATGTGGCCGATCTGCCAGGGCCCGTCCATTTCGTTACCGAGGCACCACATGCGGATGTTGTAGGGATCCTTGGCACCGTTGGCGATCCGCAGGTCGCTGAGGGTGGTGCCGGACGGATGGTTGGCGTATTCAAGCAGGTCCAGGGCGGCGTCGATTCCCCGGGTGCCGAGGTTCACGGCCATCATCAGTTCGGAGTCCGTGAGCGTGCACCAGCGCGCGAATTCATCGATGCCCACCTGGTTGGTTTCCAGGGAGTGCCAGGCGAGGTCGCGGCGGACCGGCCGCTGGTCGCGGGGGCCCACGCCGTCTTCCCAGCGGTAGCCGGAGACGAAGTTCCCGCCGGGGTAGCGGATGGTGCTGGAGCCCAACTCCTTGACCAGGTCCACGACGTCGAGCCTGAATCCGTCCTCGTTGGCAGTGGGGTGGCCCGGCTCGTAGATGCCGTCGTACACGCAGCGGCCAAGGTGTTCCACGAAGGAGCCGAAAATGCGGCGGCTGACCGGTGCGACGACGGCCGAGCGGTCGATGGTGATGACGGTGGGCGCCTCGACGGCCATCTCGTCATTGGGAGAGGTTGCGGTGGGGGTAGTCAAGGGATTCTTTCCTGTTCTGTCTGACGTTTTGAGGGAGTGGAGGTGTGTGGCCTAAGCAGCGGTTTCGAGGGTTCCCAACCGCCTTCCCACGAGCCAGCCTGAGAGAAGCAGCGGGACAGAGGCGCCAATGAGCGGCACCAGCACGTTCAGTCCGGAGAAGACCACCGTGAGCGCAACAAGGCTGGCCAGCAGGGAGATGCTCATGAGGGGTGCGACGAGCGGCAGCACAAAGGCCAGCCGCCAGGTCCGGTAAACCGTGTCCCGGTACCGGCTGCAGATGGCCACGGCAGTCGCGGCGGCGGCCAGGTTCCCCGCACCCGCGGCGGCGGACAGGACAAGCAGCACAGCCTCCAACGCGGGCACGGAACCGCCGGCGGGCCGGCCAAGAACGGAATGCGCATTGAGGAAGAGGACTACGCCGGCGAGCCAGAAGACGCTGCCCACGCGGTTGACGTGTAAGAACTGGGCGCGGTAGGCAGTGATGAAGTCCCGCACCAGATGGTCACCGCCCGCTCCCGCCCGGAGCCGGGCCAGCACCGTGGTGGCGGCCACTGCGGCCGGAAATAGCCCGAACAGGACGAGCCCGGCAAGCGCTCCGGCCACAAAGAGGATGTTGACCAGCACCAGGCGCGTGCCGAACTGCAGCCACTCCATAAGCCGGCCGGCCCAGCCGATGGGGTTGTCGTCCATGGTCACGCCCCCTTGGTGCCGCACCAGGCGACGCCGTGCCGGTCGAACCCGCTAAATGACAGGGCTGCCGCACCGCGGGACCAGTCCCACGAAACGAAAACTACTGCATCCAGGTCCAGATCGTCCGCCAGGAGGCGGACGGCGGCCGGGCCGCCGTCGAACGGTTCATCACTGTCACTTTCCAGGTCCAGCGGCACTGACTCCACGAGGTCCGTGGAGTCGGGGGCGAACCGGACGACCTGCCACCGGCCGGATAGCGGCTGCGGTGAGCCCAGGACCTCCCGCTCCGGCCCGGCGTACGGCTGGGGCGATACCACCGGCCAGCCCGCAGTGTTGAAGAACAGCCGCCTGAGTTGGACGATGTGCTGCGAGGGATCCGCAGCGAAGCGGGCGTGGTGGACCAGGAAGTGCTCGTCGCCGCCGTCCCTACCGTCCTGGCTAAGGACTGAACTGTGCCCCGGCGCCAGCCAGCCAGCAGCGCCGTCGAACCGGTGGCTTCCCAGGATTTTCGTGCCGATCGAGGCTGGCGGCGCCTCGAGGTCCGTCATGGAGAGTCCGCGGATATCCCGGTAGGGCCCGGTGATGTGCTCCGCTGCAGCAACGCGCACGTTGTAGCTGCTGAACAGGGAATCGTAGGAGGCGAAGAGCACGTACCGGCCCTCCTGGGGCCGGTACATGATGAACGCCCCTTCGACGGCGCCCTCCACGAACGGGTGCCGGCGGGCGATTAGCGATCCGGGGTCGCCTTGCAGCAGCGGACGACCCGAGGCCGGGTCCAGCGGCAGGGTGTAGATGCCGGAGAAAAAGGAGCCGTAGGTCAGCCAGGGCGCGCCGTCGGCGTCGAAGGTGACGGCGGCGTCGATCGCGTTCTGCGTGTCCACGCCGGCGCGCGTTGCCACCACGAGCCCGTGGTCCTTCCAGGGGCCGGACGGATGCGGGGCTGTGGCCAGGCCGATGGCCGAGGTGTTGGAACCGAAGGTGGATGCCGAGTAGTACATATGCCATGCGCCGGTTGCCCAGCGGACCACTTCCGGGGCCCACAGGCCAGTCGCTCCCGACCAGTCACGGGCGGGGCAGGGAACGCCGTCGAACGCGGTGCCGGCAAAATGCCAGGTGACCAGGTCCCGCGAGGTGCGGATATGTACGCCGGTTGGAATATCTTCCGAGTTGGCCACTGCGTCGGTGGAAAACATGTAGTAGATGCCGTCGTCGGCACGCACCACGGTGGGGTCGTGGGCGTGCCGTGCGCCCCAAGTGGACGGCTCGCCGGTGGGGGCCGGCGCCGGCTCGGCAGGCGACGGCGTGACGTACGGCTGTGCGTCCGTCAGTGCGTCCGTCAGTGCGTCCGCCAGGCAGGTGTCGTGGACTGGCACGGGCTAACCCTTCGACCCTGAGAGCGCAATGGATTCGATGATCTGGCGCTGGAAGACGATGAAGACGATCAGTACCGGCAGGAGCGCCACGAACGACGCCGCCATGATGAGGGGGTAGTCCGTCTGGATGGCGTACTGGGCGTTGAAGTTGGCAATCACCAGCTGGAGCGTCTGCTTCCCCGGCGAGTTCAGGTAGATGATCGGCGCGAGGTAGTCGTTCCACATGGCCATGAACCAGAGGATGAACTGTGCCGCCAGGGCGGGCCGGATGGCCGGCAGGATTAGCGTCCAGAAAATCTGCAGGTACGAGGCGCCATCAATCCTGGCCGCTTCCACGATCGAGTCCGGCACGCTGTTCAGGAACTGGCGCAGGAAGAAAATCATGATGATGTTGCCGAACAGCCCTGGCACGATCAGCGGCAGCAGGGTGTCCACCCAGCCGATGCTGGCGAAGATGGTGAACTGCGGAATCATCAGGGTGGGGAACGGAATCATCAGGCCGGAAAGCAGCCCCAGGAACAGCACGTTCTTGAAGGGCATCCGGAGCTTGGCGAAGGCAAACGCCGCCAGCGCGGAGGTCAGGGAGCCGATGACGGTGACGGAGCACGCGACGACCAGGCTGTTCTGGATGCCGCTCAGCAGCGGGCCGGCCGTCCAGATCCGGGCATAGTTTTCCCACACGAAGGGGTCCGGGATCCACTGTGGCGGCAGTTCGAAAACGCCGTCGCGGGTTTTCAGCGATGTGGAGAAGGTCCAGGCGAGCGGGGCGATCATCAGGATTGCCCCGGCTGTGAGGATCAGGGTGACCAGGACGTTGCCCGGCTGGAGGCGCCCCTTGACAGAGCGTTGCTTCCCGCCGGGGGCGGCCGCCGTCGAGCTGTTTCCGGGACCCGCGGGAATGGCGGCTGAGGGTTCCAGCGGCGGAGTGGTGATGACGTGCTGTGCGGACATGGCTGCCTGCCTCAATCGATCGAAAACTGGTTGCGGCGGTTGAGCCGGAACTGGATGAAGGTGATGGTGAATACCAGCAGTCCCAGGACCACGGACATAGCGGAGGCGTAGCCCATCTGGAGGTTGTCGAAGGCCTTTTGCCAGATGTACCAAACGATGGATGCCGACTCGAACTCGGGACCGCCGGTGGGGGTCATGATGTTGATTTCCACAAAGATCTGCGAGCCGCCGATGATGCTGGTGACGATGAGGAAGAACGTGACGGGCCGGACGATGGGAATGGTGATGTGCCGGAACTGCTGCCAGGCGGTGGCACCGTCCAGCGCGGCGGCTTCGTAGAGGTAGCGCGGCACGGACTGCAGGGCGGCCAGGTAGAGCAGCATGGAATAGCCCAGGCCTTTCCAGACCGCCATGATGATCAGCGCGGGCTTCACCGTCGCCGTGTCCTGGAGCCAGTTGGGGCCGTCGATGCCGATAAGCGACAGGCCCTGGTTGATCAGGCCGAAATCACCGTTGAAGGCCCACTGCCAGAGGATGGCCACCGCAGCGATGGAGGAAATAACCGGCAGGTAGTACACCGTGCGGAAGAACGTGGTGCCGCGCATCTTGCGGTTCATGGCCAGGGCGAGCGCCAGGGAGATGACCAGGCCCACCGGGATTCCGATCATCATGTAGAGGGTGTTCCACAGCGACTTCAGGAAGTAGCGGTCCCCGAACATTTTGGTGTAGTTGTCCAGGCCCTTGAAGACCGGGGCGGAGATGCCGTTCCAGTTGGTGAAGGACGCGTAGACGGAAAAGACCAGCGGGAAGAGCGTGAAGAGGAGGAACCCGATCACCGGTATGGCAACGAAGATAAGCGCGGCCTGGTGTTCCTTCCGGTGGAGCCGCGAACGGCGCATGGTTGTGGTCATCGGGGGATCCTCTGTGATTCGTAATGGGTGGAGAGGTGCCGCGGCGGCACTCCGGTGCAGCCGCGGCACCACTCTTGGGGACACGCCTTGGGGACGTACCGGATGGGACCGGCCCCCGGGGGCGTGGCCCGGGGACGGCAGGGCGCGGTTAGTTGCCGGCCTGCTGGTTGGCGGAGTCCAGGAATTCCTGCATCCTGGGCTGAGCTTCCTTCAGGTAGTCCCTGGCGGACTGCTTTCCGTCCAGGACAGGCTGGATGTTGGTGAACAGTTCGTCATACCACTCGGCATTGAACGTGTTGCCGGCCGGCAGTTCCCGGCCGTAGTCCTTGACGATCTCCAGGAACTCCGCCTTGTTGGCCGGCTTGGTGCTGGTGTCCGCGGCCCAGGTCTCTGCCATGTCCTTCAGGTTGGGGATCTGGATTCCGGCGTCCACCAGGCTCTGCTGCGCTTCCTTGTTCGCCGTCAGGTACTCCACGAGCTTGGCGGCGTCCTCCGGGAACTTGGAGCTTTCCGCTACCGCGATGCCCAGGGTGCCGGTCCATGTTGCCGACTTGCCGGTCTCACCGGCCGGGTAGGGAATGACGTCCCAGTCGAAGCCGAGCTTCTGGTAGGTGGAGAGGTCCCAGGGAGCAATGGGGAAGAAGCCGATTTCGCCCTTCATCCAGCGCTGGTAGGTGTCCAGGGTCTGGGCCTCCGCCACCGAGGGTGTCACCCCGTGGACATTCTGGAGGTCGGCGAACCATTGCAGGGATTCGGCAAACTCGGGGGTGTCCACGGTGACTTTGGTGCGGTCCTCATTGAGCCAGTCGCCACCGTTGGACCAGACGAACGGCTGCAGGTTCCACTGGACATTGAGGCCGGTCCCCCACTGGTCCAGGGCGCCGTCGCCGTTGGTGTCCGCGGTGAGCTTCTTGGCTGCTGCCACGAACTCGTCAAAGGTGTAGGGCTTGTCCTTGTCCGGCAGCGGGATGCCCGCCTTCTCCAGCATGGTCTTGTTGTAGCCGAACGAGAACGGCCCCACGTCCTTGGGCAGGGCGTAGATGGCGCCTTCGCCGACACGCTTGCCGTCATAGCGGTAGCTGTCGACGCCGTACTCCCAGATGTTGTCCAGGTCGATGGTGTCCGAGTTCTCCACGTATTCCGTGATGTCCTTGACGATCCCGTTCTGGACATACGCCTGCACGTCGCCGGGGCTGATGTAGAACACATCGGGGACCTGCTTGCCGGCTATGGCGGCCTTCAGCTTGGTGGCGTACTGGTCCGCGGTGGTGACGATGATGTCGACGTCGACGCTGTTGTCCCTTTCGAACTGTTCCACCGCCTTCTCGTAGGCCTTCTTTTCATCTTCACCGCCGCGGAACATAAAGGTGAGTTTCTTCTCGCCGCCGGCCTCTGAGCCGGCAGGGGCGGAGCATCCGCTGAGCAGGAGGCCGGCCGCGGCGACAAGCGCCAAGGTCGCGGCAATGGGACGTGACTTCATCATCACGTAGTCCTTCCGGGTTGGTGTAACAGGGTGGGGCCACGGGAACCCGCTGTAGCGGATCGGCATCCAGGCTGGTTTAATTTGCAACGTTGTAAGAAATATCACACAGCCCGATCGGAAGCGTCAAGGCCGGAGTGAAAATACTTTCTTCCGGACCTTCGTCAGCCATCCGCGCCGGAGGGGCAGCTCCGACAGTGATCCCTTGACGCCACTCCCGGGCCATGCGATATTCATGTTTACAACGTTGCAATCACTGCCGCGCCGGGCGCATCCCCCGCTGCTGCGAAGCACCACGCCAAATATTTCCCTTCAATCGCACTTCGGAAGGAACACGTGATGATGAAGTCACGTCCATGGATAGCACGAGCAGCGGGACTGGTTGCCGCCGCCGGCCTCGCCCTGACAGCCGCCGCGCTGCCACCGACCGCCACGGACCACCCGGGCAAGGACTCCGTCCGCCCTGCAGCCGCAGTGGCCGCCACCGAGAAACTGCCGGAAGACCTGCCCGGCGGCAAAACCGTGGTGGGCGAAACCTCTCCGATCCATGATCCGGCACTCATCATTGACGACGACGGCACCTGGTACGTCTACTCCACCGGCCTGGTAAACCGCGAAAACGGCGGAACAATCCAGATCTGGTCGTCGCACGATGCCGGCACCACGTGGAACTACAGCGGCACGGTCTGGGACAGGATTCCCGCCTGGATCGATGAACACTTTTCGGACGGCGAGCTGCCCGGCAACCTCTGGGCACCTGAGATCCACGAAAATGACGGCACCTACTACCTCTACTACTCGGCGTCGCGCTTCGGTGGAAACAATTCGCTGACCGCGCTGGCAACCAACACCACCCTTGACCCGAACGACCCGGATTACGAATGGGTGGACCAGGGGCTCGTGGTGTCCTCGCCGGCCAGCGGCCTGGACCCGAACAATCCCGGCAAGACCTTCAACGCGATCGACGCCGGCATCATCGAAGACGCCGAAGGCACCCCATATATGGCTATCGGATCATTCTGGTACGGAATCTTCCTGGTCCCCATCGAATGGCCCAGCGGCAAGCCGGTGGCGGACTGGCAGTCCAAAACCGTGAACATCGCGGACCGGTTCATGCCCGGCAACCCCGTTGAGGCGCCGTACATCACCAAACACGACGACTATTACTACCTCTTCGTGTCCTTTGACTCCTGCTGCCGCGGCGGGGATTCAACGTACAGGGTGGCCGTGGGCCGGTCCAAGTCCGTCAAGGGCCCGTACCTGGATAAGGACGGCCGCGACATGTTGGGCGGCGGCGGATCCGTGGTGCTCGATGCCCATGGTGCGGTCACCGGACCGGGCGGCCAGTCGGTCTTTGGCGACTACCTGGCATTCCACTACTACGACGGCTCCAACGAGGCCGCTCCCTACTTCCCCACCTTGGGTGTGCAGAAGATCGACTGGACGGGCGGCTGGCCGGCGTTCAACCAAAACGTGGAGCTGCCCAAAGCAACCAAACAGCCCAAGGACACGGCAGCCGGTTCCGGCCGGAAAGCCAGCTTCAGTGCCACGGCCACCGGCACCCCCGGACCCGTTGCTGTCTGGGAATCCTCAGCAGACGGCGGCGCCACCTGGCAGCGCATCGCCGGCCAGCCCGTGACCAAACGGACGGACGAGGGCACCTACAAATCCACGCTGGAATTCGGCGCGGTGTCATCGGGCCAGGACGGGCTGCTGGTCCGGGCTGTCTTCCAGAACGCCCACGGGAAGGTCACGACCGAAACGGCGAGGCTCAGCGTCCGCTAAAGCGGACAAATGACCGGAGGGCGGGCAGCTGCCCGCCCTCCACGGTTGTTGTGTCCCTGCCCGGCTAGCGGCTCTGTTCGCGGGTCACCCCGAACGGCACGGAGTCGCTAAGCGAAACCGTGTAGTGGCCGGGGTTAAGCCGGGTCACCAGGATCCCCTGGGCGCGGGTGCGGATGGCCACGTCCTGCAGGCTCCGGACGGCGGCGTTCAGCCGTTCCTCGAGCTGCCGGGCCGTGTCGACTTTCACTTCAAGCATTTCAGCGGTGGCGGTGTTCATGTGGCGGGCACTCCTTCCTGCGAGTGGAGGACGCGCACGGTGCCGCCGGGAATGACGGAGACGGGCGCTGACGGTTCTCCGGTGAGCAGGTCGTGTCCCCTTGCCGGATATTCGGCGTCTGCCTCGGAGTGGTTGATGAGGAAAGTGAATTTGTCCGTGTTGTTGCTGCGGGTGATCACTTCCAGTCCCTCCGGCAGCTTGGGGGCAGCATCCAGTCCGGCGGTCCGGACAGCGTCGAGGACGACGGCGGTGAGGTCGCCGCCGTCGAGCTTTGTGGAGACGTACCAGGCGGTGCCGCTGCCAAAGGCGTTGCGGGTGATGGCCGGGCCCGAGGCGGCGGGGCCGTCAAGGTAGCTGGCCACCACGGTTGCCGTGGCGGGGTGGATGTCTTCCGTCCAGACGGCGCCGGCGTTCCCGTTGCTGAGGTTCGTCGTTTCTCCGGCTCGGAGCGGCAGGAATTCGTGGATTTCGAGGCCAAGGACATCCCGGAGCCCGCCGGGTGAGGCGCCGGCGGGAACGGTGTCGTTGGAGTCGACGATGCCGGAGAAGTAGGAGACGAGCAGGTGCCCGCCACCGTCGACGTATCCCCGCAGGTTCGCCGCCGCTGTGTCTCCGACCAGATAGAGGGCCGGGGCGAGGACCAGGTCGTAGCCCGAGAGGTCGGCTTCGGGGTGGGCGAAATCGGTGGTGATTCCGTGCTCCCACAGCACCGAGTAGTAGGCCTCAATGCGTTCGCGGTGGTTCAGGTCTCTGCTGGGGCGCCACTCCAGGTCCTGCGCCCAGAACGACTCTACGTCCCAGAGGATCGCCACGCGGGCCTGGACGGTGGAGCCTTTCACGGCCGAAAGCTTCTTAAGGTCATCCCCGAGGTCCAAGACTTCGCGCCAGATCCGGGTGCCTGTTCCGGCATGGGGAAGCATGGCGGAGTGGAACTTCTCGGCCCCGAACCGGGAGGCCCGGAACTGGAAGAACATCACGGCGTCCGCGCCGCGGGCCAGATGGGAGATGCTGTTGCGGGCAAGTTCGCCGGGGCGTTTGGCGATGTTGCGGCCCTGCCAGTTCACGGCTCCGGTGGAGTGTTCCATGAGCATCCAGGGCCGGTTGCCGGCCAGCGAGCGCGTGAGGTCGGCGTCCATGGACAGCAGGATGTGGTTGTCGGTGCGTTCCGCCACGAGGTAGTGGTCGTTGGAGACGATGTCCACCTCGCGGCTCCACTTCCAGTAGTCCGCGGCGAGGCAGTTGGTGGCCATGAAGTTGGTGGTCACCGGCAGCTCCGGCGTGTATTTGCGGATCACGTCCCGCTCGGCGACGAAGCACTTCAGCAGCGCGTCCGAGGTGAACCGACGGAAATCCAGCCGCTGGGCCTGGTTGCTGACACTGGCGGCGAGCCGGGGAGCGTCGATTTCGTCCCATTCGCCGTATTTCTGGCCCCAGAACAGGGTTCCCCAGGCCTGGTTGAGGGCGTCCAGGCTGCCGTAGCGTGCCTGCAGCCATTCACGAAAGGCCGCCACGGAGTAGTCGTCATAGGAGTCGCTGACCGGGGCGCCGTATTCGTTGTGCACGTGCCACAGCACCAGTGCCGGGTGGGATCCGTACCGCCGGGCGAGCTGCCCGGTGATGTTGGTGGCCGCGCGCAGGTATTCGGGCGCGCTGGGGCTAGCCATGCCGCGGGATCCGCTGCCCAGCGGGACACCCTCGCGGGTGACGGGGCGTGCCTGCGGGTATTTCTTCCAGAACCAGGCCGGCGGTGCCGCTGTAGGCGTGCCCAGATCCACGCTGATTCCGGCGTCGGCGAGCAGGTCCATCAGGTGATCGAGCCATTCGAAGTCATACTCACCCTCGCGGGGCTCCAGCAGGACCCACGAGAAGATGCCGACGCTGACCAGGTTGATCCCGGCCTCCTTCATCAGCGCGATGTCTTCGGCCCAGACCTCCCGCGGCCACTGTTCGGGGTTGTAGTCCCCGCCGTAGCAGAGCCCGGCCGGGCGCTGCAGCCACGGGGCCTGTGCGCTCCGGGGAGCGGTGCGCTGAAGGACGTCTGTCATTTCCTGGTCTCCTTAGAACTGTGTGCGGTCCCAGTTGTATCACAGCGGAAAGTTTCGAAGCTAGAGCGGATTCCGCATTGACACACGTCACAGTTGTGTGGATTACTGGAACCGCTCACAGTCATACGGCCTCGGTTCGGATGAGCGGTGATAATTCAGACAGACCCATCAAGCTTTTCGACAAGGAGGACGGAATGCGCAAGTCATTTCGTGCAGGCGCCGTAGCCATGCTCGCCGCGGCCACCATGCTCACCGCAGGATGTTCGGGCGGAGCGGGAACAGGTTCCGCGGCAGAGCCAGCAAGCGATTCCAACCAGAAAGTGGAACTCATTTACTGGGCCTGGGCGCCGAACCTGGACAAGGTGGTGGACCTTTGGAACCAGAAGAACCCGAACATCCATGTCACCGTCAACAAGCAGGACGGCGGCGACCCCGCGGTCACCAAGCTGCTCACCGCAGTGAAGGCCGGCAGCGGCGCCCCTGACCTGATCCAGGCCGAATACCAGAAGATCCCCACCCTGGTGGCGGCGGATGCCCTGGCGGACCTGTCCAAGACCTCTGCGAACGGCACAAAGAGCCACTTCCCCGAGGGCGTGTGGAACTCCGTAACCCTGGGCGGCGAGGCGCTGTACTCCGTACCGCAGGACACCGGCCCCATGGTGTTCTACTACCGCGCTGACGTGTTCGAAAAGCTCGGCCTCTCCGTTCCAAAGACCTGGGACGAATACGCAGAAGCAGCCAAGGCTGTCCACGCCGCCGACCCCGGAGCGTACCTGGGGACGTTCTCCTCCAACGACGCCGGCTGGTTCACCGGCATGGCCCAGCAGGCCGGAGCTTCCTGGTGGGGCATCGACGGTGACGCTTGGAGCGTCAAGGTGGACGAAGATCCCACCCAGAAGGTCGCCGGGTACTGGGGCGGCCTGGTCCAGGACGGCGTCATCGACAACAAGCCGATGTACACGCCCGAGTGGAACACGGCACTGAACACCGGCAAGCAGGTGGGCTGGCTCAGCGCCGCCTGGGGTCCGGGCGTCCTGGCCGGCAACGCCGGCGCGACGGCGGGCCAGTGGAAGGCCGCACCCATGCCGCAGTGGGATGCCGCCAACCCCGCCACCGGCAACTGGGGCGGTTCCTCCACCGCCGTGACGTCGCAGTCCAAGAACGTGGACGCCGCAGCGAAGTTCGCCACCTGGCTGAACACGGACCCGCAGGCAGTCAAGGCCCTCGTGACCGAGACCGGGATCTACCCGGCAGACTCCGCTGGCGCGGAATCCGCCCTGACCACGGCCCCGGAGTTCTTCAGCAACCAGCCTGACTTCTACAAGGTGGTCGGCGAGGCAGCACAGAACGTCGGCTCCTTCACCTACGGCCCCAACGTAAACGTCACGTTCAACGCCTACAACGACCAATTCGCCAAGGCAGCGCAGTCGAAGCAGAAGAGCGCCTTCCTGGATGCCGTGAAGAGCATGCAGCAGGTGACGGTCGATGACCTGAAGAAGACCGGTTTTACCGTCAAGTAGCACCCGCCGTCCGGGAGGGCGCGGCACGCACGATGCGCCGTCGTCGTCCGCGTCCTCCCGGCAGGCCAGGCACACCCAACCCCACCGACATCAATGCAAGGAAGTGCACCCGTGGCAATGACCGTGACCAGGACCGGACCGGCGGCGAAGACCGCAGCGCCCGGATCCCCCCGGCGGGCGAAAAACTTCAAGTCCCGGGTGCTCGTCCCCTACGCGATGCTTGCCCCGGGCATCATCCTTTTCCTCGTCTTTATGGCGGCACCGATCGTCTACACGCTGTTCCTGAGCTTCCAGAAGAAGAAGGTCAGCGGGCTGGGCCTGGGCAAGAACTCGCAGAGCCAGGTGTTCGCCGGCCTGGACAACTACATCAGCGCGCTCACCGACCCCGAATTCACCGACAGCGTCCTGCGCGTGCTGCTGTACGGCGTCATCCTCATCCCCCTCATGCTCGGTTTCGCCCTGCTGTTCGCTTTGCTGCTGGACTCCCGGCGCACTCGGGCCGGAAACTTCTCCCGGACCGCCATCTTCCTGCCCTACGCAGTGCCCGCTGTGATCAGCTCACTGCTCTGGGGCTTCCTTTACCTGCCCGGCGTCAGCCCGTTCCACTTCGTGGCACGCCAGCTGGGCGCGGAGCTCCCGTCCCTGCTGGACCCCAACCTGGTGACGCTCGCCATCTGCAACATCGCACTCTGGGGCGGTGTCGGCTTCAACATGATCGTGATGTACACGTCGCTCAAGGCGGTTCCCACTGAGATCTATGAGGCGGCCAAGCTGGACGGCTGCTCCGAGGTGCAGACTGCCCTGCGGATCAAGATCCCGATCATCGCCCCGGCCCTCGTGATGACCGCCCTGTTCTCGATGATCGCCACCCTCCAGGTCTTCGCCGAACCCACCACGCTGCGCCCGCTGGCGAACAGCCTCTCCACGAGCTGGTCACCGCTCATGCTGGTGTACCGTGACGCGTTCACCCGCAATGACGTCTTCTCGGCAGCCGCCACCAGCATCGTGATCGCCGCCGCCACCTTCATCATTTCCTTCCTGTTCCTGCGCGTGGTGCAGAAGCGGGCCTTCGGACAGGAGAACTGACCGTGACCACCACCGCCATTCGCACCAAACCCACCCGGACCACGGCCGTCAGCGCCAACGGGCTCCGCGAAAAGCCCAGTTACCTCTCCACCGGCATCCTTATCCTCGGCGCCCTGTACTGCCTGTTCCCTGTCCTGTGGGTCCTGGCCGCGGCCAGCAAGAGCGGCACGGAACTGTTCTCCACATTCACCCTCGCGCCCAGCACGCACCTGTGGGACAACATCGTGGAACTCACCGCGTACCGCGACGGCCTGTTCTGGCGCTGGATGCTCAACACTGCCCTCTACGCCGGTGTCGGCGCCGTCGTCTCGACCTGGATCTCGGCACTGTCCGGCTACGTGCTGGCCAAGTTCGACTTCCCCGGCAAGGCCGGAATCTTCAAGGTCCTGCTCATGGGCGTGCTGGTGCCGGGCGTCATCCTGGCCATCCCGCAGTACCTGATGCTCGCCCAGGCCGGACTGACCAACACCTACTGGTCCGTGCTGCTCCCGCAGATCATCAGCCCGTACGGCATCTACCTGGCCCGGATCTACGCGGCCGCCTCGGTGCCGGGCGATGTCATCGAGGCGGCCCGCACCGAGGGCGCCAGGGAAATGTACATCTTCAACCGCATCGCGATGCCCGTGATGCTGCCGGGCCTGGTGACCATCTTCCTGTTCCAGTTCGTGGCAATCTGGAACAACTTCATGCTGCCGTACATCATGCTCGGCGACGACCACCTGTTCCCCATCATGGTGGGCCTGAACGGCCTGCTCAACCAAGGCGCCTCCGCCCCCGCCCTGTACACGCTGGTCCTCGCGGGCGCCCTGCTGTCCATCGTCCCCCTCGTCATTATGTTCCTTCTCCTTCAGCGCTACTGGCGGGTCGACCTGGCCGCCGGTGCGGTGAAGGCTTAGCCCCGGATAGGCTTTAGCCATGTCTCAGCCTCCCTCCAAGAACCGCCCCAAGATCGACGACGTCGCCAGGGAAGCGGGCGTCTCACGTGGCACGGTTTCCCGGGTTCTCAACGGCGGGCACTGGGTCAGTCCACCGGCTTTGGCAGCCGTGACTGCCGCCATCAAAAAAACCGGGTACCGGGTCAACCCGCATGCCCGGAGCCTCGCCACCAACCGGGCAAACTCGGTGGCGTTCCTGCTCACCGAGTCGCACGACCGGCTGTTCGAGGACCCCAACTTCGCGGTCCTGATGCGCGGAGCTGCCGATGCCCTGGCCGTTCACGACATCCCGCTGGTGCTGATCATGGCAGGGACCGACGACGAACAGCGCCGGGCCACCGAGTTCCTCACCGCCGGGCACGTGGACGGCGTCCTGCTGGTGTCCGCCCACGCCACCCGGAAGGGCATCATCTCCGAAATCGTCGCGGCCAACATCCCTGCGATTGCGTGTGGTGTGCCGCTCGGCTTCGAAAAGAAGATGGGTTACGTTGCCGCCGACGATTACGAAGGTGCCCTGGACGTTCTCCGCCATCTGGGCGACGGAGGCCGCAAGCGGATCGCCACCATCGCCGGCCCGCAGGACACTTCCGGCGGCATCCGCCGCCTGGAGGCGTACCGGAACCACCAGGGCGCCGATGCCGACGGGAACCTCATTGCCTTCGGCGACTACAGCAGGGAAAGCGGCGCGAAAGGCATGCGGGACATCCTCAACCGGATCCCCGACGTCGACGCCGTCTTCGCGGCGAACGACCTCATGGCGCTCGGGGCCATGGAGGTCCTCAAGGAAGCCGGCCGCCGTATCCCGGAAGACGTGGCCGTTGCCGGGTTCGACGACATCAAGGTTTCCGCTTCCACGGTGCCGACGCTGACCACGGTCCGGCAGCCGTTCGAGCGGATCAGCGCGGAGATGGTGCGGCTGCTCCTTGCCGTCATCGACGGTGAGCGGCCGGCAGCCATCACCATCCCCACCGAACTGGTGATCCGCGAATCGGCCTGATGAGGATGATTTGATGGCGACAGAATCAGACCGCGCCCGCATCCTGTTCGATTCCGGCAGGATGTTTTACGGTCGGCTGCCGCGCGCCATCGTGATGGGCGCAGGCATTCTGCTGATCGGAATCTTCCTCGTCATGATCCTCACCGGCGCGCTGCAGTCGGAACCGGTTGCAGGAGTCTCGCTCGGCGTCGCCATCGTTGTGATCATTTTCCTGGCATTCGGGTTCTCCAGGATCCATGTTTTCGAAAACGAAGTGCGATTGGCGTGGTTCCCCTTCTATCGCTGCAGGATCCCTATTACTGCAGTCCACTCGGCCGCTTCGGCGAACATTGGCCTCCGCTACGGATTCGGGCTGCGGTTCGGCGGCTTCGGGCTGGGAATCATCCAGGACATCGGGCCTGCCGTCCAGCTCGATTCGGGGCGCGGATATCTCCTGAGCCTGGGCACCGCAGAACGTCAGGAACGGTTCCTCGCTGCGCTGGCGGCTGCCGGCGTCGACGTTCACCGCCCGTGAAGGCGATCGCCTAAGCCTGCTCAACCCACTGGGCGCGCCATTCCGGGGCCTCGAACGGCTCACTCCAGTAGGCCGTTTCCCTGGCGATCCTGCCGTCCCGGAATTCGAAGATGAACACCGTTTCATACTGCGGTCCGCCGTAATCCAGCAGGGCCTCGGCAACCACCAGATTCCCGCCGCTGGTCAGCCGGCGCGGCGTGATGGTGGGCAGCTGCGGGAAGGCGTTGTAGATTCCCCGCCGGTTTTCGGCGCCGCGCACAAGCTCTCCGGATTGCGGCCAGTGCATCACCGCATCGTCGTGAAAGAGCTCGTCCATGATTTCAACGTGCCGGTCATTGATGCAGGCGATCAGCCGGTTGACTACCTTCTCGTTTGCACTTGGTTCATCCACGGTTCGGACCTGATTCCTGGAGCGCTCGACGTTTGGCTAACGTTTCGCATTTTCCTCCCGAACTTCGGCCGGCGCCACGGTATTTGGTCCCCTGGTGCGCCTATCCGATCAGCGCCAGCACCGCACCGGCAGCCACCACACCGCCGGCTTTGGTGCGGATGCCGCTCACCGTGCCGTCGCGGTGCGCCGCGACCTGGGTTTCCATCTTCATCGCTTCAAGCACGACGACGGCGTCCCCCGCCGACACTTCGGCGCCCGGCTCCACGAGCCACTTCACCACGGTTCCGGCCATGTCGGCGCGCAGCTCCCCCGGATCAGCGGCGGCCGCGTCGCCGTCGGAATCCACCGAGACGCCGGCGGGAAGGGCCCCTCCGGACAGAGTCCGAGTAGACAGGGCCCAGCCGTCCAGCAGGTCCGCTGGAAGACCGACGGCCAGGCGGCGGCCGTCCACGTCAACGGTGATGGTGCGGCGTTCGCCGTCGGGCACGTCGGTGCTGTAGCCGGCATCCGCCGGGATCCGGTCCGCGAAGTCGGTTTCAATCCAGCGGGTGTGGATGCCCAGCCCGGTCTCGGAGGTGAAGTCCGTGGATTCGAGCACGGCGCGGTGGAACGGCAGCACAGTGGCCACCCCGGTGATCTCGATTTCCGCCAAGGCGCGGCGTGCCCGCCGCAGGGCCTGCTGGCGGTCCGCGCCGGTGACGATCAGCTTGGCGAGGAGGGAGTCGAACTGCGGCGCCACGAAGGAGCCGGAGCGGACGCCGGTGTCCAGGCGGATGCCCGGGCCGGTGGGGCCGCGGAATTCTGCGATGGTGCCGGGTGAGGGCAGGAAGCCGCGCCCCACATCCTCGGCGTTGAGCCGGAACTCGAAGGAGTGGCCGCGGGGCTCGGGGTCCGCGGTGATGCGCAGGCTTTCCCCGGCGGCGATCCGGAACTGCTCCTGGACCAGGTCGATCCCGGTGGTTTCCTCGGTGATGGGGTGCTCCACCTGCAGCCGGGTGTTCACCTCGAGGAACGCCACGGTACCGTCGGCGGCGACCAGGAATTCCACGGTGCCGGCGCCGGAATAGCCGGCTTCCCGGCAGACTGCCTTGGCGGCGTCGTAGATCTGCTGCCGCTGGTCGTCGCTGAGGAACGGTGCGGGCGCTTCCTCGACGAGCTTCTGGTGCCGGCGCTGGAGGGAGCAGTCGCGGGTTCCGACGACGACGACGTTGCCGTGGGTGTCCGCCAGGACCTGGGCCTCGACGTGGCGCGGACGGTCCAGGTAGCGCTCCACGAAGCATTCGCCGCGTCCGAAGGCCGCCACTGCCTCGCGGACGGCGGAGTCGAAGGCTTCCTCGATCTCGTCCATGTTCCGGACCACCTTCAGCCCGCGGCCGCCGCCGCCGAAGGCCGCCTTGATGGCAATCGGGAGGCCGTGCTGTTCGGCGAAGGCGCGGGCCTCCGCGGCGGTGTCTACGGGCCCGTCGCTGCCGGCCACGAGCGGGGCTCCGGCACGGACCGCGATCTCGCGGGCAGTGATCTTGTTCCCGAGCTGCCGGATGGCTTCCGGAGTGGGGCCGATCCAGGCGAGTCCGGCGTCGAGTACAGCCTGGGCGAAATCGGCGTTCTCGGACAGGAAGCCGTAGCCGGGGTGGACGGCATCCGCTCCGGCCCTTGCCGCGACCTCCAGCAGTTTGGGGATGTTCAGGTAGGTGTCAGCCGGGGAGTTCCCGTCCAGGCTGAAGGCTTCGCTGGCGGCACCGACGTGCATGGCATCGGCGTCGATGTCCGCATAGACGGCGACGGATTCCAGCTGGGCGTCCTCGCAGGCTCGGGCAATCCGGACGGCGATTTCACCACGGTTGGCGATCAGGACCTTGCGCATCAGTTACTCACTTTTCTTGGGAAGTCTGTTCGGGGGCAGTCTGTTCAGGGGAAGTCTGTTCAGGAGCGCGGCGGAAGCGGATGCTGCCGCCGATCGGCACCTGGGCGGCCAGATCGAGCTGGTGGTCCACCACTACGCCGATCACCGGGTAGCCGCCCGTGATCGGATGGTCGGCCAGGAAGAGCACAGGCAGGCCTTCGGGCGGGACCTGGATGGCTCCGGCCACGGTGCCTTCGCTGGGCAGTTCGCCTTGCCGGCTGCGTTCCAGCGGCGTGCCGTCCAGCCGCATGCCAACACGGTTGGACTGGGGCTTCACTACCCAGTCCTGCCCGCAGAGGGACTCAAGGGCGGCCTCGTCGAACCAGTCGGCGCGCGGACCCAGCACGATGTCCAGCACCGTGACGCCGTCCCCGGGAAGGTCCGGCTGGAGTTCGGGGTTACCCACAACGCCGGATTCGGTGACGTCGCCGGATGCCAGGATCTGGCCGGCGGCAAGCGGCGCCGGCCCGATGCCGGACATGGTGTCCGTGGAACGGCTGCCCAGTACCGGGGCGGCGTCCACACCGCCGCGGACCGCAAGGTAGCTGCGGAAGCCGGCCTCCGGCGCGCCAAGGGTCAGGATTTCGCCGTCAAGCAGGGCGAACGGGGTTGCCATGGGAACGGTGCGCTGGCGTGCGGGCTCGTCCGGGTCTGAGTCTGATCCAGCGTCCGACGGCGAGTCGACGGTCAGCGCCGACGGCGCCCCTGCAACGGCCACGACCTGGTCCCCGACGGCTTGGACCCTAAGTCCACCGGCGACGCTTTCGATGGCTGCGGCCGAGGCGGCGTTGCCCACCAGCCGATTGGCCCGCCGCAGCGAGGCCCGGTCCAACGCACCGGCCGCGGAGACACCCAGCGCGGAGTGGCCGTGCCGGCCGAGGTCCTCGATGAGGCTCTGCAGCCCGGGTGAAACGATCCGCAGCCCGGAGGCAGGTTCCTGGGCCGGCCCCGTGGAGGCAGGCGCCGCCCCGGACGCCGCGGACTCCGGCGCCATGGTCACAACATCGCGGACGGCACGGAACTGGACCCGGTGGCCCGGACTTGCCAGCGCCGGCTCGGCCCGGTCGAGGTCCCACATGCGGGCCCCGGTCCGGCCGATCAACTGCCAGCCGCCCGGGGACTTGCGCGGGTACACCGCCGAATAGTTGCCCGCCAGCGCCACCGATCCGGCGGGCACAGCGGTCCGCGGTGAGCTCCGGCGCGGCACTTCCAGCACCTGGTTCTCCCCCACCATGTAGCCGAACCCCGGCGCGAACCCGGCGAAAGCCACCGTCCAGACCTGGCCGGTATGGGCTTCAATGACACCCTCAGTTCCCAAGCCGGTGAGCCGTCCCACTTCGGCGAGATCCTCGCCGTCGTACACGGTATCGATGTACACCAGGCCGCCGTCCTGCCGGACCGGAGCCGTGAGGTCCAGCTCCATCAGGAGTGCGCCCATGCGGCGGGCCGCCGCCGGCGACTCCGCACGGACCATAACGGTCTGCGCAGCCGCGAGCACGTCCTGCTGGCCCGGCAGCGGCGATTCGAGGAGCAGGGTCTGCAGGGCGAGGACGTCCTGGGTTCCGGAAAGCTCCGCGAGCACCGCCCGCGTTCCCACGGGCCGCACCGAGAGGACCTTGTGCACGGTCAGGGTTTCCATTGCTACCGCTTCCATTGTTGACAGTGCTTGAACTGGGTTTGCGCCGAACAGCTTCCGCGCCGCTTAGGCGTGGGAGTCCGCCAGGAGGCGCTCTTCTTCGGCGGTCTGCGGGTTCCGGCCGAGGGCCAGGCCCACAACCGTCACGGCGGAGGCCACCAGGAGGTACGCCGCGATCAGGTACCAGTCACCGGAGGCTGCGTAGAGCGCGGTGAAGATGAGCGGAGCCACGGCGCCGCCGATCACGCCGGCCAGGGTGTAGGCCAGCGAGCTGCCGGCGTAGCGCAGCCGGGCCGGGAACTGCTCGGTGATGTAGGCGGCCTGGGGGCCGTACATGAAGGCGTGGAAGGCCAGGCCGATCACAACGCCGATGGTCAGCATCAGCACCGACTTGCCCTCGATCATGAGGAAGAACAGCGGGATGTAGAGGGCGGTGCCCACAGCCGCGATGCCGTAGACGAGGCGGCGGTTGAAGCGGTCCGTGAGGGCGCCGGCCAGCGGGATCAGGAACAGCTGGAACGACGAGCCGATGAGGATGGCCGTGAGGACGTTGCCCGTGGTCATACCGAGTTCCTTGGTGGCGTAGACGGCCACGAAGACGGTGAACAGCGCGTAGAGGATGTCGGGGCAGACGCGGGAGAGGGCGGCGGCCACAAGGGCGCGGGGTTCCTTGCGGAACACCTCGGTGATGGGGGCCTTGGGCTGTTCGCCGTGGGCTTGGATCGCCTTGAACACCGGGGTTTCCTCAAGCTTGAGGCGGATGATCAGGCCGAAGACAACCAGCAGCGCGGAGGCGAGGAAGGCCACGCGCCAGCCCCAGGAGAGGAAGGCCTCAGTGCTGAGCGTTGCGGCAAGCAGGGCCAGGACGCCGTTGGCCATCAGGTTGCCGGCGGGCGGGCCGATCTGGGCGGCGGAGGACCAGAAGCCGCGCTTGTTGGCGTCACCGAATTCGCTGGAAAGCAGGACGGCACCGCCCCATTCGCCGCCGACGCCGATGCCCTGGGCCAGGCGCAGGAGCACCAGGATGGTGGGGGCCGCGACGCCGATCACGGAGTAGTCGGGCAGCAGGCCGATGAGCACAGTGGCGATGCCGATCAGCAGGAGCGTGACCACCAGGACGTGCTTGCGGCCGATCCTGTCGCCGAGACGGCCGAAAATCACGCCGCCGATGGGACGTGCCAGGTAACCCACCGCGAAGGCGGAGAAGGAGAGCAGGAGGCCGACGAATTCGTCGTTGCCCGGGAAGAAGATCTTGGGGAAGACCAGGGCCGAAGCCACGGAGTAGATGGCGAAGTCGTAGTACTCCAGCGAGGTGCCGGTGAGGCTGGCGACGTACGCCTTCAGGGCTCCGGGCGGGATTTTCCGGCCGGTGCGGGCGGCCGTGTGGTGTGTAGTCATGGTCTTCCTTCAGGTGTGCGGTGGTGCTGCCTGCGTGCTGGGTGGGGGTGCCGTTGCTGGAGCGGCTATCCGGCGGAGCTGTCTACTCCGCGGAGCGCTAACGGGGTTGGACGAACGCGGTTTAGACGAACGACTTGATGGTGATGCCGGCGTCGGAAAGCGCAGCCTTGACTGCCACAGCCATGGCAACGGCCCCGGGGGAATCGCCATGGACGCAGATGCTGTCTGCATTGATTTTCAGGATGGAGCCGTCGACGGCGCGGATGGCGGAGTCGGTGGCCATGCGCAAGACGTGTTCGGCCACTTCGGCCGGGTCATGGAGGACGGCTCCGGGGAGCGAGCGGGAGACGAGCGTGCCGTCGGGGTTGTAGGCGCGGTCCGCGAAGGCTTCTGACACGCCGCGTAGTCCCGCGGCCTCGGCGAGGCGCAGCACCTCAGAGCCGGGCAGGCCAAGGATGGGCAGTTCGGGATCGACCGATTTGACGGCGTCGACGACGGCGCGCGCCTGGGCGGTGTGGGAGACGATCGCGTTGTACAGGCCGCCGTGCGGCTTCACGTACCGGACGCGGCCGCCTTCCGTGGCCGCCAGCGCCTGCAGCGCGCCGATCTGGTAGACCACCTCGTCCGCCAGTTCGTTCGGGTCCACGTCCATGAAGCGGCGGCCGAAGCCGGCGAGGTCGCGGTAACCCACGTGGGCGCCGATCGTCACACCGGCTTCTACAGCTTCGCGGCAGGTGCGGCGGATGACGGTGGGGTCGCCAGCGTGGAAACCGCAGGCAACGTTGGCGCTGGACACGGACTTGAACATCGCCGTGTCGTCGCCCAGACTCCAGCGGCCGAAGGATTCTCCTACGTCGCTATTCAGGTCCATGCTAACCATTGTGATCCTCGTCTCATTGATTTACTCCTACTAGGATGCACCAAATTTAGCGATTGTTCAACAATCCTTCGATTCAACGATGTGACGATCGTGTAAATTCTGGAGTATGGCCACTTCAGAATCAGCAATCCGAGGCACCTCCCCGGCAGCAGCAAGGCTGCGCGTAGCCGTGCCGTCAGTGGCCGACCGGGTGGCTGATGAGCTCCGGCTGCAGTTGGCTGAAGGTGTCCTGCTGCCAGGAACAAGGCTGACCGAATCCACGATTGCGGAGGACCTTGGCGTCTCGCGCAACACGGTCCGCGAGGCCTTTGCCGAGCTCGCCAGTGAACGGCTGGTGGTCCGGCACCCGAACCGCGGGGTTTTTGTGGCGAGCCTGGAAGCGGGCGATATCCACGATGTCTACACCGTCCGCCGGGTGATCGAAGTCAGCGCCATCCGCGGCGGGGGCAGCACCGAAGCTGTTGCCGCCGTCCGGGCGGCGGTGGAGGAAGGCAAGGTTGCGGCCGCCGCGAACGACGACGAAGGGCTGGGCACGGCAAACCAGCACTTCCACAAGGCCATCGTTGCCCTGGCGGGAAGCCGCCGGCTGAACACCATCATGTCCCAGGTCCTGGCCGAGATGCGGCTGTTCTTCCACAAGGCCACGATGGACGCGCACTTCTACAGTGGCTATCTGAAGGACAACGAGGAGATCTGCGTTGCCCTGGAAGCCGGCGAGCTGGACCGCGCCGCCGAGCTGCTGCTGGCCTATCTGGACCGCTCAGAAGAGAAGCAGGCCGAAGTCCACGGGGAGTAGGGCGGGGATTGCCGGGAGGCCGCACCGGGGCAGGCGCCTTAAGTGCGGAAAGCCCGGGCGGAACCTTGGCCCACCCGGGCTAGAACCAAACTACGCGCGTATCCGCTCCACATCGGACACTCCGGCGTACGCCGCCTGCGTGCCCTTGCGGGTGGCGGCCAGCGCCGCAGCTACAGAGGCAAAAGCGGCAGCTTCGGCCAGCGGCTCACCGGCGGCGAGCCGTGCGGCCACGGCCCCGGTGAACGCGTCGCCCGCTCCCGTGGTGTCCACGGCATTGACCCTGACGGGCGCGATCCGGACCACGCGGCCCGCCCCGGCGGCCAGCGAATCCAGGACAACCGAACCGCTGGCACCCAAGGTGACCAACACCCGCTGCAGCCCGCGCTCGGCGAACCGCTGCCGCACGTGGTCCCACGCGACGTCGTCCGCTTCAGCGCCCGGCATGTCCCCTGAACCCGCGCCCCCTGAACCGAGGAACAGCGACGCCTCGTGGGCGTTGACCAGCAGGACGTCGGTCAGGTCCGCAAGGCTCTGCGGGATCTCGCCGTACGGCGAGAGGTTCAGCAGGACCGTTGCGCCGGCGTCGTGCCCCCTCCGGGCGGCGGCTTCCACTGTTTCGAGGCTGACCTCGAGGCAGAGGCACACCACGGAGGCGCCGTCGAACGCGTCCGCGGACGCCGCGACGTCGGCCGG
This sequence comes from Arthrobacter sp. NPDC093128, assembly GCF_040683875.1. Lineage (NCBI taxonomy): Bacteria > Bacillati > Actinomycetota > Actinomycetes > Micrococcales > Micrococcaceae > Arthrobacter > Arthrobacter sp. NPDC093128. Next base: position 158,871 of record NZ_JBFBEY010000009.1, read on the forward strand.
AGCGAGGGTTCCGTTGGCCCCGGCGGAAATGATGATGTTGTTCTCGCCGCGCGCGTCCACGGCGATGACAGCCACTCCCGTGGCAGCTGATTGGGAGGTGCGCACGTGCGAGATGTCCACTCCGGCTCCTGCGGTGGAGGCCTGGAGCATCTCGCCGTTGGCGTCGTCCCCCACTGCGCCGATAAGGCTGACAGCCCCGCCCAGCAGGCTGGCCGCGACGGCCTGGTTGGCGCTCTTGCCGCCGGGGTTGACGGCGAACCCGGTGCCGTGGACCGTCTCCCCCGGCAGCGGGAGGCGTTCGCAGTAGATGGTCAGGTCGGCGTTGAGGGACCCGACGACGACGATCCGGCCGTGCGTTCCGGCGCTCACTCGGCCACCTCGGCTTCAACCGGCTTGGGGATCAGGAGCGAGGCGCCGAAGGCTGCAACGGTGATGACCAGGCCGACAACCACGACGGTCAGGTAGGAGGCCTTGGCGTCGCCGAGGGCCGACGTTGCCACCAGCACGGCGGGCAGCACCAGGAAGCTCAGGCCGGCGCCCAGGTTGAAAGCGCCCGCGTTCATTCCGGGCAGGAATCCCGGGTTTCCGGCGGGAGAGAGCACAACTCCGAGTCCGTTCAGCATGATGTTGACCGTACCGGCGTACATGATGCCCAGCAAGACCGTTCCGGCAATCATCATCGGCAGGCTGCCCAGGCCGAAGAAGGCGATCAGGGCAAGAGCGGCGATGCTGCCCAGCAGTCCGATGCGCAGCACCTTGGTGTAGCCCAGCACCGGCGCGAGCCTGCCGCTGATGGGGCCCACCACCCAGCCGAGCAGAGCGTAGGGGGTCAGGATGATCAGCGACATCTCGGTGGGTCCCACGCCGAACCCGGGAGCGGCCGCCTGCACGTAGGCGGGAACAATGCCGTTGATGACGGCGAAGATTCCCGTCATGGTCAGCGTGGTGGTCAGCAAGGGAGCCCAGGTGGAGCGCTGGCGCAGGTGGACTGTTTCCACCATGGGCTGCTTGGAGCGCTTCTCAACGGTCCAGAAAGCGAAGAAGGCCACGGCGGCCACCGCCACCAGCGCGAGGGCCAGCATCAGGGTGCCCGCGGAGAAGCCGCCGACAAGTTTGGAGCCCTCGTTCAGGGCGGTGAGCAGTGCGCCGACGGCGACCACGATAAAGAAGACGCCGAGCCAGTCCATGGTGGTGCCGGCCGCAGGCTTGCTTTCGCCGGCCAGGAGCGCCACCAGGGCCGTGGCCACGAGCGCCAGGACCACCATGAGCCAGAAGATGCTGCGGAAGCCGAAGTGCTCGGCGAAGTAGCCGCCCACGAAGGAGTCCACGCCGGCCACGCCGCCGTTGACGGCCGTGATGAGGCCCATGAGTGTTCCGTATTTGCGCGGGTTGCTGACGGCGGAGCGCAGCATGATCAGGCACAGCGGCACGGTGGGCCCGCTGACGCCCTGGATGATGCGGCCAACAAAGAGCCAGGTGACGTCCGGGGCCAACGCGGCGATGACCGAACCGACGGCCATCAGCATCATCATGCCGATCAGGATCTTCTTCCGGCCGATGATGTCGCTCAGGCGCGGCAGGAAGAGGGAGAACAGCGCGGCCGCGGTGAAGAACCAGGTCTGGGACAGGCCAATGACGGCCTGGTCGGTGTTCAGTTCATTGCCCATGGTCACCAGGGCCGGGCTGAGCATGGAGGCGTTGAGCTGGAAGGCCACGCAGGCGGCGAGCAGGGCGACCATCAGGGCGGTCACGTTGCCGCGGGTGGTCTTGGTTTCAGTGACGGTGGCCATTTACTTGACCCCTCCGGCTGCTGCGCCGGCACGTTCGGACTGCCGGGGTTCTCCCGGTTCGCCGATCCGGATGAGGGCGTCGGTGACGAGGTCCCAGAACCTTCCGTGGTCCAGGTCAACGGCGACGGAGGTGTTGCAGTCAGCAGGTGCGGGGGCCCGGAAGTCCGCCACGGTCATCCCGAGGGTCAGCTTGCCCTGCAGTTCGATGTCCACGGGGACCTTCCGCGTGGTGACGATGCTCGGATCGATCACGTAGGCGACGGCGCAGGGGTCGTGGACGGGCGGGTAGTCGAAGCCCTGGGCGTCCTTGTAGGTCTTGGTGAAGAACTCCATCAGTTCCATCACGAACCTGGCCGGTTTGGTACCCACGGCGGCGATCTTCTCAACAACCTCCGGGGTGGCCAGGGCCTGGTGCGTGAGGTCCAGGCCCACCATCACCACAGGCCACTTCTCGTTGAACACGATGTGCGCGGCTTCGGGGTCGATGATGATGTTGAACTCGGCCACGGCGCTCCAGTTGCCCACGTGGTAGCCGCCGCCCATGAGGACGACCTCCTTGACGCGTTCAACAATGCGCGGCTCCTTGCGGGCGGCCATGGCGATGTTGGTGAGTCCGGCCGTCGGGACCAGGGTCACGGTGCCGGGTTCGTGCGCCATGATCGTGTCGATAATGAGGTCGACGGCGTGGCGCGGGTCCAGTTCGATGGCGGACTCCGGTTGGGCGGGGCCGTCCATGCCGGTTTCGCCGTGGATGTCCGGCGCGGTTTCGATGGTGCGCACCAGCGGACGGTCGCAGCCGGCGGCAAAGGGGACGCCAGTGATGCCGGCGATCGTGCCTACCGAGAGGGCGTTACGGGTGACCTTTTCGAGGGTCTGGTTGCCCACCACAGTGGTAACTGCAAGCAGCTCGATATCAGGGTTGCCGTGCGCAAGCAGCAGCGCCACGGCGTCGTCATGGCCCGGATCGCAGTCCAGGATGATCTTTTTGCGGTCAGGGTTCACGGGGTTGGGGTCCACGTCTATCTCCACGTCATTGGGGCTTGCCCGAAGGGCCGGGCGTTCAGCAGGGCGCTAAAGCAATCAGGGTGATCATGGCACTTCACTGGCGCTCACGTCAAGCGCTTAACGTGATTTACGTTAAGCGCTTGATGCCAAGCGGGGCATGGACACACACGACGGCGACTTGCGCCGACTACGATCGAGGTATGGAATCCGCGCAACACGTTCAGCAGCCACCGGGCGGACCGAGGGCTGCGGTGCCGAGGGTTACCGCGGCAATGGTTGCCGCTCGCGCCGGGGTGTCGACAGCCACCGTATCCCTGGTGGCCAACGGCAAGACCCGCGGCCGCGTGTCCGCGGACAACATCTCGCGCGTGCGCGAAGCCATCGCCGAGCTGGGCTATGTGGTGGACGGCATTGGCAGCTCACTGGCCAAGGGCGTGAGCTCGATAGTCATCCTGGTGGCGCCGGATATTTCCAACCCGTTCTTTGCCAAAGTGATCGCCGGCGTGCGGGAATCCCTTGGTTCCGACTACCAGCTGCTGCTGTCCGTCACGGACGCCGGCGAGTTCCCCCAGGCCGATGACGTCCGGAGGCTGATGGCTCTCCGGCCCGCCGGCTTGCTGGTGGACGCCCCCAACGCCGAGTTCCTGGAAGAGCTGTCCGCTGCCGGGCCCCTGGTGCTGCTCGACGCCCCGGGGCTGGAGGGCTACGCCCCGTCAGTGAACCTCGATGTGGCACACGGCGCACGGGAGCTGGCGGCGCACCTGGCCGCTTCGGGACACAAGCGTGTTGCCTACGTGGACAGCGTGACCGGCACGGCCACCTTCGAAGTGAGGCGCAGCGCGTTCCTCGAGGAAGCCACGGAGCGCGGGATATCAGTGCCGCCCGGATGCATCATCAGCACCACGATCGACGTCGGGGCGGCCGCCGGGGCATTCGCCGTCGCTTGGCCGCAGTGGCAGCGGCACGGTGTCACCGCCGTCGTGTGCGGCACCGACACGCACGCCTATGGCGTGCTTCAGGAAGCCCGCGTCGCGGGAGTCCGGATCCCCGAAGAACTGGCGGTGGCGGGCTTCGACGACCTGCCGTATTCAGCGACCAGCAATCCCAGCCTGACCAGCGTGCACCTCCCTGCCACTCCCCTGGGGCTGAAGGCGGGCGAACAATTGCGCTTCCTCATGGAGGGCCGCCCCTTGGAGCAGCCGCAGGTGACGCTGGAGAGTTCGCTGGTCGTCCGCGGCTCCACAGCCTAGCGCCCGTTCTGGCCGGCCCGCTCCCGCTGGCGCCGGTACGCCCTGACCGACAACCACGCAATGGTGGCCGCAATCGCGGCATAGACGGCGTAGTTGAGGTATTTGGAATACTCCTCAATCAGCCGGTACTGGGCCCCGAGGAGACCCATTTGCTGACATCATGACCGGGCCTGGGCACCGGGGCGGATCCTCATGAAACCGAAAACTGAGGAGAGCAGCAGCATCCCGCCGCCGATGGCAATCAGGTATCCGGCCACGGGGACGGTCCCCTGCTCAGCCCTGCTGTAACCCGGCGGTGCCGCTGCCAACGTCCGGGCGGATCGGAACAGCGGCGAAGGCGTCACTGCCGGCGGGGAAGCCAGGGCCGCGGCTGGCTGCGCTCCGGCGGACGTTGCGGGCGTCGGCGACGATCCCTGGCCGGTCACGGCTCCCTGGGACGGCACGCTTTCCACGTCGGAACCGGTGACACCGGGCCGGGTTTCGGCGGGACGTGCTCCGCCCTGCCCGGGTCCGGGGCTGTCCGGTTCAGCCGGGGAAGGCGCCGAAGATGTGGGCGCCGGGGAAGGCGGGCCGCCTTTCACGCAGAACCCTCCAGCGGCGGCCGGAACCTGTTTGTCAGGACACGGCGCGGCGCTTGCGGGCACCGCCAAGGCCAGAATACCGGCGGCGACGACGGACAGCACCGCGAGGACGCAGAGAACCAGTCGACCGTTGCACATGTCATCCAACGGTACCCTCTGCAGCGAATTCCGGTCTGCTGACCGCCGGCCAGGCCTTAACGGCGGGCTGTGAAGCGGGCCGGTGCAGCACCGCCGTCGGCCAGGTCTGCAAGCACCCGGCCCACTGCCGGAGTGAACTTGAAACCGTGCCCGGAGAAGCCGGCGCCGACGACAACCGGGCCAAAGCGGTCCAGCACAAAGTCCTCGTTGGCGGTGCTGGTGTACGTGCAGCTGATCGGCACAGCCGATGCGGGATCAACGCCCGGGAGCCAATCGCGGACGTACCGCGCCAGCGCCTCCAGCTGGACTGGTTCGGGGGTGAAGCTGCGGGCGTCGGGGTCGGTCACCGGCCCGACGCCGTGCCAGCCGGCCTTGATGCCCTCGCCCGGAGTGAGCATTCCGTAAACCGGGCTGTACCAGTAGGCGTCCCGGGGATCGTCCGGGTCGGGGTTGTGGTTGAAGCTGGGCCAGACCAGCGAGTCATCCAGCGGCGTGAAATGCGCGGGTTGCTCCTGGGTCACCACGAGCTGTGGAAGACTGACGAGGCTTCCCACAAGCTTGCCGGTCCAGGCACCGGCGGTGACCACAACGCGGCGCGCGGTGATCTCGGCTGAGTCCGTCACGACGACGGCACGGTCGTCGCCGGCGACGCGGATGTCACGGACCGGCGTCGAATACTCGAAGCGCGCGCCGTGTGCCTCCGCGGCCTGGCGCAGCGCCGTCAGGGCCTCGGCGGCGCGGACACGCCCCGAGCCGGGAACCACCAGGACGTCGCCCCGGAAGTTCATGCCCTGCCAGCGGTTGGCCGCCTCCGACGCCGGAATGAAGTGGCTTTCGATGCCCCGCTCGGCGTGCGCCGAGCGGACGGCCTGCAGCCGGCTGACGTTGCCGTGATTCACCAGGCCCACGAGGTCCAGGAGCTGCCTGCCCGATTCGACGGCGAGCCCGTCCCAGAGATCCTTGGCCTCGGCAACCAGGTCGAGGTAGTCGGCCTCCGCGTATGCCATGTTGAAATTGCGGGTCGCACCATGGGAAGCACCGATGTGGTGCCCCTGCTCGAACTGCTCCAGAAGGACAACAGACCGGCCGCGGCGGGAAAGCTGCCACGCTGCAGCAGATCCCATCGCCCCTCCGCCGACCACAACGACGTCAACTTCCACCACAGCTCCACCCAACTCAGTCCCGACGCCTCCTCTTGAGGCCTGTTGCCGGTTCCTATTCTGCCAATCCGGCCGGTGGTCCGCGTCCGTGCGGCCCGGTTGTCCGCCTCAGCCCGCGAAAGTCACGTCCTTTGTGTCCTCAACCGCAGCAGTCCGCCCCGGAGCCGTGTGGTACTTCCAGTAGAGGTTCGTATGCGCGATGACCCTGTCCGGCGGCGGAGCGCCCCACTCACTCTGGTCCTCGGTGGTGTGCGCGTCACCAACGAGCGTCACGTCGTAGCCGCGGACAAAGGCCCCATGGATCGTGGACCGGATGCATTCGTCCGTCTGCGCACCGGCCACAACCAGGCGTCCGATCCCGGCCCCGGCCAGCACCTCTTCCAGGTCGGTGTCCTCGAAGGAGTCCGCGAACCGCTTGTGCACCAGCGGTTCCGGTTCCTGGCGTTTCAGCTCCGGGACGAAATCCCAGGCTTCGCTCCCCTTCGCCAGCTGCTCGGACGAGTGCTGGACCCAGACGATCGGCACTCCTTCTGCGCGGGCTTTTCCACGAGCCTAGCGATGTTGGCCACCACCTCATCGCGCTGGTGCACCCCGGCCACAACGCCGTTCTGCACGTCAATCACCATCAAGGCGGTGTTGGGTCGATCTGACAGTTTGGTCATGACAACTCCTCTGCGAAGCGGACGGATCCCGGTTTGGCATCCGTCGCATGCATTTTACGTGGGCTTAACTTGATCGGTCTTGTGAGGGTACAAGGGACCACGACAGACTTGAAGCACTTGATGAACCGATCAATTCTGATCGTTCGACCAGACCAGCGGAAGATGTTCGCAGAGATGCGTTCGGCCTGTGCGCGGCGAAGCCGCCGGGGGACGGGCTCCGCCGACCGGAAGGATTAGTTATGGCCGGCAAGTTTGAAGTTTTCGTTGACGCAGCGGCCCAGTACCGGTTCCGGCTCACCGCCCCGGACGGAAAAGAACTGGCTGTGTCGGCTGCGTTCAGCGACAAAGCGGCGGCAGTGGCAGGCATCGAGGCGGTCCGCGAATGTGCGGGCATGGGACTGATCAGCGACCTTTGCCCGGCCGGCGTCCCGGTGCCGGCTGCCCTGCTGGCAGTCCCGGTTCCTCCGGTCTGCGAACCGCGGCGGGCAACGGTGGATGCCGTCCGCATCCATGCGACGGCACGCCGGGCCGCGGCTGCGCCGCACTGGTCCGGCGCAGCCTAGGAAACCCGCAGCCTAACAAGCTCCGGGGCGCTGCCGCAGCATTCCGACGCCCGATGACGTCAGGAGCATGATCCCGCCGAACGCGAGCAGGTATCCGGCCACCGTCATCGTTGTCCCGGGAGGCGCTTGTTGCCGTGCGGCCATGCCCACTGCCGGACTGCCCGGGGAGGCGCCAGCCGATGAGCCCGGGACCTGCGACGCCGTCACCGCAGGAGATGCGGACGACGACGGCGTGGCTCCCCCGGTGCCCGCGGCGCCCGGATCGCTCTCGCTGTTTTCCGGCGTTTGGCTGCCGGCCGCCGTGGGCATGACCTCCACCACCGTGGCGCCCGGGCCGGGCCGGCCCGGGGCGGGGGCCGAGGTTTCCGTGGGCGATGGCGCCGCCGTCGGCGTCACTGTGGGCGACGGTGCCGGCGTCGTCGGGCGGGGGACCAGCGGGCTCAGCGGGACGCAAACCCCGCCTCCGCCGAGCGGAACCTGGCCCGCGGGGCAGGGCTCCGCCGCTGCCGCCGTCGCGACCGTCAACACGCTGACGACGACGGCGGACCACAACGCCACAATGCCCAAAACTTTCCGTCCGGTGCCCACGCCGTACAACGCTACCTAACCGTCGGAAGAAACCCGGGACCCCTCCAGCCGTGGCTTCCTGGGGAAACGCCGGTCCGGGCCCACCTGACCGGAACGCGGAAACGTGGTAGGCAATAGGGGGCAGCACCGGCAAACCAGCCGTGCACGGAAGGACCACGTTGACAGAAGATTCGAATGGCGGCGAGCCGGAGGCGAGGAACCGTTTCACGTCCCGGATCCTCCGCGGCGGCACGGAACCCGATCCGAGGTTCACCCTGGCGAACGAACGCACCTTCCTTGCGTGGATCCGCACGTCGCTGGCCTTGCTTGCCGGCGGCGTCGCCGTCGAGGCGTTTATGGCCGACCTCCTCGGACCCGAACTGCGCAAGACGATTGCCGTGCTGCTGCTGGTCCTGGCGCTCGTGATCGGCGGCGGCTCCTTCTTCCGGTGGCTCAACGTGGAACGTGCCATGCGGTCGAAAACCCCGCTGCCGCTGCCCCTCATCGCCCCGGTCCTGGCCATCGGCGGTGCCCTCGTGGCCGCCATCATGGTGGTGTTCGTCATCGCCCGGCCGGCGTGAGCGTGACCGCCCGGCACGACGCGGACCGGCACGGCGATTCCGGCCTTCAGCCGGAACGCACGGATCTGGCCTGGAGCCGCACCACCATGGCACTTGTCGTGGCTGCGGCAGTCTTCCTGCGGTGGCTGCCGCATCACGGCTGGTTCGTCGGGACACTCGTCGGGGGCGCCATAATTGCCGCCCTGGCCATCAACCTCACCCAGAAGCGCCGGTTCCACCGGGCCGTCCGGGGAATCACCCGGGAAGCCATGCCGCCGAACATCAGGGCGACGGCGGCCGTCGCGGCCAGCGTAGTCATCCTCGCGGCGTTGGGAATCTACACCGTGCTGTTCCTGCCGCTGCAGCCTTGACGGCGGAACCGTGATTCGTGCAGCCGTGATCCGAATGCTCAGAAAAGGCGCAGCTGGCCGCCGGCGGAGCCGTCGGCGTCAGGTGGGCCCCACCCGGGCGGGGTCATTCCCAACACGTCATTGAAGTCCGGAAGCAGCTCGCCAATGCAGGTCTGACCTTCCAAAACCGGGATCACCACCGTGTTGGCACTGCCGTCGGTGCTTGAATCTTCCACCGGGTGAGTTTACGGCAGGGCCCCGACAGTGGCGGGGTTCGACACTCTGCCGCCCCGACCGCCGCGGGCCCGGACCGGTGCACCGTTGGCCTTAATTCTGCCGGAAATTTGCACGAGAACTGCGGATAACTGCCGGAACTCTTGATGCTTGGAACTGAGACTTGTTCCAGTCGCACCGATCCAGCCAGACCAAGTGTGCGGATGCTCAGCAAGGGATGCAAGGAAGCAGGGAAAGCCGTGAGTCAAGCAGCAGCTCTGGACGAACGTACCGCCGCCGGCGTCATTACGGGTGACATAGCTAGTGACTTCCACACCTTGGGACTCGCCGGCTGCATGGACAGGCTGACCATTCCCCTGCGCCGGAACGGGGTATTTGTGCGTTGGGAGACACCGCACCATGGCGTCGAGATACCGGCAGCCTGCGCTCTGCTGCTCTATCAGGCCGCGCAGGAAACACTCACCAACGCCTTCAAATACTCCCAGGCCACCGAACTGACCCTCCGGCTGTCAGCCGTCTACCACGGTGTCCGGCTGACCATCACGGACAACGGCGTCGGCTTCCAAAGCCAACTCCTTGGGGGCAGGCAGCATGGGTACGGCGTGTGCCTGATGACGATGGCCGTCCACGAAGCCGGCGGTACCATCTCGATTGATTCCGCCCCCGGCAAAGGCACCATGGTGTCCATCACCTTTCCCCTGGACTAGCGGCCCAGAGGAATCCGAAGCACCGGCCGCGAATCGGCCCGCACCAGCCAGGACTCGTGCATGTCCTGGCTGGCGGGAAACTCAACTGCCTGTTGTCGCCGTCTTCCGCCGGCGTGACGGTGCCGAGGCAATCACGAGGGCGGTCACCGCCACCGCTGCGCTCAGGATCAAACCCGGGCGGTACTGTTCCAGCATCGCTGCCGCATCCACGGCGGCACCCGGGTCCGACGCATTGCCGTGACCGCTGACCATCGCCGTCGTGACGGCCAGCACCAGGGCGGCACCCACTTGCGTACTGGTCTGGATCAGGCCTGCCGCCAGTCCTTGCTCGGCGTTCCGGATGCCTGCGGTGGCCTGGACGTTGATGGACGGGAAGGCGAGTGCGAAACCGACGCCCAGCAACAGGACGGAGGGCAGAATATCCGTTACGTAATTGGGCGAGGTGCCCACGCGAAGGAACAGCACGTAGCCGAGCGTCAACGACGCCAGTCCCGTCAGGATCAGCCGCGGAGCACCAAACCTGTCGATGAGCCGGTCCGCGAAGGGTGCGCTCGAGGCAACCAGCAGGCCAGTCGGGAGCAGCGCCAGGGCCATGCCGAGCGGGCTCCATCCCAGGACGGACTGCAGGTAGAGCGTCAGGATGAACTGGAAGCTCAGATACGAGCCGAACAGCCCCACGGCACTGAGGTTGGCCCGGGCCACCCAGCCTTCCTTGAGGATGCTGAACCGGATCAGCGGGTGTTTGACGCGGTTTTCGATCACGGCGAACGCTGCCAGCACCGCTGCGGAGGCCACGAATCCGGCGATAGTTGCCACAGATCCCCAGCCGTTCCCGGGTGCCGAAACCAGCGTGTAGACCAGCCCCAGCATGCCGGCCGCGAGCGTGACGGCACCCCAGACGTCATGCCCGCTGTCCTGCTCCTTGCCTGCGGCGGAGTCCCGGGGGATGTACTTCAGTCCAAGGATCACGACGGCGACCGCCACAGGCACCGAAACCAGGAACGTCCAGCGCCAGCTCAGGGCAGTCATAAGGCCTCCCACGACCAGGCCGAGGGAGAAGCCGCTGGCGCCGAAGGTCGTGAAGATGGACACTGCGCGGTTGCGTTCGCGGCCTTCCGCGAAGTTGGTAGTGATGATCGAGAAGCCGGCGGGAGCCGTGAACGCGGCGGCCAGGCCCTTGACGAAACGGGTGGCAATGAGGAGGGCGGGGTCGTCCACCAGCCCGCCCAGCAGGGAGGCCGCAGCGAAGACGCTGAGCGCGATAAGGAAGATCCGCCTCCGGCCGAGCAGGTCCGCCATTCGGCCGCCCAGCAGAAGCAGGCTTCCGTAGCCGAGCACGTAGGCGGAGACGATCCATTGGAGGGATTCGGTTCCGAGGTGGAGTTCCGCGCCGATCGAGGGCAGCGCCACACCGACCATTGATACGTCCAGTGCGTCGAGTGCCAGGACGGTGCACAGGACCAGGAGGAGCATCCATTGCGCTCGGGTCCATTGCACAGGTGCAAGCCGGTCTCCGGCAGCTCTTTCAAGGGTGGAAGTTGAAGTCATGGCAACAACTTATATGACGCGTCATTGAATGACAAGGAATATTATGACGTGGACTTTTAATTCGTCATGAACTAGAATCGCTGCATGGCAACACCGCAGGACCAACAGCTGGTTGAGCAATGGCGCAGCATCCAGAACACGTATTTCCGCACCGCAGGCGCGCTCGACCGTGCCTTGGAAGCGCGGTTCAGCATTGGCCTGACCGAGTTTGAAATCCTGGACCTGGTGGCCGACAGCACGGACGCCGCGTGCCGGATGAAGCAGCTCGGTGAGCGCACCCCCATGACCCAGAGCGCCATGTCCAAGGTGGTGGACAGGCTTGAGAAAGCCGGCCTCATCGCCCGCCATTCCTGCGAAGACGACCGGCGCTCCCTGTTCCTGGAGCTCACCGACGCCGGCCGCACCCTTCACGGCGAGGCCGCCGTCGAACACCGCGCCCTGCTCAAGGAAAACCTGGACTAGGACGCGGGCGCCCCCAACTGCCTCTGTGCGAGGCCGCCGGGTACCGCAGAATCAGGCAGAAATTCGGTCCGCCAGCCTGGCGGGACCCGCCTCAACGGCCGGCACGCCGTCGCCCTCCTGGCCGTACAGCCAGTCGTTGTACTGGAAATCGTTGTCCTTCCGGCTCTTGAAGAGCAGGTTGCGCAGCGTCCGCGCCAGTCCGGAAACGTGCCAGGATTCGCCCCAGATGCGGGCCGTGCGCTGGACCCGGGCGGTGCGGCCGGCACGGAGGTTGTTGAATTCCCGGATGGCGTCGTCCCAGCCTCCCGTGTTCACGCCGTCCGGGGTGAACACGGTGCCGTTACTGGCGTCCTGCAGCACGGCTGCGTCCTCGAGCGCCTGGCAGGCGCCCTGGGCGAGGTACTGGAGCATCGGATGCGCGGCGTCGCCCATCAGCACCATCCGGCCGGCGACCCAGTTTTCGATCGGGTCGCGGTCGTACATGGGCCAGCGCATGCCGGTGCCCAGGTTTTTCAGCGCTTCCTGAACGGCCGGGACACAGTCTTTATACGCAGCCTCCAGCTCGTCCACTCCCCCGTACTGCTCTTCGCCGCGCGCGAAGGAAGGGGACTTGAAGACGGCCACAGTGTTGAGCAGTTCGCCCTTGCGCAGCGGATACTGCACCAGGTGGCAGTCCGGTCCGAGGTAGACGATGACGTCCTCCAGGTCGGCCTTCGGCGTATTTTCGGTGATCGGCACGGTGCCGCGGTAGGCAACGTAGGCCGACGAGACCGGCTCGTCGCTGGCCACGAGCGGACGCAGGGTGGACTTTAGTCCGTCGGCGCCGATCACGACGTCGGCCTCATAGTCCACGCCGGCGGCGGTGTGGGCCACGCCGCGGCCGTTCACGGTTTCAACACTCTCGACCATGACGTCGTTGACAAGCTTCACGCCCGCCGCCTCGCAGCCCTCGAGCAGCACGCGGTGCAGGTCGCTGCGGTGGATCACGACGTACGGCGCACCGTAGCGTTCGGCGAATTCCCCGCCGAGGGTCTGGCGGGTGAGCTCCTCGCCGGTGACGGCGTCGCGGAAGACCAGGTGCTTGGGCTGGACACCGATTTCCAGTGCCTTTTTCAGCAGGCCCCAGCGCTTCAGGACGCGGGAGGCGTTGGGGGCCATCTGCAGCCCGGCGCCGACCTCGCCGAATTCAGGGGCCCGTTCCACGAGGGTGACGGTGGCGCCGTTTTCACGCAGGGCGAGGGCTCCGGCCAGTCCGGCCATCCCCCCTCCGATGACGAGGACATCGGTGGACGTGGCGTGCTCAGACATTGCTTGCTCCTGTTGGTGAGAGTGAGGGTGTGGTTGAGAGTTTGGACTTGAGTTTGAGGCCGACGGCGGCCAGCAGGACCGCGGCGACGGCGGCTGCACCGGCGAAGGCCAGGAAATTGGCACTGACGCCCAGTCCGGCGGCCAGCAGGAGGCCGCCTACCTGGGGTGCGGCAACGGCGCCGATGCGCCCCGTCCCCAAGGCCCAGCCCAGCGCGGTCCCCCGCAGATGGCCGGGATAGTGGCTCGCGACAGCGGCGATGATAAGGCACTGCGTGCCGTGCGTGCCCACGCCGGCGAGGACCAGCATGAAGTAGACGACGCCGACGGGCGGGCTGATCACGAGGACCACGAGCGCCCCGGCGGCGACGGCGGCGGCGGCGATCGCCGTCGGAATCGGACCGAAGCGGGTGCCCGCCCAAGCCGTGATGACCGAGCCGGCCACCGCCCCGAGGTTGAGGGCCAGGGCGAAGGTCAGGGCGGAGCCCAGGTTGTAACCGGCCAGCTGCATGAGGTTGGGCAGCCAGGTGCCCAGCCCGTACCAGGCGAAGAGGGTGGCAATCGTCGCCACCGCGAACAGCACGCTGACCCCCAGGTACGGGGCGCGGAGCAGCGAACTGAACCCGGACGGTTCCCTGATCCCGCTGGCCTTGCCGGCTGTCTTCGCGGCCTTGTCGGTGGCAATGACCGGGGCCAGCGTCTCCGGAAGGAATTTCAGTCCGAGCGGCACCACGATCACCAGGGCCAGCACGGCCACCAGGAACATTGACTCCCAGCCGAAGGCGGGGATCATCTGGATGCCGACGAGCGCGGCGATGGATCCGCCGATCGGGACGCCGGACATCATCAGGGTGGCAATGGTGGACCGCCATTTGGCGGGCACCAGCTCGGCAACGAGGGCGTTCGCTGACGGCACCAGGCCGCCGAGCCCGATGCCGGCGAGGAGCCGCAGGGCGCCGAAGACGGCTGCGTTGGGCGCGAAGGCGCAAAGGATGGTGAAGATCGAGAAAATGACGGCGCAGCCCAGGATGGTGCGGCGGCGGCCCCAGGAGTCGGCCATCCGGCCGGCAAAGATCGCCCCGATCATCATGCCGACGAAGGCCATGGATCCGATGGTTCCGGCGGTGGCCTTGCTCAGCCCCCAGCCGGTCTCGGAGATCAGGGAGGATTGGACGGTGCCGTAGACGATGAGGTCGTAGCCGTCGAAGACCACCAGCAGCCAGCAGACGAGGACGGCCGCCGCCGAGCCCTTGGAGAACCTCGATGCGGACCCGTTAGCGGCAGTGGGGGCAGGAGCGGCCGGCGAGGACCCGTGCGGCGCTGCAGCGGGAAGTGTGTGATTCATCCCACTACTGTCAGCGCCACGGCATGGTAAGCACCATAGAATTCTGATGTGCAGAACATCCCATCGTCCAAGACGTCCCGGAAGCCCGTGCAGAAGCGGCCCACGTATTCCATCGAAGCAGTGGATAACGCGCTGCAGCTCCTGCAGCTGCTCCGGGACGGTGGTGCGCTGCGGCTCAAGGACGCCGCCGGGGAGCTTGGCGTGGCCCCGTCCACCGCCCACCGGCTCCTGGCGATGCTGGTCTACCGGGGCTTCGCCGTGCAGGATGAAAACCGCCGCTATGTGCCGGGTCCGGCGATGGGGGTGGGGCCGGCCGGGCTGAGCTGGACCAGGCTGCTCCGCTCACTCGCCCAGCCGCACATGGAGCTGCTGTCGGCACAGCTCAATGAGACCGTCAACCTCATGGTCCGGGTGGGCACGAAGGTGCGGTTCCTGGCCACCGTGGAAGGTGGCAACGTGTTGCGGGTTGGTGACCGGCAGGGAACGGTCATGCCAGCCAACAAGACCTCCGGAGGCAAGGCCATGCTCGCCGAACTGGAACCCCCCATGATCGGGCAGCTCTTCCGCAGCAACAATGCCGAAATCGGCGGGGACACCATTGCCGCGGCGGAGTACCCGGCGTTCCTGCGCGAGCTTGAGTCCATCCGCTCCAACGGTTTCGCGGCCAACTTTGAAGGCACGGAGGAGGGCGTGAGCGCCCTCGGCATCGCCCTGCACAACCGGCACGGGCACGTCGTCGGCGCGCTCAGCGTCGCCACTCCCGCGACCCGGTTCCGCAGGGTGTTCGACGCCGGACTCGTCGGCGCCCTGCGCGAAACCTGCCGGCAGCTGGAGATCGATATCGCGGCCAACCCGGCGGAGCCGGACTGAACCTCCTTCGGTCCCGATAATTCGGGCTCGAACACACAATTCTGACCAGCAGAATATGCTGGGGGTCACACTGCCGCATCCGTAGGGTCGAACTACGCCAAAGAACTGTTCTGACCTATCGAGGAGGCCCACGTGTCCATCAGCGCCGAGAACACGACCCATGAATCAGTGGCTGCGGGGCATGCTGCTCCGGAGCCGACGCCGGAGGAAGCTGCCCAGCTGGAGGAGCTGTACCGGGATTTTGACCGGGAGAACCTGATCCCGCTGTGGACCGAGATCGCGGATCTGATGCCGATGGTCCCGTCGCCAAAGGCCGTCCCCCACGTCTGGCGGTGGAGCGATCTGTACCCCCTGGCCGCCCGCGCCGGTGACCTGGTCCCCGTTGGCCGCGGCGGGGAACGCCGCGCGATCGCTCTGGCGAACCCGGGCCTGGCCGGTACGCCGTATGCCACGCCGACGCTCTGGGCGGCGATCCAGTACCTGGGGGCCCGCGAGACCGCCCCGGAGCACCGCCACTCCCAGAACGCGTTCCGCTTCGTCGTCGAGGGCGAGGGCGTCTGGACCGTGGTGAACGGGGACCCGGTGCGGATGTCCCGCGGGGATTTCCTGCTCACCCCGGGCTGGAACTTCCACGGCCACCACAACGACACCGACGAGCCGATGGCCTGGATCGACGGCCTGGACATCCCGTTCGTGCACTACGCCGACGCCGGCTTCTTCGAGTTCGGCACCGAACGCGTCACGGACGAGGCCACCCCGGACATCTCCCGGTCCGAGCGGCTCTGGGCCCACCCGGGCCTGCGCCCGCTCTCGGGCATGGATGACACCGTCAGCTCCCCCATCGCCGCGTACCGCTGGGAACACACCGACCGCGCCCTGGCCGAGCAGCTGCTGCTCGAGGACGAGGGCCACCCGGCCACCGTGTCCCAGGGCCACGCCGCGGTCCGCTTCACGAACCCGACCACGGGCGGGGACGTGATGCCCACCATCCGCGCCGAATTCCACCGGCTCCGCGCCGGTGCCGCCACCGAAGCCGTCCGGGAGGTCGGCTCCAGCGTCTGGCAGGTCTTCGAAGGCACCGGCACCGTGGTCCTGAACGGCGAGACCAGGACCCTGGCCAAGGGCGACCTCTTCGTCGTCCCCTCCTGGCAGGAATGGTCCCTGCAGGCAGACATGGAATTCGATCTCTTCCGCTTCAGCGACGCCCCCATTTTCGAACGGCTGAACTTCAGCCGCGCCTACACCGAAGGACGCAACAAGTAATGAGACTCCTGACACTCCGCCTCTCGAATGAGGGAACAACAGTTACCAAGGCCGTGCGCCAGGACGGCGACATTCTGACCGAAATCGACGGCTTCGCCGACGTCGGCGAACTCCTGCGCACCCCGGACTGGGAGGCGATCGCGAAGGCCGCGGCCGGCGCCACGCACCCGCTCGACGGCGCGGACCTCGACGCCGTCGTCCCCTTCCCGGGGAAGATCATCTGCGTGGGCCACAACTACCGCAATCACATCAAGGAAATGGGCCGGGAAGTCCCGGAGTACCCCACCCTGTTCGCGAAGTACCGGGAATCCCTGATCGGCCCCAACGATGACCTGGCCCTGCCGCAGGAATCCGACACGGTCGACTGGGAGTCCGAACTCGCCGTCGTGATCGGCAAGAAGGGCCGCCGGATCAGCGAAGCGGACGCCGCCGGGCACATCGCCGGGTACGCCGTCCTGAACGACGTGTCCATGCGCGACTACCAGTTCCGCACCGTCCAGTGGCTGCAGGGCAAGACCTGGGAGAAGTCCACCCCGTTCGGGCCCGCCCTGGTCACCAGGGACGAGTTCAGCGGCGGCCTCATGACCACCGCCGTGAACGGCGAGATCCAGCAGCAGACCCCCACCAACGACGTCGTCTTCACCCCGGAGTTCCTGGTCTCCTACATTTCCACCATCATCACCCTGAACCCGGGCGACGTCATCGCCACCGGCACCCCGGGCGGGGTGGGCCACGCCCAGGACCCCAAGCGGTACCTGCAGGACGGCCAGCTCCTGGTCACCACCATCGAGGGCCTGGGCCAGCTGAAGAACCGCGTCATCAAGGAAGCCTGATGGTCGCCCGCCAGGACCAGACGACGGACCCGGAGCTCCTGGAGGCACTGCTGCAGGCGCGCCGGGGCACGGCGTTCTTCGCCCGCAAGCTCAACGAACTCACCGACGCGGACCTCGACGGCGATTCGCTGCTGCCGGGCTGGACCCGCCGCCACCTCACCGCGCACATCGGCTACAACGCCCGCGCCATCGCGCGGCTGGTTGAGTGGGCGGGAACCGGGGTGGAGACACCGATGTATGCCTCCCCGGAGGCCCGGAACCACGAGATCGAGTTCGGGGCCACGCTCTCGCCGATAGCGTTGCGGCACCTTTTCGACCACTCCGCGGTGCACCTGAACGTCGAATGGCGCGACCTCCCGGCAGAGGCCTGGCACCACAAGGTCAAAACGGCCCAGGGCCGGACCGTCCCGGCCGAGGAAACCGTCTGGATGCGCACCCGCGAAGTCTGGATCCACGCCGTCGACCTCGCCAACGGCGCCACCTTCACCGACATCCCGGAACCCGTACTGGAACGGCTCCTGAACGACATCACCGGCGCCTGGCACACCCGCGGCACCGATAAGGACCTGGTTGTTAAGGTGACTGACCGCGATCTCACGTTCGGGGACACGACGTCGGACTCCCCCACCGTGGTCACCGGCACCCTGGCCGCCGTCGCCGAATGGGCCGCAGGCCGCGGCACCCGGGACGTCACCGCCACTGGGCCCGGCGCAGCAGTCCCAAATGGCGCGGTGCCCGCCGCGCCCAAGTGGATCTGAGCCCGTCTTCGGCATGATTCCGGCAACGGACGGAAAGGCCCCCTCAGCGAGGGGGCCTTCTGGTCGTCCGCGAGCGATCCGGACGGTTCCCGTCAGACACCGTCGTGGATCGTGATCCTGTACCCGTCCGGATCGGCGAAGGTGAACGTGCGCCCGAAGGGCCCGTCGAACGGCGCCGAGGTGATCGGGGTGCCGAGCGCGGCAAGATCATCATGAAGCTGCTGGGCGTCCGTCGCACGGAGCCAGAGCGCAATGCCTTCTCCTGGCTGGGGGACTGTGTCGAGGCTGGTTCCCAGTACCGGTTCGCGCACCGCGAACGAAACAGGGTGCGTGTCGAAGACGGCAGCGTGCGGCGGGCCGGCCTTGGATCGCGCAAGCCCTAAGTGCTGTTCGTAGAACGCCGCCGAGCGCTCCAAATCGCGCACCTGCAGGGAAATGAAATCGGGACCAATAGCAGCCATGGAAGTGCCTCCTCGTTATGTCAGTACATTGACATGCACCAACGTATGTCAGAATATTGACATGAGTCAAGACGGCGTTGGAGTGGACCTGGATACTTCCCTGGGCTACCTCCTCAAACAGGCGCACAATGTGCTGCGGGCCGGGATGGATGCTGCCCTGCGTCCGCTGGGGATGACGGTGCCGCAGTACGCATGCCTTGAGCTCCTCGCCCAGCGCCCCGGTCTCTCCAACTCCGACCTGGCCCGCGGCGCCTTCGTATCCCGACAGTCGATGAACGTCCTGCTGCAGTCGCTGGAACGGGATCGACTCGTCTCCCGGCCTGATAAGCCCTCCGCCGGCCGGGCCCTTCCCGTCCAGCTCACGCCGCTGGGCCGGGAGCGGCTGCAGGCCGCCAGTGCCGCTGCCAGGACCGTGGAGACTCAAATGGGTCGGGGGCTCACCATCACCCAACAACAGCAATTGCGGGACCTGCTCGCATCGTGCGTCAGGTCCCTTGCCGAATCCTGACCGGCTGCAAACGGACCCCCGGACGGACCAGTTACTGACCGGGAGCCCGGTAGGCAGGTGTCTTGCCCATTGCTGCGTCGATATCCTCCGGCGTCATGAGCGGCGTGAGGTGCAGGTTCACGGCGCCGGTGGAATTGATCATCAGGGAAAGGGCCACGGCACTGGGCTGATCGGGAATTTCGAGAACCCCCAGGACGTCCGTCTCCCCGAACGCGTAGTAGATGCATTCCAGTGATCCGCCAACGGAATCCAGGGCCTTAACCACCGCGTCCCGACGCTTGGACCCGCCCTCTTGCATCAGGCCTTTGATTCCCTGGCCCACATAGTTTGCTTGGAAAAAATACTTGGTCATGGCTGACTCCCGTTCTGCTTGTGCCCAGAACACGAACCATTCCGCACGCCCAGAACATCGGATGATTGAAGGGTTCTGGAGTTCTCCCCGATAGGGGTTGTGGGCTGAGTCTAGGCCTCTCCCCTGCGACTGACAACGGTCGGCTGCTTTAGCCGAGGAGGGTGGTGATGAGCCGCAGGGATGAGGCGATGATGGCGATGAGGCCGATGGTGGCGAACAGGTTCTGCCACCACTTGTTGCGGAGGCCTCCCATCACTGCCGCCTTGTTGCTCATGACGAACAACAGGACGCCCAGGAGGGGTGCTATTAGCACGGTGAGGGATTGGGCGATGACGATGAGTCCCACGGGTGAGGCCTGGAAGGAGATGGTAATGACCAGTCCGAAGGCCAGGATGACTCCTGTGAAAATGCGGGCGGTGGGTGATCCTGCCTTGGCGCCGCGGCCAAGGGCGTCGGAAAGCATGGTGCCGCCGGCGGTGGCGTTGGCGATCATGGACGAAAATGCCGCGCCCGAGAGACCCAGAGCGAACAGCATCGAGCCGACAGGTCCTGCCAGCGGCGCGAAGATCGAGGCGAGGGCGCCGATGGAGGTGGCTTCCCCTCCTGTCTGGCCGAGGACGGCGGCGGACACCATAATTACCAGTGCTGTCATGATGCCGGGGGCGACGATGCCGGGGATTGTGTCGACGAGGGTGATGTCGCGGTAGTCGGCGCGGGTGCGGCGGTTTTCCTTGATGCCGTAGGACGTGTAGAAGGCGGCGTTGATGGAGAAGTTGGTTCCGACGAGCGCCACGATCAGGATCTCACTTCCGGGCGGAAGCGTCGGGACCATGCCTTCCATGGACCGGTACCAGTCGGGTTGGGCAACGACGGTACTGGCGATGAAGGCGATGCCCATGAGGACGACGATGGCCAGCAGGGCTTTCTCCACGATGCCGTAGACGTTGCGGAAGGCCAGGACGAACCCGACGGCGGCCGTGCAGACCACGGTCCACAGAACCGGGGAACCGCCGAAGACCAGGGACAGGCCCAGGCCGGAGCCGACGGCGTTGCCGACGGAGAACATCAGGGTGATGCCAAAGACGCCGAATCCGGCCAGGACGCCCACCCATTTGCCCAGGTGGTCCTTGATGGAGGTGATGAGCGAGGTGGGTGTGGCGATTCCCAGCCTGACGCTCATGTCGGTGAAGAAGATCATCAGGATGGTGGAGACAGCTATGACCCAGACAAGGGTGTAGTCGTATCGGCTGCCGGCCTGCACGGCGGTGGTGAGGTTGCCGGGGCCAAATTGCCAGGCTCCCACCACGAAGGCCGGCCCCATGAGGGCGAGATAGCCAAGAAAGGTCCGGCGCTTGGCCGGTGGCGCCGGATGCGAAGCGCCGTCGGGGGTGACCGTCTGCACTGGTTGATCCTTAACTGCGGTGGCGGTCTTGTTCGGCTCGCGCATTGCGAGTCCTCCTTCTCCAGCTGCGGTGCTGGGGGTCGTCGTTGACCTTATTGGAGAATAAAGCATTCGGATAAGGATGGCGGGCTGTGCCCGCCATCCTTGAGGGATCCGGGGATCAGACGGGAACGGTGACGCTGCCCAGGTTCGCGGACTTCAGGGCCAGGGCGATTTCATCGCCGGCGCCTTCGGCAAGCGGAAGCAGCGGGGGCCGGACGGTGGCGTGCTCGAGGATGCCGCGGGCGACGAGGCCTTCCTTCAGTGCCACGGTGCCTTCCATGTGCGAACCGCGGTGGTAGACGTTCTTGGTCACTGGCAGGAGGCGGTCGTGGATCGCCCGCGCCGCGGCGTAGTCCTGGGCTTTGCCGGCGGCGATGAGCTCCACCAACGGCTCGGGAGCGAGTCCGCCATAACCGACGAGCGCGCCATCGACGTCGAACATCGTGTGCAGCAGGTACTCGTCGTGGCAGGTGAGGATCTGCAGGTCAGGGTAGGTTGCCCGCAGAACCGGGATTTCGGTGTCCCAGCGCTTCATGTTCCGGACACCGTTCTTGGTGGCGAACACCCCTTCCTGGCCCGCGATCTCAAGCTGGGTTTCCAGGTCATAGGTGGCCTTGGTGGCGTCCGGGTACTGGAAGAGGATCAGCGGCAGCCCGGACGTTTCGTAGATTTCCTTGTAGCGGGTCTGCGGGGCACCCTTCTGGTAACCGAACCGGAGCCAGCCGTGCGACGGGTAGACGAGGCCCGCCTCGGCGCCGGCCTCAACCGCGCGCTTCGCTTCCAGGGCAGCGACAGTGTTGCCCTCCCCGGTGATGCCGGCAATGATCGGGATCTCGCCGTTGACCGATTCCTTGAACGCGCGAATGACGAGTGCCTGCTCGTCCTGGGTCAGGAAGGTTCCTTCGCCGGCGTGGCCCAGGACAACGAGGCCTTTGACGCCCTCAACGCTGCCCAGCCAGCCACCGAGGCGGTGGATCGCGTCGACGTCGATGCTGCCGTCGCGGTTGAACGGGGTTACGGGTGCGGGAACGAGCCCGCGAAGATCGATGGTCATGAGAGCTTCCTCTGTCTTGTGGATCGGTAGTCCCGCTAAATATGAGAACGTTTGCGGGAACGTTTTCATTTTGCGACGTGGCCCACGTCACTGTCAAGGGGCAAGTTCCGAACAAGAGGAAATAGAGTGTCTACTAAGACCACCCCGAACAGGAGAATTCGCATGGAACCGGCCCCAGGCACGAACGTCACCCTCAGGGACGTTGCGGCCGCCAGCGGGGTGAGTCTTTCGACCGCCAGCCGCGCACTGGACGAGCGCGGCACAGCCTCCCGGTCAGCAGCAGCTGCGCACGTCCGCAAGGTCGCCGAGGAGCTCGGATACCGCAGGAACTCCTTCGCCTCCAGCCTGCGCAGGGGCGAAACCCGCACGCTCGGAGTGCTCGTGCCACGCCTGAGCGACACGGTGATGGCTTTGATGTTCGAGGAACTGGAGCGCGCCGCAGCAGCCCGCGGCTACTTCGCCATGGTCGCCACCAGCGGCGACGACCCCGACGACGAACGCCGGGCCGCGGAAACACTCCTCGACCGAAATGTCGACGGGCTCATCCTGGCCACGGCCCGGCTCGATGACGAACTCCCCCGGCTGCTGCGGAAACGCGGCGTGGCCCACGCCCTGGTGCTGCGCACCGACGGCGAGAGCCCATCGGCGCTCGGGGACGATGAAATAGGCGGCTACCTGGCGGTCCGCCACCTCATCGACCTGGGCCACCGCGACATCGCGGTCGTCACCGGCCCCGCCTTCACCTCTACGGGCATCGCCCGCCTCGCCGGCGCCCGCCGGGCAATGGAAGAAGCAGGCATCGCCGCGCGGGACGAGTGGCTAATCGCCGCGGGCTACGGCATCGAAAACGGATATACGGCAGGGGAAACCCTGCTGGCGAAACACACCGGGAAGCGCCCGACCGCCGTGTTCGCCGCCAATGACAACATTGCCATGGGGATCATGGCAGCCGCACATCGAGCCCGCATAACCGTCGGAGCAGACCTTGCGCTGGTCGGCTACAACGACATACCGCTCTCGGCGAGGCTCCCGACCCCCCTCTCCTCCGTTCGGGTCCCCCTCGACCAGATCGCCGGCACCGCCATCGACCTCATCGTCAACCCAGGCAAGGAACCCCACATACGCCGGGCCATGCCAACACTCATTCCCCGCGAATCCAGCGGCTCTCCCAGACACACCTGAGCAGAACGCCGACCATAGTAAAAACAAAAACCCGCCGCCCTCAACGGGGCCGCGGGTTTTTGCCGGGCGAGAATCGACTACTAACCGACCGGAGCCGTCAGGGTGAAGGTCGATGCCTTGTCACCGAAGTCATCCATGATCGCGATAGTGGTCGGACCGTTTTTGATGTCAAACGCAATTACCCCGCGGTGGACCTGCCCAACCTGGCTGCTCGTTTCGGTCGGCAGGCTCCCCTCCTCCAGGTAGATACGCTCGCCTTCATTGCCGTCTGCGTCGTATGCCTCGAAGTTTGCAGGGTTGGAACTGCTGGTTCCGGTCAGCGTCTCCCAGGAGACCTCCACCAGGAGGAAGCCTCCATTGTTCGGCTTCAGGTAGGACTGGGTGGGAATCTCAGTGACATAGACGGAGTCAGTGACGCTGACCTTCACCGTATTGCCCTCGGATACGGTAGCCACGAAGGAGTTCGCATCGTTGGCGGTTCCCGAGGACGGAGCGGGCGCCGCTTCGGTTGCTGCGGGGTCGTTTGCAGCGGCAGACTGTGTTGCCGGGGACTTCTGAAGTTCCTCCACCATGGCTGCGGTGGACGCAATGGTTGCCAGCGTGACCACGGTTCCCACGATCATGCCGAGGACCCAGACGACGCCGGTGACGATCCATGCCATCTTCTTGTTCTCCGGGTAGCCTTCGAGCGGACGGCCGTCCTTGTCCCTGGCGCTTCCGGTCAGAGTGATGATCAGGTCCACGATGGACCAGATGCCGAATCCGCCGGCAGTCAGCAGCTTGGCGACGCCGGTGCCGATCTTGCCCAGGTAAAAGCGGTCCACACCCAGGCCGCCCAGGAGGAGGGACAGAATCCAGGTGGTCACGAAGGACTTCCCCGGACCATTGGCGTAGGGAACGTGTCCATAGGGGCCCGGGCCGGGTCCTGGCTGGTAGCCGCCCTGCTGTCCGCCCGGGTACTGCCCTCCGAAGCCGGCTGGCGGGATCGGGGGAGCTCCTGCTCCCGCGTCATTCTGGGGCGAATGAGGGTAACTGGGGTGACTCATAGTTCTTTTATTCCCGTTTCTGTTGGCCGATGGCGCTCATAGCACGGGGAATCCATGATCGGCTGCCCCCATTACCGATGATGCTTCGAAAAGTCTACGACGGTTCGGCGCTTGCCGTTGTCGATAACCTTGATGACCCCATCCCCGGCCCGTCAGGTGCGGTCATGCTGGCTCAGGTCCCCGGGACGGTCCCAACGACGCTTCCGGCTGCACCGCTGTGTCGGCGTGGCGGTGAGCCACCTTCCACTCCCCCTCTTCGCGGCGATACACCTGGGTTACGCGGAGGGTGTATGTCCTCGGCTCTCCGTTCACCGAGGCACTCGTGTGCTCGTAGCCAACCGTGTAGGCCATGTCTCCGATCACGTCGGCCGCGATGACTTCGTGCGAGTACGACGTGCATTCCGAGAAGGAGCTTTCCAACTGGCGGAAGATGTTCCCCACCTCCTCGGGTCCGCTGCCGGACATCCAAGCGCCCAGGACGGTGACCGGCTCCCTCTGCGACCAGATCGCAAACCGCGGACCGGCATCCCCGTTGTGCAATGCGGTCGAGGGGAAAGAGAGAAACCACCCGCACCCCGTACTTCACACAGTAAAACACCAAGCGCAACCGGCTTCCAGCCTTCCTATCAGGGCATGAGGACGTTGTCGCCCCGCCCTACGTGTCTGGAGGGCGGAATTATGCCATCCTACGGGCGCCGCCGCGGACCGAACTGATCGGACCGAAGAACGGAGCTAGGCCGCGAGGCGACGGCCCTTGATAAGGAGCCAGAAGATGACGGCAACTTCGCCCACGAATCCGAATGAACCGAAAACGACCGGGACCTCCACGCTCAGGACAGTTCCAACAGCGTCCGCGATGTACCCGAGCCCGGCGATCGCCAGCAGGATGCCGAAGATCCTGGCCATGAATCCGGAGCGCACCGCCAGGTAGCCGATCAGCAAGAGATGGATGCCGAAGAGACCCAGACTGATGAGCCACATGCTGTTGAACTGCTGAATTTCCTGCAGCGCCAGTTCCGGCTGGCCGAGGAGGCTGAACGCACTCACCAGATGGCCCGCAGCCAGCATGAACAGTCCGGCGAAGATGACGCGGATCCACGCCGCAACAGCGGACAGCCTGCGATTCACCGGCTTGAACAGTACATACCAGGCGGCCGCGACCGCGATGTCCAGCAGGGTGACGACGAAGATGCAGGCCACGCCACCCAGGAACAGCGACGGCGATCCGGAGATGTCCGAAGCCGTTCGGGCCGCATCTCCGGCAGTGACCAGCGGGACGATGCCGCCGAAGTAGCCGGCAATCATCAGCGCAGCCATGACTGCGAGCCCGATGCCGGAGACCAGGCTCGCTGTGCCCTGTGTCCAACGGCGAAAGTCGAGCGGCCCGTACTGCGGCTTCTGAAGCGAGGGAACTACCAAAGAACTCATGATGTCTTTCCTTACGTTGTAAGCTTACGATGTAAGTGAAAGGTACTCTTACAATGTAAGCGGGTCAAGAGGCAGTGATGAGGAGGGCAGGGAATGGCGCCACGAAGTGAGCCGGTGATGGAATCGCGGGCGCGGCTCAACCGGGAGCGCGTGCTCGGGACGGCCATCAGGCTGGCGGACGCCGAAGGCATCGAGCGGCTCACCATGCGCAAGCTCGGAGTGGAGCTCGGCGTGGAAGCGATGTCGCTCTACAACCACGTTTCCAATAAGGGGGATTTGCTGCACGGCATGATCGACGCCGTCTTTGCCGAAATCGAACTGCCGCCTCCCGCCGATGACTGGAAAACAGCTTTGCGGAAGCGGTCGCTGTCAGTCCGGGAGATGCTTTCGCGCCACCCCTGGGCGAATGGGCTCATGGATTCGGGCACCAGCCCGGGCCCCGCCACCCTAAGGCACCACGACCGCGTGCTCGGCACCTTTAGGCGCGCGGGGTTCTCCGTCGCCATGACGGCACACGCATTCTCGGTCCTGGACGCATACATCTACGGCTTCGCGAAACAGGAAAGGGGCCTGCCGTTCGACTCCGGAGAGCAGGCGGCTGCGATGGCGCACGTGATGCTCGCGCACCTGCCCGCGAATGAATACCCCCACCTGGCCGAACTCACGTCCCAGCATGTCCTGCAGCCGGGTTACAGCTTCGCCGAGGAGTTCGGTTTTGGGCTTGACCTGGTTCTCGACGGCCTGGAAAGGGCGCGCGACGCCGAATAAGGCCACGAAGCCTGAGTTATGGGGCGTCGAAGGGCCGGTTGTAAATGCGAACCATTCTCATTTAGAGTGGGAGCATGCTTCTTACTGTTGTCAGTTCCCTCGACGTCCTGTGCCGCCAGCGTGCCTGCGAAATGCTGGCCGCTGCCCATCCTGAGGCCATGCTCGTTGTGCATGACCTGCTGGACGACGGCGTCGTCGTTCGCCGCGTCTGTGGCCCCAAAGCCCCCTTGGACCGTGAGGAGACCCGCCTGGAGCACGGATGCCTGAGCTGCACGGTGCGCCTGGATGTGGTCCCGACCGTCGAACGCCTGCTCGCTCGCGGCAAGGAGCACGTCATCATTGCTTTGCCGCCCGCGGTCGCCGCCGCGGCAGCGGTCAGCGCCCTGAAACAGGGTTTGACCAGCCAGTTCACCGTCCGTTCTGTGATGCTGGCGTGCGCACCGGACACCCTCGAGGACCATATCTGGGACCACCACACCCTGTTCGAATCCGGGTTCACCCCGACGCCGGAGGACCAGCGCACGCCCGGAGAGTTCCTGATCGGTGAACTCGCCTTCAGCGACACTGTCCTGCTGGCCGATCCACTGCTCGTTCCGGTGAACCCGGACCAGCGCGCCCGTGGCGTGCAATTGCTCCACGAGCTGGCACCGCACGCGCGCATCGCTGACGGCGCGGATGCCGAACGACGCGGCAGCCACAACTATGCAGAGGCCATGGGCAGGACCATCACCGGGTCCATGCGGACTCCGGCCCAAGCACCCGCCTCACCGTTCGGCACCGTCACGAAAAGAGTCCGGCGCCCACTCCACGCCGAACGCTTCCGGGACGCCCTGGCAAGGCTGGCCGAGGGGTGCTGCTGGCTGCGCGGCCGGCTGTGGATCGCGACAGCCCCGGACTGCAGGATCGCCATCCAGGGAATCGGACCCCGCTTCTGGCTCGAAAATACCGGCCCCTGGCTGGCCGATCAAACGGCGAAGCCCCAGTCCAGTGGGGCAACGGACCGCCTAACCGAGGCAGGCCACAACCCTCAGTCCCCCACCCAAGTAAAAGGAGAAACACCCATGAAAGTCCGGAACTCACTGCGGGCACTGAAGAAGATACCCGGGGCGCAGATCGTGCGGCGCCGCGGCAGGACCTTCGTCATCAACAAGAAGAATCCCCGGATGAAGGCCCGCCAGGGCTAGGGCCTGCCTAGCCCTGCGCGTCCAGCGACGACCCGAGGTCGGCCTCGGGACCGGGCACGCCGCCCACGGCTGCGACCAGGCGTTCCCGGGGCCGGCTTAGGTGCTCATCCAGGAATGCGGTGGCAGCCGGCCCGTCGCCGGCCTCGATAAGGTCGAGCAGGTGCTGGTGCTCCCTGACAATGCGCTCGGGCTGGACCAGCTCCAAACCTTGTACCTGTGCCATGCAGAGCCTCACCTGCGAGACGAGCGATTCGTACATCCGGCTGGTCCGCGGGCTGCCGATGCTGTCCACGAGCGCCATGTGGAACCGCATGTCCGGGTCGACGGTGTCCAGGCCGGAACCCGAGTCAATCCTCTCAAGGTCGCGCTGGGCGGCGACGGCGGCCGGCGGCACGGTGCGGGACTCCGCCAGCTCCAGCAACACGGCCTTCTCCAGCCGTGCCCGGGTGAGGTAGATGTCCCTGACGTCATCCGGTCCCAGCGTCATGACTTTTGCCGTCTTGTTCGTGGGGCGTTCCAGGAGCGACTCGGAAACCAGTTTTTCTATCGCGGCCTTCGCCGTAGGCCTGGCGACTTCGTACCGTGCGGCCACATCCGTCTCCGTGAAGGACGTGTCCGACGGGTACTCCCCGCGCAAGATCCGCGAGCGGATATCGTCGGCGATCGCCTGAACGACGGATACGGTCATCAGCTGCGTGGCCACGGCACTCTCCTCAGTCTCGGAACAAAACTTTACGTCAGCTCCAAAGACAAGAGTACCTGCTAGCCATGTGCACTTGCTAGACAATCGAAGTTGCATCGTGTGTACTTGTTAGACAATCCAAGGCCCGACAGCCAAAACCCCATCCGCCGACCACACCGGAGACCACCAGCATGCTGCAGTCCGCCAATAGCACCCACGGAACCGACGATTCCATCACCGACGCCCTGCCGGAGGCAGCGCGCCCGGTCCGCATCCTGATTGCACCGGACAAATTCAAGGGCTGCCTGAACGCGATCGGGGTCGCTGGCGCCATCCGCTCAGGCATCGAGTCCGCCGCAAACGGCACCCGCCTTGAGGTCACCGTCCTGCCACTGGCCGACGGCGGGGACGGCAGCGTCGAGGCGGCGATCTTCGCCGGCTCACGGCCGCGAACGGTCGAGGTGACCGGCGCGGACGGAGAAATGACCGGAGCGCAGATCGCGTTTGACGGGACAACCGCCGTCGTCGAGGTGGCCGGGACGTGCGGCCTGGGCACCCTGCGGGGAGCGCTGCGTCCGTTGTCGGCTTCCAGCCGCGGGCTGGGTGAGGCGATTCTGGCGGCCGCGCAGCTCAAGCCGCAACGAATCGTGGTGGCCATGGGCGGGAGCGCCAGCACCGACGGCGGCACCGGAATGCTGGCCGCCCTGGGCGCGGAATTCCGGGATGCCCTCGGGAACCCAGTGGAGCCGGACGGCGGGTCGCTGGACCGCATCGTCCAGGTGGACCTTGGCGGCGTTTTCGATTTCGGCGGAACAGCAATCATCGGCGCCAGCGACGTCACCAATCCGCTCCGGGGACTGCAGGGTGCCGCACACGTTTTCGGCCCGCAGAAAGGGGCGGATACCGCCCAGGTCTCGCTGCTGGACCGGGGACTGGACGGTCTGGTCAACGCCTGCCGGCCGCTTCCGGGGATCGACGCCGAGGCCCTCGCCGGCACTCCGGGTGCGGGCAGCGCGGGAGGCATCGGCTTCGGACTGCTGCTTCTGGGCGGATCACTCGTCTCCGGAGCGGACTACTTCCTCGACCTCCTGCGCTTTGATGAGCACGCGCAGCAGGCAGACCTGGTGGTGACCGGGGAAGGCCGCCTCGACGCCCAGACATCCGACGGCAAACTCATCTCCGCCGTCTGCACGCGCGCCGCAGGCACGCCGGTGTGGGCGGCTGTCGGCACCTCGATGCTCAACGGGGAAGCCGCCAGCAATCTGGGCCTCGCCGGAGTTGTGGCTCTGACCGACATCACGGCCCACGACACATCCCGTGACCCCGGCCTGGCGGCCGAAGCCCTGCACCAGGCCGGACGGACCATCCTCCAGCACGTCAAGGCACACGCGCCGGCGTTCCTCACCGAATAGCCGTTAACAGGCCAACGCCCGGCGGCGGTTGTGGGCATTGAAGACCACAACCGCCGCCCGGCGCATGCTGGTTATCAGCCCTTACGACGTGAGGTGCAGCGCCTCTGCATGCGACGCAGTCAGTGCCGCGTCAGCGTCCCGCAGGACCTTGGCCGCCACCTGGAGGCCTTCGATCCGGCCCAGGGAGGTGTCCTCGTGCTCGATGTTGACGAGCATGTTGGGGTCCACCTCGTAGAGCGCGCGCAGGAACTCGGTCCAGTACGCGGTGTCGTGTCCGCGGCCGAGGGCCACGAAGTCCCAGGCCGAGTTCTTGGGCCATTCGTTGGCCCACTCGTCGCCGCCGAGGTTGGTGCGGTTTTCCTCCGGTGCAAGCCGGCGGAAGCTGTTGTCCAGGACGCCGTTCAGTGCTGCGTGTTCCCGGTTCACACGCACATCCTTCGCGGCGGCTTGGAAGACCAGCGGACCGAGCTCCCGGACCACCGCCACCGGATCCATCTGCTGCCAGAACAGGTGCGAGGCGTCCAGCTCGACGCCGACGTTGGTGGCGTCGGTGAGCTCGATGAACTTGTGGACATCGGCGGTATTGAACACGATGTTCTGCGGGTGCAGCTCGAGGGCCACCTTGACGCCGTGGTCGGATGCGAGGCGGTCGGTTTCCTTCCAGAAATCGGCGGCGATGCCCCACTGGTAGTCGAGCACGTCCAGGGCGGCCGAGTTCCAGGCGTTGACCACCCAGTTGACCGTCGTGGCCCCGGGCTCGCCGCCGGGCAGGCCGGACATGGTCACCACGCGGTCCTGTCCCAGCCGGTGCGCCAGCCGGATGGAGCGGCGGATGTCCTCGGCATGCTTCTCGCCGATCTCCCGCTTCGGGTGCAGCGGGTTGCCGTTGCAATTCAGGCCGGCGATCGCGACGCCCGTCCCCTCGAAGATCGCCAGATAGTCGTCGCGGGCCGCGTCGCTTTCCAGGATCTGGTCCATGTTGGGGACGTGGACGGCGGGCAGGAATCCGCCCGTGTTGATTTCGATGCCGGTCAGCCCTAGATCGGCGATGACCTTGAGGGCCTCGGGAAGCGGCCGGTCGTGCAGGATTGCGTTGTAGACGCCGAGTTTCATAGCGTGATCGTCTTTCCGTTGTTGAGCGCGGACTCCGTGACGGCGCCGAGCAGTTCCATGTTGCGCACGCCTTCATCGAAGCTGGCGCAGCGGGGCAGGGATTCTTCTTCGCTGAGGCCGGCAACTTCTTCGAGGAACGCGCGGGCCTGGTACCCGAACGCGTCGTTCTGGCCGAAGCCGACTTCGGGGGCGTCCATGGCCAGGCCACCGGCGATGTAGGGGTGGCCCGGGCCGAGGATCACCTGGCGGTAACCGTTCTCGTTGCCGGATCCGTCGTTGAGGAAGAGCTGGATTTCGGAGGGGCGCCGCTGGTCGAACTTAGCGGCACCGTTCTCGCAGAACACCTCGAAGTTAAGGCTGTTGGCGTGGCCGGCGGCCACACGGGAAACCTCAAAGCTTCCGGCGCCGTTTTCGAACTCTGCGTTGAACGCGGCGTAATCGTCGTTCTCCACGGCCTCAAAGGTGTCGCTGACAGCAGCATGGTCGTGCCCGATGACTGCGCCCAGCGGCAGGGGCCGCTTGTCGATCGCCGTGCTGAGGCGGCCACCGCTGATGGACCTGATGTCGCCGCAGAGGAACTCGGAAACATAGGCAAGGTGGCTTCCGACGTCGGCCAGCGCACCGGAGCCGGGCCCGCCCTTGTAGCGCCAGCTCATGGGTGCGGACGGGCTGAAGCCGTAGTCGGTCCAGTAACGGCCGCTGAAATGCAGCACCTTGCCGAGGACACCGGTGCGGATAAGGTCCCGGATGTAGGCAATGCCGGGGGTGCGGCGGAAGGTGAAGCCAATCCGGGCGATGCTGGAGGCGTTGCGGGCCGCATCGGCCATGGCGCGGGCGTCTTCCAGTGAGTCGCTCAGCGGCTTTTCGCACAGAACGTGCTTGCCGGCGGCGAGCAGGCCTTCCACCACTTCGCGATGGAGGGAGTTGGCGATGACCACGCTGACGACGTCGATGTCATCGGCTTCGGCGATTGCCTGCCATGACGTGTCGTTGCGCTCGTAGCCAAAGCGTCGGGCAGCCAACGAGCCGAATTCGGCGTTGACGTCGCCGATCGAGACCAGGCGAACCGGCGGAAGAACGGGACTGTAGAGGGCGGATGCCGTGCGGTACGCGGCAGCGTGGGCCTTGCCGGCCATGCCTGCACCGATGACGGCGACGCCGAGGCTATCAGCCATTGATTTCTCCTTTGAAATTCGGCCAGACCCGTGGCCTGTCCGGAAAATTGTAGCGCTACAAAATTGTCCGCTGCAAAAAGCGTAGCTTTGTCTATATGTCCTGTCAATCATCGTGAAGCTATCCTCGATAACGAGACACGAAAGGCTCTCCCATGACCTTGAACACCCCCCGGTCCCGCCGGCCCACGATCTACGACGTCGCCAAAAATGCCGGCGTCTCCCCGTCTCTGGTGTCGCTGGTCCTGCAGAACCCATCGAAGGTCAGCGACAAGCGCCGGGAGGCCGTGCTCGCCGCCATGACCGAGCTCGGGTACCGGCCCAGCCGCGCCGCAACAGCCCTGGCAAGCAGCCAGACCAAGAGCATCGGACTCGTGATCGACGACTTCCGGAACCCGTGGTTCGTCGATCTGTTGCGCGGCATGGAATCCGCGCTGTCGGCGCACGGCTACCAGGTGACCGTGGCCGACTCGCGGCCCGGGCAGAACCGGATCAAGGAGGCTACCGACGGCCTGCTTGCCTTGCACGTCGCGGGTCTCGTAATCGCCGCCGAACCCAGCGAGGCCATGCTTTCGGGCACCTGGGTGCCCACCGTCGTCGCCGGCTGGCGTCACGGTGTTCCGGCCGGCGCCGACCTCATCACGAACGACGACGACGGAGGCGGCCGCTTGGCGGCGAGCCACCTGCTGGAGCTCGGCCACACCCGCATCGGGCACCTTTCCGGTTCGGACGGGGCCGCCGCGCACCGGCGTGAGGGCTTCCGCAAACGCATCGTCGAAGCCGGGCTCGAGGTCCGGATCGCGGGCGAATCGCAGGGAACGTCGGAAGAGGACGGCTACACGGCCGCGTGCTGGGTGCTTGACCACCAACCCGACACCACTGCTTTGTTCGCCGCAAACGACACCATGGCCCTCGGTGCCCTCGCGGCCGCGAAGGCCAGGGGCCTATCCGTGCCGGAAGACCTTTCGGTGATCGGCTACGACAACTCCCAGCTGGCCAAATCCCGGTACCTGGACCTCACGTCCGTGGACAACCGGAGCGACCTGGTGGGCGTCGACGTCGCAGACACCCTGCTGGCACGGATCCAAGACCCCGCCCTCGGACCCGGCCGCAAGCTGATCGAGCCCGCCCTGATCGTGCGCGGCACCACGGGCCGCGCCTCCGGCTGACGCAGCGGCGCAGGCGGACCAGGCGCAGGCGGCTTGGATTCGGACCGCCGGCACCCGGTTCAGTCGACGCACAGAAGCCCTTGCTAGGGTGGAAGCATGAAATCCAGCCTCGCCGCCCTGTCCTTTGCCGCCCTCATCGTTGTGCTAACCGGTTGCGGCCAGGTTCAGGGGGCAGCCGAAAAGGCCGTGAGCGACGGAGCATCCCAGGTTGGCACCGCAGCCGCCGACCAGGTCAAGGGCCAGATCTGCGGCCTCGTGGAAGACGGGCTCGTCAGCGTCAAGGACAAGGAACTGCTGGGCGGCCTTGTGGCCGGCGCGGAGACCGCAGGCGTGCCGTCGGAGATCACCACTCCCCTGCGGCAGATCGCCGAAGCCGGCGACCAGGTTCCCGCTGAGTCCGTCACAGCCCTGAAGGACGCCTGCACGGCCTAATGGCCCGCGGGGTCCAAAAACTGCGCAACCTACGGCAGGAGCCTTAGCGCTTTCCCTTCTTGCGTGAACCCTTCCCGCGGCCTTTGTCCGGATTGGGAGCATAGCGCTGTGCAACCTTGGGCTTCTTGACACCAGTCCCGCGCCGGTCCGGCTTCGGTTCCTTCTTGGGCTTCTCAACCTGCGCCGACGGCTGGCGGGAGCTCTGGGCGGTCCGCCCGCGGACGATCCCGATGAACTCCTCAATCACCTCGTCCGGTGCATGGTCGTTGGGCTCGCTGGACCAGGCAAGCGCAATTTGCGTGGTCGGGGCGCCGGTGAGCTTCCGCGCCACAGTGTCTTTCACGTTGAAGTGGCGCGCAACCGACATCGGCAGGATGGCGAGCCCCGCGCCGGCGGCAACCACCTGCAACGCCATTTCCGGGCCGCCAAGCCCGGTCACGTCCAGGAACGTTTCGGTGGCAAGGTCGGCCAGTGCCACCTCTTCGAACACCGAAATCTCGTGGCCCTTGGGGGCAACCACCACGGGCTGCTCTTCATACAGGGGAATCACGTTCAGGCCCTCGCGCTCCACCGGGAGGCGGACGAAACTGAGGTCCGCGGCGCCGTCGCGCAGGACTGACAGCTGCGCGCCGTCGTCGGACATAAAGGAGCTCAGCGGAACGTCCGGCATCCGCTCTTCCCAGCGCCGGATCCATTTCCCCGGCGTCACGCCGGCAACGTACGCGAAGCGCAGCCCCCGCCCTTCCGGTTCCGAAGGTGCGGGTGCTTGCGGGATATCTTCTTCAGCGGACACACGTTCACAGTACCGCCAGAGCTCGAGGAAGGCCCCGCGGCGAGGGCTGCACAGCGTCGGCTTAGTTCCTATGGCGCGCTATTGGTGCTGCTTTGGTGCTGCTTTGGTGCTGTGTTGGTGTTGCTTTGGTGCTGTTTTGGTGCCTTGCAGGCTGCCCGCCAGATACCCTTGAAGTATGACCTCTGCAAACTCCCAGTCCATGAAGCCGGCCACCGTTGCCAAGAAGCTTGGCATCTACCTGCCCGCAACACCCCAGGAGTTCCAGGATTCGGTTATCACCCGCGCCGATTTCGCCGAGCTCCAGGCCAACCCACCGGAGTGGCTGGCCGAACTCCGCCGCAACGGCCCGCACCCCCGCCCGGTGGTGGCACAAAAGCTGAACGTATCCATCAGCGGCCTGGCACGCGGCGGCGTCGAGGAAGCCCTCACGTCAGCGGAAATCACCGCGCTGCTCCAGGCGCCCCCCGCCTGGTTGGTCACCGAGCGCTCCACGCACGCCGCAGTCCGCGCCGAAGCCCAGCGTGTGAAGGACGAGGCCGCCAAGAAGGACACCAAGAAAGCCCGCGCCAAGGCCGAGTAGGTCCAACTGCTGCGGTGCGGGAACAGCCCAACCCCGCTGACAGGGAAACTAGCGCACGGGGCGCAGTTCGTCCGGGTCGCCTCGGTGGAACATGCGCCGCGGTGCAACACCGTCGAAGAGCACCCACACCGTCGAGGCATCCTCGGTCATGGTGTCCACGATGCCCGACGCCGTAACGCGGTTGCCGCGCACGATGGACACCCTGTCGCCGGGTCGCAGCTCGGACCAGTCGGTTCCTGCCGGCAACGTCCCGGCTGCGGCGTCCGCAGCTTGTCCGTGCGGAATCTGCGGGGCTGCTCCGAACAGCCAGGCGGAGACGTCGCTGCGCAGCACAAGATGCGGTCCGCCCGTTGCGCTCACGCTCCCGGTAGGCACGTAATACCCTCGGCCCGCACCCGACCCTCCGGCTGCCCTGTCCAGGGCATCGATGAGTTGCCTGGTCAGATGCCCTTGGGGACCAAGGGCACGGAGCTCGTCGAGCTCTTCCGGGGTGAGCCGTCCCAGCACAGCGGCAATATCGGCCATGATGGATCCCTTTCTAGCGGATGGTGCCTGAGGAACCACACTAGAAGGCCGCCATTAACGGCGGATGAAATCCGGACGGCGAACAGCGAACATGATTCGCCGCCGCCCTTGAACCGGCGCAGCCCGGCCCCCAGGGCCCCCAGGCCGCAAACCCGACAACCGCCGGCATCCGTCGGGGACAACGGGGGCCGGTCCCTCGTTGAAGTAATGACACCCTGGCGCAGCCCCCGCTCCCGACACACAACCTCCGAGACCCGACCGTGACACCCGACCTGCGGCGCACGAGCTGCCGCCCGACGAAACGAGCCACCCCTGCTGATTGTCCTGACCGGAATTGACGGTGCCGGGAAAACCACTGCCGCCCGCGGAGCCGTGGAAGCCGCTCGTCTGGCCGGCAGCAAGGCGCTGCTCCTGCGCAATCATGCCGGACGCCGGAACCTAACGCAGTGGTCGGCCCGCTCCGGAATCCCCCTCAGTCCCCGCCTGGCGGATGCCCTGGAAACCGTGATCCGGACCTTCAATGTGGTGGTTTCACATACCCGCGCCCGCAGGTTTGCCGGCCTGGTGGTCATGGACCGCCACGTCTACTGCCAGCTTGGGCTGCGCAGCGTCCGCGGGATTCCGCGCGGCCGGTTCCTTCCCTGGCTCCTGAGGCGCCTGCCCAAACCGGACCTCGTGATCCACTTCGACCTAGCTCCGGAACAGGCACTGGAACGCATCCTGCTGCGCGGGACCGACACCGAAACACTCGAGGAACTGACAGCGCTCAGCGAGGGCTACCGTGCACTTCCGGAGTTCCCTGGATTCCTCCGGATCGATGCCGGCGGCGCCCAAAACGACGTGTTGGAGGCACTCACTGACGCAATCAACGGTGCCGCCGCCGGGGCAGGGCCGATCAGCGAGAGACAATCGACGTCACTGCAGTGACGAAGAGAGGCAAGGCCGCCACCGCTGCCACGCCGAGAATCCCGCGCCCTGCCCAGTCACCGGCCCCTCCGCGGCGGGCGACATCTGGCGGCCTGACCACACGCGTCCCGCGGCCGGCACGCAGCCGCCTTGCCCGTGGAACTGCAGCCAGCTGGGCCCACACCATGACCACCAGCGCACCGATGCCGAGCACCACGCCCGCGGGCACGAACAGGACGGCCGCCAGCAGCGGAAGGTAGTACTTCCAGTCCTGTCGGGACGGCAGCGGAAGGCGCCCGCTGAACGCGCCCGCCACAGCGGCCACGACGGCGCCGTGCAGGACGGCCAACGCGGAGAAGAGCGCCACGGACAGCCAGCCCGGCCCCACAATCGCAAAGTCGATATTGTCGGCCCGGAACGGTTCCACGGAGGCGCCGAAGACCAGGAGAAGCAGCACTCCAAACACCGGTCCCGCCCATCTTCCGGCGGGGAGCCAACGGCGGAGCAGCACATAGATGAACGCGGCGGCGAAGCCGGCCGGGAGTCCCCCGAAAAACAGCAGGGCAATGCTGCCCTCAATGGTGGGAAATCCCACGTTGGCCTGGGCCTCGGTCAGCCGCCCCTGGGCCGACGCCGGCGAGGTGGCGGCCAGGATGCGCATCGCCAGCCTGCCGCCGGCCCACGCCACCAGGATCCCGGATGCGAGGGCGGCCGCCGTTGCCACGTTGGCCCACCAGAGGTAGCGGCGCAGTGCGGAAACCTGGGCCTCCACGACAACGTCCCGTGCGGGCACTGATGAAGGCACGGGAAGATCCGCCGTCAACGCGGGCCCCCCGGGCGCCCTTACGGAGCGTCCTCCCCAAGCGATGACCATTACCACGGCAACGAGCAGCAAGAACGTGCAAACAACCACGATTGCCAGCGTCACGCGTCCACCACCAAGATAAGGGTGGATTCATTGTGCTCCCGTTGCGGACCGTTGAACAGGCTGTGGGTGGGAGCCGCAAGCGGTGGTGTCTTTAGGACAAGGCCGTGACGGCCAGTTTCCGCACAATGGCCGTTCCGCCTTCCACGCGCACGTCGGTGCCCCGGTTCCCGGACAGTGGGAACACCAGATCGCTCAGGACAACCCTGCCGCCCTGGGCGAAGACCTCCACCGAGCACTGGTCGACGATCACACGCAGCCTTAACACGCCGCCGTCGAGCTTCACGGGTGCCGACTCAGCCGACGCGAACTTTCCGTGGAAGGCGGTGTTTCCGGAGTTGCGGCGATCCAGGCTGAGCCGGCTCGTCACGGCATCAAAGCTGAGAACCGTCGCGGCGCTCCCGCCCGCTGCGCCGAGAAGCCTGAAAGCAACGGTCCGGGCCGTCCCGGGCAGGATCTCGGCCTCGATCAGCTGGGCTGATCCGGGCACCGCGTCTGGCAGTTCCAAGGCGGAATCGTGAAGTTCCAGGTCCTGGATGATGCGGGCAGGCTCTCCACAGCCCAACGGCAGCACCGGGCGCTGCACCAGGCGCGGCAAACCGTCCACCGTCACGAGTTCGACCTCGCGGGCAAGAGACATCCCGGAGCGCCACGGAGACGTGGGCAAGGAGTTGGCATAGTCCCAGTTGTTCATCCAGCCGATCATGATGCGGCGCTTCTCCGGCGCATTGCTGAAGGAAACGGCGGCGTAGTAGTCACGTCCCCAGTCGAGCCACAGACAGTGTCTGAGATCCGTGTTCCCGTGCGAATCCGCCTGAACCAGCGAATCAGGGTCGGCGGTGAACTCCATCCCGTCGAAGTCGCCCACGAAGTACTGCCCTCCGGAGCCGCCGGCCACGGCACCCGGGTTGATGTTGACCACCAGGATCCATTTGACGTTGCCCGGGTCTCCGTCGACCGGAAGCGGGAACAGGTCGGGGCACTCCCATTCACCGCCGCCCGCATTGGCAGGGCCGAAGGTGCTCAGGTATTCCCAGTCCTTGAGGTTGGCCGAGCGGTACAGCACAACCTGCTGGTGCTGGGCCTCCACCGCCACCATGACCCAGGAGGAACCGGCCGATCCCTCGTGGCGGAACACCTTGGGATCCCGGAAATGGGCCGATCCGCGGCCAAGCACCGGGTTGCCTGCGTATTTGCTCCACGTCATGCCGGCGTCCGTGGAGAAGGCGAGGGACTGGGCTTGTGTCCCTTGATGCACCGAGCCTTCCTTGAAGGCACTCGTGTAGATGGCCACCAAGGCCGGATGTTCCACTGTGCCGAATCCCGATGTATTACCGTGGTCCACCACGATGCTGCCTGAAAAGACGTCTTCTTCCTCGTCGCAGGCGATGGCAACCGGGTGTTCGGTCCAGTGCAGAAGGTCAGTTGAGGTGGCATGTCCCCAGGACATGTTGCCCCAGACGTTGCCGAAGGGGTTGTTTTGGTAGAAGAGGTGGTAGACACCCTGGTGCCACACGAGTCCGTTGGGGTCGTTCAGCCAAGTGTTCTTGGCTGTGTAGTGAAGTATCGGCCGGAAGTTGGGGGCTGTTTCTTCGGCGGGGCCGGCAGGGTGCGTTGTTGTTTCAGTCATCGGAGTTCTTTCGGGAAGTCTGGGCGCGCCGAGTCGCCGACGACGACATCCGTTTCAGGGCGTGGCGGAACTGGGGAGCTGTGCATTCGAGGTCCTTGGAAGGTTGTGTGCGTCCTTTACTGGACGCGCTCCAGGTCAGGTGTTGGCGAGCGTAGGTGAGTCCAGTGCTGCTCCACTCGAAGCGCCCCTATGTCTTGGGGAGGCGACGGAATCGCGAAGAACCATGGGACAGGGAAGAGCGGTCGGGTGAGCGGCGAACAGCTGCAGGTCCGTCTTTCCCTCGATGGCGTCGATCAGGTTTTCGGTTGCCCATGCGCCCATTTCGTAGTGGGGCAGGGTGACGGTTGTCAGCGCGGGGTAAAGGTTTTCGGCGATGAGTTGTTGGTTGTCGAAACCGACCACGGAAATGTCGTCCGGAATCGTAAGCCCAAGTTCCCGGGCCGCCCGGTAGGCGCCCATTGCCATGCGATCGTTGTAGCAGAACACGGCCGTGGGCCGGCTTTCAGGTTTTAGCAGGCGCAGGGCCGCCCGGTGGCCGCCAGGCACCTCCGAAAGCTCGGACTGGACCAGTTCTTCGTGGAACGGCAGCCCGGCATCTGCCAGCGTGTCCTTGAAGGCCCTGAGCCGGGAGTATGTTGCCGGCACGTCATCAGTGTTGTTGAGCATGCCGATCCGGGTGTGCCCGGCGTCGATCAGGGTTTGCACGGCCGACCTTGCGCCGCCCATTTCGTCGGGGATGACGCAGGAAACAGTGTGGCTGATGTCTTCGGAGTCCACCAGGACCGCCGGAAGTCCGGCCAGGTTCATGGGGACAGCCAGCTTCCGGTGATACATCGTGGCGTACAGGATGCCGTCCACCTGCCGGTCCAGCAGATCCGCCACCTGGCTCTCCTTGGA
This sequence comes from Arthrobacter sp. NPDC093128, assembly GCF_040683875.1. Classification (NCBI taxonomy): domain Bacteria; kingdom Bacillati; phylum Actinomycetota; class Actinomycetes; order Micrococcales; family Micrococcaceae; genus Arthrobacter; species Arthrobacter sp. NPDC093128. The sequence continues at coordinate 198,485 of NZ_JBFBEY010000009.1, forward strand.
ATCCTGGGAGCTGGTGCTGGTGGAGTTGATGATCATGATGCGGTACCCGCGGGTCCGAGCCGTTTCCTCGGCCCCGAGGATGATCCTGCCTGCGTGCGGGGTGGTGGCAATTTCCTCGCTGATGAACCCGATCATCCCGGAGCGTTGAGTGCGCAGGGCCTGGGCGAGCCGGTTGGGCCCGTAACCCAGCCGTTGGGCTGCTTCGTGGACCCGTTCCCTTGTTCCTGCGCCCACCCGGGCGTAGGCAACGTCATTGAGGACGTGGGAGACGGTCGTGACAGAGACCCCGGCCGCGGCCGCCACATCCTTGATGCCGACTGATCTATTGGTCATTTGGTCTCCCACGTCATGGTGTTGGTGGTGATACTACGTTCGGCTTATTCGTCCCGGAGCCCGTTTGGCGATCCCCTGGGTCCCGCCGGGCCTGAGCGGGTTACTTGGCCACGAGTGCAGGTGCCGTCTGGAAACCGACCGTGGGTGTGGCCCTCAAGGCGTTAACAGCCCTGTCTGCGATAACTTGGGCGTCACTTCCGGAATCAAGGATCGTATTCCGGGCTGATTCGGAATCGACCATGACGGCCGTAACGGCGAGGCCGTTCGCAGCCTCGGTGGTCAACAGAGCGTCCACTTGAGCCTCGAAGCACGAGTCACTTGACGTGGAGTGAATGTCCATCGCCACCACGTGGTTGTTGGAGACGAAGTTGCCAACCCCCGCCACGAGCCGGATGATGACAGGCGTCGCACCTGCTGGGCGGATGCTCTGTGCGTCGATGATCTGGGAGAAGTGGTTGGCGACGACAGAGTTGTTGCTGCCGCTGACAGAGAGAAGTCCGTTGAGGTCGTCCAGTCCGTTGTCCACTCCCAGGAAGGGCGTCCAGGGCTCATGGTCACGCAGGAAGTGATTCGTGGCCACGAGGTTTTCCGAACTGTTCGCGAGAATCAGCATTCCGGGATAGAACGAATGCAAACGGTTGTTGGTGACGCTTGACCGCGTGACGCCGTTGAGATGGACGCTGCTCGCACCACGGGGGAAGACGTTGTTCGCGGTTATCAGGAGCCCGCCATGGTTCTCGGCGTAGATCGAGTGACCCTTAGGGCCTGCTCCCACGAGGTTGTCGGTGATCTTTGATGCCTGTCCCCACCCGCGCAGCTCGATGCAGCTTCCGCATTCAGCGATGAAGTTGTCGTGGATTGAAAGCGCGTCCGCGTTGTAGATGGTGATCGCGTTCTCAAGATAGACGAAGCCCATGCCGTTCACCCGGAATGAGTCATTGGCGTTCGCGACATAGATCCCGGTCTTGCCGTTGACGTAGGTGTTCTCCGGATGCATCCCCGAACCATCCGGGTTGAAGTGCAACCCGTCGATGCAGAAGTTGGAGAACTCGACCGAGCTGATCCGCGGGCTTCCGCTTCGCTCAACGTAGAAGGCGGCTCCCTTGGATTCCTCCACGTCTCCGCCGAGGGGAATGTCGACGATAACGCGGCTCCCTCCGGGCCACAGCTCATGCAGGTCGGGCCATTCGTCTTCGGGAACGTTGAACCGGATGCTCGACGACGTAAAGCCGTGTCCCGAACCATGGATCCTGAGGAAGCTGACATCGATGACCACCTGCGTGCGGAGGTGGTAATCCCCGGGCGGAATGTAGATCACCGCGCCTGGCTTTCCTCCATTGTTCGCATCGGTGACCGTCTGCCGGTCCTTGATGTCAGCGATGATGCTGTTGATTACTTCACCGACGTCCTCGGACGGATTGCCGACGGGCCACGTAGTCACGTCGTAGCAGTTGTTGCTTGACATAGGTTCTTCCCTTTGTGCTGTGGTTTCTCAGCCCTTGACGGCGCCGAGCGTCATGCCTGCGACGATCTTGCGCTGCAGGAGAAGTGTGAGGAGGATGACCGGGATCGAGTAGACGGCAGCCAGTGCCGTCATGGATCCCCAGTCGAGGCCGAACTGGGTCTGGAAATTCGCGATGACCACGGGAGTGGTCTGGGAGCGGATCGCCGTCATGAGGAGGGCGAAGAGGAACTCGTTCCAGGAGGCCAGGAAGGCGAAGATCGCCGTGACGGCGATGCCGCCGGAGACCACAGGGATCACCACCCGCCACAGGGCGCCGAGCCTACTGCAGCCGTCCACTGTCGCTGCCTCTTCCAAGTCCTGTGGAACAGCTTCGAAGAAGCTGGCCATCAGCCAGATGGACAAGGGAAGGGAAATGGTGGTGTGGGCGATGGACAGGGCAATCGGAGTATCGGCAAGCCCGGCCGAGGCCATCATGGAGGCCAGCGGGATGCCGATAGCCACCGGCGGGACCATACGTGTGACGAGTGCCGCCATGATGAACACCCTTCCGCTGGCGGTCTTGTACCGCGTGATGCCGTAGGCCGCAGGAACGGCCAGGAGCAGCGACAGCAGCGTGCTGATGATGGCCGTCTGGGTGCTGTTGATGATGGAGGCCACCACGCCGCTGCGGCCCAGCGCATTGACGTAGTTCACGAGCGTCCATTCCCTGGGCAGGATGGTGGGAGGCACGGCGATGGTGTCGATGGGGGGCTTGAAGGATGTGAGCAGCAGGTACAGGAACGGGAAGCCGTACAGCACCAGCGAGGCTGCGAGCAGGATCCACAGGATGGTGCGCGTGCTGCGCTTGCCGGCCTCCAGTCCTTCGCGGTTCACGGCCCGACGCCGGCGCATGCCGGCCGGCACGTACGCCTCCGCAGAAGGCTTGGCAGGCACTGCAGCCGGCATCCCGCCGTCGTGCTTAATTTTTTCTGCAACGCGCATCAGGTGTCCTTTCCTGGCCGCCAGATGGTGGCCACGGCGAAGAACGCAATGCCAAGCATGGCCAGCAGGTAGATGGTTCCCATGGCACTTGCCAGTCCGGGATCGCCGAAGCGGATCATGGTCCGGTAGATCAGCAGGCTCATGGTTTCGGAGGCGGACTGGGGCCCGCCGTTGGTCTGGATCAGGATGGTGTCGAAGGCGCGGGCTGCGTCGATGCCGCGGACAACCAGCGCAACAGCGATGACAGGCCGGAGCAGGGGCAGGATAATCCGGAACAGCATGGCCGGTGCGCGTGCCCCGTCCAGCCGGGCCGCTTCGATCAGGTCGCCCGGAATGTTCTGGAGGCCGGCGAACAGCACCAGGCACATGAACGAGGTGGTCAGCCAGATGTCGGGGATCGCAACGGAGAACAGGACGATGTCCGGATTCGACAACCAGCCGATCTGGTTCGGGTCGGAGAGGATGCCTGCTTGGTGGAGGAGGGTGCCGATGAGACCGAAGTTGTCGATCATCAGGAACTTCCACAGCAGGCCGGCGACGATCGGGGCGATCATGAGCGGGTATAGGAAGGCGGTTCGCCAGACCTGGGACTTCCGGCCGAGCGTGGTGAACAGCAGCGCCATGCCCAGACCGAGTGCGAACTCGAGTGTCACCACCACCAGGGTGTAGGCGAGGGTACGCCAGCCCGCACCCATGAAGGCCTCGGAGGCGAAGGCACGGACGTAGTTGTCCAGGCCCACGAAGTCACGGGGACCGCCGAGGACGGGGGAAATCCTGAAGAAACTGTCGGCCACGAGCCTGAACAGGGGGTAGGCAACGAATACTGCGAGGAACAACGCTGCCGGGGTCATCAAATAGAGGGCGAAGCGGCGATCAGTGATACGCACGGGGTTCTCTTCCGCTGGTTGGGTCCGCGGCCGGCACCCCTTCTGCTGTCAGTGCAGCGTCAGGCGGTGCCAGCCGCGAAGTCTTACTTGACGAGGGCCTGGATCTTGGTCTTGGCCTCAGCCAGGAGGGACGCGCTGTCCCCGCCGGCCACTGCCTTCTGCAGGGTCGGAACAAGTACGGTGTCCACGATCTGCTGCCATTTCGCCGTTGCCGGGCGGGTTGCCGTGGCTTTGCCGTTGAGCGTCTCGATCAGTGGCCCGAAGCTCTCATAACCGGGCTTGTCCTGGTACTTCTCGAAGGCCGAGATGCGGGCGGCGAGGCCCAGCGTGGACTCGATACCCAGATCGTTGTGGTCGTAGGCGCACTTGATGAACTTCTTGGCTGCGTCTGCGTTCTTCGTCGCCTTGGGGACGGAGAGGTACCACGGCCCCGGGACACCGGCAACGCCGGCGGATCCGCCAATCATGGGCGCCGCGCCCACCTTGCCGTAGACAGCGGCGTCGGTGGGAATCTGTCGGTAGGCGTGGGCCCAGAACTTGGTCATCGCGGTCTTGCCCTGGTTGAACAGGTTCTGCGCGGCGGCCCAGTCAACCTGCGCGGCTCCGGACGGTGCGGACTTCACAAGGCTCGTGTAGAAGTCGAGAGCTTCCTTGTGGGCCGCGTTGTCGACCACGACGTTGTTCTTGTCGTCCAGAACCATCGGAGACCCAGCCTGGAGAACGTGGGCCAACCATTCCGTTTCGACGGCGCCCTTCACGTCCGTGCCGTACATGCCGTCCTTGGTGAAGAATTCAGAGATGTCCTGGTACTGCTTCCAGGTGGTGGGGGCTGCCAGTTCGTAACCGTACTTTGCCTTGAAGTCGGCCTTATTTTTGGCGTCCTCGAAGAGGTCCTTCCGGTACAGGATGATTTCGGCATTGGTCCAGGCGGGCATGCCGATGAAGTGGCCATCGATGTTTGCTTCCTTGACCAGCGCGGGGAAGATGTCCTTCTTGGCCTCATCTGTGAACAGCTCGTCGATGGGCTGGACTGCGTCCTTGAAGCTGGGGAGCCACACGGAGTCCAGGGCGGCGACGTCGAAGGAGACGGTGCCGGAGGAGAGTTCGCTGGAAAGCCTGTTGAACAGGCCGTCGTAGGGCAATTCGACGAAATTGACGTCGAGGCCGGTGTCCTTTTTGCAGGCCTCAGCAACGCCGGCAAGCTCGGCGTGCCCGCCGGCTTCGACGAGGACGTTGACGGAGCTTGCGGCGCTACCGGATGACGCCGGGCCCCCTGCACCGCACCCGGTGGCCACAAGGGCGACTGCGGTGCAAAGGCCGCCGATGGAGGCGAGCCTGGAGATGGTCTTTCGAGTGGACATCGCTGTCGACTTTCTCTCGGAACGGGATGGCAAGAGTGTTTAGGGGTGGAGAATCGTTTTGCCAAAACGACTTGGCATCACTTTAGGGGCGCTGGCGGAAGGGTGTCAAGCGTCACAACGCGAAATATTTTGGGCCTTGACGTGCGGGCCAGCGCGGCCCTAGAGTCAGCGGCGCAGGCAGACAAACCGTTTTGGCATATTTTGGCTGATTTGGCAAGTTTTGGCATCGGCCGTGTGCCTCCGCTTCCCGCTTGACGGCGCACCCTCCCGTCCGCCGGCAAACCGCTCTTAAAGTTCGGACCCCTTCCCAAACTGTCGTACGGCTCAGCCGGGGACCCCATTCAAAGGAGAACGTATGAAACCCATCCCGGACATCATCAGCCGCCGGAGCGTGCTGCGCGCCCTCACGGCGTCGGCAGCAGTGGCTGGCGCTGCCTTCACCTTGCCAGCCACCGGCAGTGCTGCAGCCGCAGCACCCGCTCAGGTGGCAGAAACGGCCGAGGCCGGACTACCGCCGTCGGGACACCGCCACCTGATCGGCGTCCTCTAGTCCCCACTGCCTCCCTGGCAGCGTGGGCCTAGCACCGAAAGCACCAATGTTCAGCCCCCAACGATGTGAGGAGAACCAGCTTTGACCACCGTCTACGACGTCACCACCTGGAGCGTGCCAGGGAATCCGTCCGCCACCCCGTACAACGACATCGGGCTCATCATCAACAGCATCATCGCTGACATCAAGAGCCAGCAGACCAGCCAGGCGTCCAAGCCCGGCGCCGTCATCTACATCCCGCCGGGAGACTACTCCCTCAAAACCCGCGTCAACGTGGACATCAGCTTCCTGACCATCCGCGGATCGGGCCACGGCTTCACCTCCCTGAGCATCCGCTACAACGCCGGCAGCACCTCAGGCTGGCACGAGATCAATCCCGGCGGCAGCCGCGTCCGGGTGGAAAACACCGACGGGAACACCGACGCCTTCCGGGTCTACCGCACCGGGGATCCACGGCTCAGCGCGGTGGTATTCGAAAACTTCTGCCTCGACGGAGTGTCCTTCGGGTCCAACGAGAACGACTACACCAACGGCAAAACAGGCATCCGCTTCGATTCTGCCAACGATTCCTGCCGGGTCGAAGGCATGGGAATGGTGTATCTCGAGCATGGGCTCGTGGTGAGGGATACGGACGCCCTGAGCGTCAGCGGCAACTTCCTGGCCGAATGCGGATCATGCGTGGAGCTGGCCGGATCGGGCCAGGCCTCGAAGGTCACGGACAACCTCATGGGGGCCGGCTACGTGGGATTCTCGATCTTCGCCGAGGGACACATGGGCCTGCTGGTCACGGGCAACAACGTCTTCCCGAGGGGCAAGAGCAGCGTGCACTTCAAGGACTGCACGCGTTCCTCCATCACGTCCAACCGCTTCCATGCGTTCTACCCCGGCATGGTGAATTTTGAAGGAAGCTGCACGGAAAACCTTGTGGGGGCCAACCATTTCCTGCGCCAGATGGAACCCTTCGATCCGCTCAAGCCCTACAACAACGGGCTGGACGATCTCTTCGGACTGGTTCACATCGCGGGCAGCAACAACACCGTCACGGGAAACCACTTCAGCTTCGACGTGGCCTCCGGGTCCGTCACACCCTCAGGGCAGACGCCCACCATCATCCTGGTGGCTTCCGGCAACAACAACTACATCGCCACCAACAACACGGTGTCAGCCATCACGGTGCATACCGTTGTGCTGGACGCGTCAACTTCCGGGTCGAAGGTGCTGGACAGCGGCGATAGCAACCAGGTGGTGCGGTACGCGTCCAACTACGCGTTCAGGCCCACGCCGTAACCGGACCGCATGAAAAAGGACGACGGCGGACGCCGCCCCAAGGGTGGGTCCGCCGTCGTCGTACTGCAACGCAAGCCTTAGACGAAAGGTCTGTCAAAGATGACAAATCGCATCAAAGCCTTAATGTCGATCGGGGCGGCCGTGGCACTCACTGCCGCCTCATTCACCGTTGCCGCCAGTACCGCCCAGGCCACCGACCCGGACCCGGCCACCCAGCAATACCGGCCGTACGTGCACTACACGCCGGAAGCGAACTGGATGAACGACCCCAACGGGCTCGTCTACCACAACGGGAAATACCACATGTATTACCAGTACAACCCCAACGGGACACGCTGGGGGGACATGAGCTGGGGCCACGCTTCCTCCACCGACCTGATCCACTGGGAGGAACAGCCGCTCGCCATTCCGCGGGGTTTCAACGGATCCGGCCAGGTCATCGAGGAAATCTTCTCGGGGTCGGTAGTGGTGGACACCCAGAACACCAGCGGACTGGGGACTCTCCTGGATCCGCCACTGGTGGCCACCTACACGAGCAATTACACTGCCGCACACCCCACCCTCGCCGGCAAACAAGCGCAGTCACTGGCGTTCAGCACCGACGACGGGCAGACCTGGACCAAGTACGGCAACAACCCGGTCCTCAACAGGAACACCTCCAGCTTCCGCGACCCCAAGGTCTTCTGGTACGACAACCCGACCGGTCCGGACTACTGGGTGATGGCCGCCGTTGAAGCAGACGAGCACCGGGTCCTCTTCTACAAGAGCAACGACCTGTTGCAATGGAACTATCTGGACGACTTCGGTCCGGCAAATGCTACGGGCGGGCAGTGGGAATGCCCGGATCTGTTCCCCCTTGCCGTCGACGGAGACCCTAATAACGTCAAGTTGGTCCTCGCCGTGAACATCAACCCCGGAGCCGTCGCCGGCGGCAGCGGCGGACAGTACTTCGTCGGAACCTTCAACGGCACAACGTTCACCGCCGACAACATCGATCCCGCCGACCAGCTTCCACCCGGCAACGTCTATGCCGGCTTCAACGGCGGCAACTACAGCGGCTGGAACGTCCAGAACGATCCATCGAACAGTTCCGGTCCCTGGGGAAGCGCCCCCGCCCCCGGAAGTCTTTCAGGACAGATGGCGGTCACAGGCAACATCGGAGGCGGGCTGGTGAACGGCTTCCACGCCGGCGACAACCCGGTTGGCACCATGGAATCAGCACCTTTCACGGTGGACAAGGACTACCTCAACTTCCTTGCCGGCGGCGGAAAGCACCCGCAGGAACCCGGAAAGCAGTCGGGAAACCAGGCCCCTCCGGGCTATCTGCTGTTCGACGGCTTCGACTACCCCGGAACGCTCACCCAAGCCGGCTGGCAGCTCGCCGGCGACTTTCAGGCGGCAGTCAACCCCTCGACGTCGGGCGGTGAATTCGCCATCGGAAAACGGATCAACACCTTCGAAGGGGGACCGAATCAGGACAACAATGTGGGCACCATAACGTCCCCGGAGTTCTACCTCACCAACACCAATATCGGTTTCCTTCTTGGCGGTGGCCAACGCACTGACGGTCAACTCCAGGTCGAACTGCTGGTGGGCGGCGTGCCGGTGCGTACCGCAACCGGAACGAATTCAGGCGATCTGAACTGGCAGAACTGGGACGTGTCCCCCTGGTACGGCCAGATCGCGCGCATCCGGGTTGTGGACAACGCAACGGGGCCATGGGGCCACCTGACGCTTGACCACATGGTGCTGGGTTCGGAGCAGGCGAAGCCCCGGAGCAACGAAACCACGGTGAACCTGGTGGTGAACGGCCAGACCGTCCGGACCGCCACCGGCAACGACTCCGAACATCTGGAGTGGAAAGCCTGGGACGTCAGCGCCTACAAGGGCAGCCAGGCCACCATCAGGATCGTGGACAACAGCCGCGGCGGCTGGGGACACCTCCTGGCGGATGAGTTTGTTTCCTCGGACGCCTCCCATCTCGAGCAGCACGACTGGCTGGACTGGGGTAGGGACTACTACGCCACGGTGTCCTTCAACAATGCTCCCGGCGGCAAGCGCATCATGGTGGGCTGGATGAACAACTGGGACTACGGCCAGGACACCCCAACCACCACCTGGCGGGGAACGATGGCCTTGCCGCGTGAAGTCGTACTGACCCAGACGTCCATGGGCCCGCGGCTGCGGCAGCAGGTGGTGTCCCAGGCCGATGCGTTGAAGAACACGGCGGCCACGTACACGGCGCCGGCCCAGGACATCGTGCCGGGAACCACCACGCTTCCGGTCACAGGGGACGTGGTGCAGATTGATGCCGAGTTCTCCCCCGGCACGGCGTCGTCGTTTGGCCTGAAGGTCCTTGGCAACGGAACCGAAGCCACCCGGATCGGCTACGCTCCGTCCACAAAACGGCTCTCCATCGACAGGACCAGCTCCGGCAACGAGGGGTTTCATCCAGCCTTCAGTTCAGTAGCCGACCCGCGGGTCGAGTTGATCAATGGCCGGCTCCGCCTGCGCCTGTATGTGGACCGTGCATCCGTGGAACTCTTCGCCCAGGACGGCCTGACGACCATCACGGACCAGGTCTTTCCGGACGCTGGCGCGACCAACATCTCGGTCTTCTCCGAAGGCGGAACCGCGCGGCTCGAAAGCATGACGGTGACTCCCCTGAACCGGGCCATGTGGGGAGGCTGACCGCGGCCCGTGTGAGCCGCACGTAGAATCAGCAACAACATAAGGACGTGGGAGACGCATGAGCAAGTCAGTGGGAATCAAGGACGTAGCAGCCGCGGCCGGAGTGTCCGTCACCACCGTCTCCCACGTCCTTAACCATGTTGCCTACGCGCGGGTGGGGGCTGAAACCCGGGAACGGGTCCACGAGGCTGCCCGCCGGCTCGGGTACGGCCCGAACCGGCTGGCGCAGGCGCTGCGGACCCAGCGCTCCGGGATGATCGGGTTCATCAGCGAGGAAATCGCCACTACTCCGCACGCCGGCAGGATCATCCTGGGCTCGGAAGAAACCGCCAAGCGCCGCGGCTACAACATCATGATCATCAACTCCACCAGCACCGGATCGGCGGATTCAAGGGAGAACGATGTTGCCGCATTGCTGGACCGCCAGGTCGACGGCATCCTGTACGCCACGATGTACCACCGCCGGTTCAGCGTGCCGAAAAGCCTGGCCGGGCTTCCGTCCGTTCTGGTCGATTCCGAGGACGTGGGCCACACCGTCCCGTCAGTGATCCCTGATGAGGAGGGTGGGGCGCGCGCGGCGGTCCAGACCCTGATCGACGCCGGGCACACCAGGATCGGGATGATCAACAACACCGATGACGTCCCCGCCACGCACTCCCGGCTCAGGGCCTTCAAGGAGACGCTCGCGGATGCCGGCCTGGAGTTCCACTCCCGACTGGTCCAGTCCGAGCACTCCGAAGTTCCCGGTGGCTACCAGGCGGCAGTGCGCCTGCTGCAGTCGGAGGACCGGCCAACGGCCGTGTTCTGCTACAACGACCGCATGGCAATGGGCCTGTACCGGGCCGCCGGCGAACTTGGCCTCAGGATTCCGGACGAGCTCTCGGTGGTTGGCTTCGACAACCAGGAACTCATCGCCGAGAACCTCCATCCGGCCCTCACCACGGTGGCACTGCCGCACTACGAGATGGGCGTCTGGGCCACGGAAAACCTCATTGACGCCATTGAAGGCAAGACTGATCTGGGACCCTTCGCAGCCCACCCCACCGTTTTGGCATGCCCCCTGGTGGTGCGGGATTCGGTGGCGGCACCATGCTCAGGACAGGAAGTCACTCCTTCGGCATAACGATCCACAACGCGATGTAGACCAGCTCACCCACGCCGAACAGGCCGAACAGCACGAAGCCAATTCGGACGAGGGCTTTTGAAATACCGAACCTTGCCGCTAGGCCGGCGCAGACGCCGGCGATCATCTTGCCATTCCTGGGCCGAACCAAAGCTGCAGTCATGCGGCCACAGTACCAGCCGTGGCGCGGGTCCGGTCCAGGCCCCCGCGCCGCTGGTCCTGCCCTAGTCCTGGTGTAGCTGGACGAAGTTCCCGCAGCCGTCGTCCAGCACCGCTGAGATGCCGGTGGGGTCCTCGGTCGGTTCGGCCTGGAAGATGACGCCCAGGGCAGTGAGCCGCTTGTACTCGGCCCGGACGTCGGGAACGCCGAAGACGATCGCCGGAATCCCGGCGTCGTGCAGGCCGTTCATGTAGTTCGCCCCAATGGGATTGTCGCTGGGCTCCAGCAGCAGCCCCACGGACGCGGAACTGCCCCCGTTGGAGCCGGGATCCTTCACGATGTACAGGTTGTATTCGGGCATGACCATGAGGGTCTCAAAACCGAGGGTCTCCGTGTAGAACTGGTGCGCCGAGGCCGGGTCCTTGACGTGGATGCTGCACATTTTTAGTCGCATGCTGCCTAGGCTACCCGTGCGCCCCCCGCGCCGGAACGGGACCGGGCCGCAAAAAATCCCGGGCAGGACACGCCGGGAGTCCTGCCCATTGACGGCCGGGCCTGCCGGGATTCCAATGGAATTAACGGAACCCAGCCACCCCGGTCAGGTTCCGTCGGAGGTGGAGCGGTGTCTGACATCACGGAGTCGGTCCCCATGGGGTCCCTGCAGCTGGCCGTCTGTGCCGCCGTTGTGGTGTGCGGCGTGGCCGGTGCGGTCTTTTCGGCGCGGTACCACGCCAGGCGCGACGCCGGGCAGCTCGACGCCGTCTTCTGGGACGCCTTCGCCGGACTGGTGATAGTGTTCCCGGCTGTCCTGATCCCCTCACTTGCGTCACCTTGGCTGGGCCTGGCAACGGGTTCCCTCGCCGCATTCACGGCGGTGGCGTCGTTTGTGTGGAGTCCCCGCGTGCTGGCCTGGCAGGAAGAGCGGCTGCACCGGGCCGCCACACACCAGGACCTGGAGGCGGCGGCCGCACGTCACCGGACGGTACTGGCCCGGTGGCAGCGTTACGAGCTCGATCCTGCGTGCTGCATCGACTTCCCGGATATGACCGACGTGCGACGGCCCGAAACGGCGGCCCTGATCAAAGCCATGAAAGAGGCCGAACGGCTCCGCGCCGTCGAAGCCGCGGGCTACGTTCCCGCCGTCGCCCGGCTGGAACATGCCCTGGGGCGGGCGGAAGCTGCAGCGGGTGTCCCTTCCCCGTGAGTCGCCAGGGCCGCCGTAGGCCGCGGGAAATACACCGCGCGGACGTTAACCGGTGTGTCGGGGACATTGGGCTGGCCTGAGCCGGCAGCGGTAGCATCCCATAATGGAGCCTTTAGTCACGGACACACGAGACCAGCACGGCAGGTTGCGATCGGACCGGGGAGTCTGGCGGCAGGCCACCACGCTCGCAGCGGCCGGTGAACTCACCGCCCGGTGGCTTGAGTCCCGGAGCGAATACCAGCCCGGCACCTTTGCGCCCAGCTTCGACGAGGAGACCCGGCCCATCGCCGCCGACCTCGCGGAAATCAACCGGAACGGGCTCTTCACGAAGGAATCCCAGCCGGGGGTGCGCTCCGACGACGGCCATGCACAGCGCCAGTACGTGACCGGTTTCTGCAGCGCAGCGGCGGCGGCCGAACTTATGGCCCTGTCCACCCGGTCCGAGCTCATCACCATCGGCCATGCCCCCGGTGAAACGAGCGCGGCGGCAGTACCGGTCACGTTCGACGGCGCCGACGTGGTTACGGTGCTCGGGTCCAGCGAAAACCCCGTGGACGAAGAACAGCTCCGCGACTGGTCGGATGAAACCAACGAATCGCTGGCCCTGGTCCTGGCTGATTCCTGGTACGTGGAGGTCCTGGACCCGGTGTGGGGACGGAATGACGTGCTGCTGCCGGAGGTGCTGTCGGCACTCCGGCAACAGCAGTGAGGACTACAGATCCACGGTTCCGCTCTCGCCGACGCTCATGCGGCTGTGCGTCACCTTGGACTTGATCCACTGAAACACCGTTGCCGCCCTGCCGCCGGGGCTGGTCCAGTACTCCGCCGAATCCGAGTCGACCCGCAGCAGGACCACTTCCGGGGTGTCCGGTCCGTCCGGGAACCATGCTTCAACCACCTGGTTCCACATGCCGTGGATCTTTTGCCGGTCCGTGACCACTTCAGCCGTGCCGGCCACCGACACCCATTCGGTGTTCTTCCCGAAGGACACATTCACGCGCGGGTCGGCGCGGACGTGCGCCACCTGGGAAGTTTCCGATGACGTGAAGAACCACATGTCGCCGTCGTCCTTCACTTCCTGGACGGCAAGCGGCCGGCTGACGAGGGCGCCTTCTTCGTTGATGGTGGTCAGCATCCCGATATAGGAACCGTTGATGATCTCCGTGACTTTGTTGATGGTCGCTGTGTCAGACATGCTTTTCACCCCGTTCTGGTCCAAGCTGGGGAAGGTCCCCACCCGGCCCAGCTTATTAGTAAGCGTGCTTACTTTCAATGACGGGCAACACCAAACACAAGCCACCCAAGCCCAGGAGCAACTCATGACCACGCCGGACACCACACCCAAATCAGTGCGACCGGATTGGCTGATGCCGGTCATCGTCACGGTCGTAACCGGCCTGATCGCCATCGGCCTGGTCGCTTTGAACGGCCTCTACTGGATGTGCGCTGCCATTGCCGTGGTGGAAGCGATCAGCATTTCGATGATGATCAGGGCCTCGCGGGCGCGTGCCAGGAATAGCGCCTGACCCCAGAACCCGCGGGACCTCAGATCCCGCGGGCCAGGACCTGCCCGTGGAAGAATTTCGGGCGGAGTTTCGCCATCACCAGCATGACCGCCGCGCCCAGCAGGATCACGCCCATGCCGAGGATGAACACCAGCCCCACGCCGCCCACGGAGGACCCGGAACCGTAGTCGGGATCCATGGAGTCATAGGCCGTTTTGACGAACATGACCAGCAGGATGACGCCGCCCAGCAGCGGCGCCAGGAACTTGAAAAGGAAAGCGTGGACGCCGCTGAAGGCCTGGGCGCGGAAGAACCAGACGCAGGCCAGGGCCGTGGTGCCGTAGTAGAAGCAGATCATCATGCCCAGCGCGGTGATGGTGTCCCAGAGCGCATTCTCGGACGTGGTCCGGGTGATGACATAGAAGGCGGCGGCCGCCACGGCCGCGGCCACCGTGGCGTAGCCCGGGGATTTGTAGCGGGGGCTGACCTTGCCGAACTTCAGCGGCAGCGCCTTGTAGTGGCCCATGGCCAGCAGGGTCCGGGCCGGTGACACGAACGTGGATTGCAGGGACGCCGCCGAGCTGCTCAGGATTGCCAGGGACATGAGGATGGCGAACGGGCCCATCACCGGACCGGCGAGCACTGCGAAGATGCTGGACTGGTTCTCGGGGTTTCCGGCGCCCAGTCCTTCCTCGCCGATTCCCGCGAAGGACAGCGTGGCCAGCGCCACCGTCATGTAAATGACCACGATCACCAGGACAGTAACGGTCGCGGCCCGGCCCGGCGTCTTTTCCGGGTTACGGGTTTCCTCGTTCATGGTCAGCGTGACGTCCCAGCCCCAGTAGATGAAGATCGACAGCGACACACCGGCGGCGAAGGACGAGAAGGAGTCCACGGCGAACGGGTTGAACCAGTCCGGCGAGATGGCTGTGGCATCGAAGGCCGAGCCGTTGGCAACGTGGCTGAATGCCGCCACCGCGAACCAGCCGAGCACCAGGAGCTGGAACGCCACCAGGACATACTGGACGCCCTTCGTGGCTTCCATTCCGCGATAGGACACCCAGCAGGCCAGCGCGATGAAGACCAGGGTGGTGGCGATATTGAGGGGCAGGTTCCTGCTCAGCCCGCCCAGTTCAGGGTTGCTGAAGAGCTGGGCCAGCATGAGGTAGAAGAAGTCCACGGCCACGGCGGCGAGGTTGGACAGCACAATGATGGTGGCGGCGATCAGGCCCCAGCCGCCCATCCAGCCGATCCATGGCCCAAAGGCGCGCGTTGCCCACGTGAAGGAGGTTCCGGCGTCGGGCATTGCGTTGTTGAGTTCGCGGTACCCCAGCGCAACGAGCAGCATGGGGATGAAGCCCACCAGGAAGATCGCCGGCAGGTGCACGCCCACCTCGGAAACGGTGGGCCCGAGGGCTGCAGTGAGGGTGTACGCCGGGGCAATGCAGGACACCCCGATGACGACGGCGCCGACCAGCCCCACCGATCCGGCCTTCAGTCCCTTTTCGCTCAGGGTTTTGTGTGCAGCCTTGCCCGGCTGGGTGGCGGTTGACATGGGGGTTGCCTCTCCTGAGGATTCATTCGACGTTGAATGGCGGGGCGCCCGGTTCCGGCGGCAGACGCCGCCGGAACCCGCTCCCTAGGCCGGGGTGGCGACCCTGGCGACGGCGGCCACGCGGGCGGCAGTCAGCTGCCCCATCCGGATGGCGCCGTCCACGTGCTGGTACCCCTCGGCCGCGAGGTCGGAGGAGCTCCAGTAGATGGGCCCCACCGGCTGGTGCTGGTCCTTGCCGTAGCGGTGCAGGCCGCCGAGGTCGTAGCTGGAGGCGTAGGCCCCGCGCGTCCACTCCTCGGAGCCCCAGTCGGATTCGTAGTACACCTCCGGCTCGAGTGCCTTGTCCCCCAGGAAGGCCGCGACGGATTCGAGGACGGCGCGGCGGCGGTCCTCGGCGCTGAGCTCGAACACGGCGTCGGCCTTCTCATCGGAAATAAAGCCGACCAGGGTGCCGCGCGAATCCCCGTGGTTGGTGTTGTCGTAGACCTCCTGCACCAGCGAGCCGGCACCGAAGCAGGTTCCGGACAGCCCGTCTTCGCGCCAGAAGGGCGTCTTGTAGACGGCGTGCACCTTGATGACCAGGCCCAGGGACTGGTGCTGGTGCATCTGGTGCTGGCGGCGCGGCAGCGGCGGGTTGAAGGAGACGCGCGAATACAGGTTCGGCGGCACCGCCATGATCACGTAGCGGGCGTTGACGGTGGCCCGTTCCGACACCACGGTGACGCGCGGGCCGCCGTCGTGCTCTTCCGTCCAGTTGATGGTGCGCACCGGGCTGTTAAGCAGGACGTCGTCACCCAGTTCCCGCGCCTGCAGCAGTGAGACCTGCTGCATTCCGCCCACAACCCGCTTGTCCAGGATGAAGTCTTCATCCGTCAGGTGGGTGAACGATCCCGCGGAAGCTGCCATCAGCACGGCCTGCAGCGCGGAAAATGCATGCGCGGGCTTGGTCAGCATCCCGCCGGCGATGAACAGGCCGATGTTGTTGCAGGCCTCCTCATCCGGGGAGTTCTGGCGGAGCCAGTGGTGGAAGGAAATGGTGTCCAGTTCGCGCGCCTTGGGGTGGGCCCAGGGTTCGGTGGGGCCGATTTCCGCCGCCAGCCCGTCCAGCAGGCCAATCAGCTTGTCCATTTCGGCGGCTGTGGTTTCGCTGACCGGGAAGGAATCCCCGGTGTAGCGGGTCTTCGTCCCGCCGGCGCCCATGTAGATGGATTCACCGTCACGGTAGCGGGAGTAGGTTTCCAGGCCGAGTTCGTCCAGGAGTTCCAGGAGTACCGTCTGGTCCGGCGAGACCCACTGGCCGCCGATTTCCAGCATGGCGCCGCCGATGGTGTCGGTCCAGGTGCGGCCGCCCACGCGGTCCCGCGCTTCCAGCACGGCGACGCTGAGCCCGGCCTTCTTCAGTTCGCGGGCTGCCGTGAGGCCCGAGGGGCCGGCTCCTACGACAACGACGTCGCGGTCAAGTTCCAGCATGATGTCCTCTCTGTGGCCGCCATTGTGATGCGGACCACTAAATGAATGCCATTCATTTACGAAAACTATAGCGGGTTCCGGGACGTCACGGAAGGGGTCAATGGAATAATGCTGGGGACCCCGCCAGCAGAAAGGCCGACGATGCCGGCAGCCGCACGCCCAGCCACGGACTCCCGCCACCCCGATATCCCGGCGAAGCGCCGCGCGGGAAGGCCGTCCTCGGCGGTGCTGGACCAGGCGGGCATTACGTCTGCCGCGCTGCGGCTGATCGGCAAGAACGGCTACGACGGCCTGACGATGGCCGCACTGGCACGCTCACTGCAGGTGGCGCCGTCGGCCCTTTACAACCATGTGACGTCCAAACGGGACGTCCTGGTCCTGGTGGAGGACCACCTCGCATCGCTGGTGGATGTGTCCGCCTTCGGCACGGAGCCGTGGGACGATGCCGTGCGGCAGTGGGCGTGGAGCTACCGGGACGTCTTTTCCAAGCACACCCCACTGATCCCGGTCATCGCGGTCCTGCCGGTTACGGATGCGCCGCAGACCCTGGCCATGTACGAGACCGTCAGCCAGGGACTGCGCGAGGCCGGGTTCCCCCAGGAGCGCATCGTCTCCTCGATCGTGGCATTGGAGTCGTTTATCTTCGGTTCGGCCTACGACGTCACGGCCCCGGCGGACATCTTCGATCCGGGCAGCATGGCGGAATCCACGCCCAACTTCACGGCAGCGGTCCGGAGCCTGGCGGAACAGGGCCACGAAAGGCCTGCCGACGTCGCTTTCAGCCTGGGCCTCGAGGCGCTGATTTCCGGGCTGGGGGCACTGCGGAAGTAGCGGGCCTGTTGTAGTAGGTACGGCAAGGGGCGGCCGCGCACCTGTGAAGGCCGCGTACCGCCCCTGGGGTGCGGATCGCCTGCGGTCCAGCCGCGTGGCGGCGGGTCGCGTGACGGCGGGTCCACGCTGGAAGTGCCTGCGTTAGAAGTGCGCGCCGTCGGCTTTCACTGCCAGAACCGGGCGGTCAGCCTGCATCAGGATGCGCTGGGCATGGCTGCCCAGGATGAATTTGCCAACCTGCGAACGGTGCCGCAGGCCGATGACGATCAGCGACGCGTTCGCTTCGCGGGCAACGTCCAGGAATTCGTCGGCCAGGTCATGATGGTAGGGCGGCTGGATGACCTTTGCCGTGACGCCGGCCTCCGCCGCACGCTGGGCTGCCCGGGCCAGCACGTCCTCGCCCGCCACGGACTTGTCCACGAGCGCACCCTCCCTGGCTGAGTTGACGATCACCAGGTCCTCGTTGCGGAGGGTGGCTTCGGCGATGCCTGCCGTGAGTGCGGCCTCGCCCGCAGGGGTGGGAACGAATCCAACGATGATGCTCATACCTTCTCCTTGATTTTGGCCGGTGCAGGCTCTGCTGCTGCGGAGGCCTTGCGCTTGGCCAGCATGGCCCTGACACCCGGCAGCACAGCGACCAGGACGAATACCACAATCAGCGTGGCGGAGATCGGACGGCCGAAGAAGCCCATGGGGTCGCCGCCGAATACGAGAAGTGAACGCCGCATGGAGCTTTCCAGCAGTTCGCCGAGCACGAACGCGAGCACCAGCGGCCCCGGTTCGAAGCCGAACTTCTTCATCAGGTAGCCAACGATGCCGAAGACGACCACCAGCGAGACCTCGAACATGCTGTTGTTGATGGTGTAGGCGCCCATCAGCGTGATGAGGGCCGTGACGGGAGCCAGGATGGCGGCCCGGACGCGGAGGATCTTCACAAAGATGCCCACCAGCGGAAGGCTCATGATCAGCAGCAGGATGTTGCCGATGTACATGGAGTTCACCACGCCCCAGAAGAGCTCCGGATCCTGTTCCACAAGCTGCGGCCCCGGGGTCACGCCCTGGATCAGCAGGGCGCCGAACATCAGTGCCATGGTGGCGTTGGCCGGAATGCCCAGGGTGAGCAGCGGGATGAAGGACGACGTTGCCGCGGCGTTGTTGGCCGTTTCCGGTCCGGCGACGCCCTCCGGTGCGCCCTTGCCGAATCGTTCAGGCTGCTTGGCCCGCTTCTTCTCCATGGCGTAGGACGCCATCGACGCAATGGTGGCGCCGCCGCCGGGGAGGATTCCCAGGAAGAATCCCAGGACGGAGCCGCGCCCGATCGCACCGGAGGCCTGCTTCAGGTCCTTCCGTGACGGCCAGACATTGGCCACCTTGGAGGGCGCTTTCGCAGCCCGGTGGCGCTCCTCGAGGTTGTAGAGGATTTCGCCGAGGCCAAAGATGCCCATGGCGATCGGTACGAAGTCGATGCCGTCAGCGAGGTCCAGGCTGCCGAAGGTGAACCGGCTTTCACCGGTGAAGATGTCCCGGCCCACCGTCGCAAGCAGCAGTCCGAGGGCAGCGGCGACGAGCGCCTTGGCCTTGGACCCGCTGCTGATGGTGGCCACGAGCAGGATGCCCAGCATCGCCAGGGCGGTGTACTCCGGCGGGCCGAAATCCAGTGCGAAGCTTGCCACGACCGGAGCAAGGAATGTCAGGCCGATGATGGATGCGGTGCCGCCGACGAATGAGCCGATGGAGGCCAGTCCCAGTGCGGTCCCGGCCTTGCCCTGTTTGGCCATCTGGTAGCCGTCGAAGACGGTAACCACGGAGGACGCTTCACCGGGCAGCCGGAGGAGCACGGACGTGATGGTGCCGCCGTACTGGGCGCCATAGAAGATGCCGGCCAGCATGATGATGGCGGTGACAGGCTCCACGTTGTAAGTGAGCGGCAGGAGGATGGCGATGGTTGCCGCGGGCCCCAGTCCGGGCAGCACACCGATCAGCATGCCGATGACGACGCCGATCAGGCAGTACAGGAGGTTGGTCGGCTCCAGGACAACCGCAAATCCGTTGATAACGGGATTCAGAAAATCCACGGGGGTCTCCTAGAAGAGGTGGGGGATGGACGTGCCGAGCGCCAGGACAAAGATGCCGTAGAACGCCGCGACGACGATGGTGCTGATGAGCAGCGTGGACCGCCAGGTCTCGCCGCCCAGGAAACGCATCCAGATGATGCACAGCACCAGTGCGGGCAGTTCAAAGCCGATCAGCGGCATCAGTGCCACCATGGCGGCGAGCGTGACCAGCCCGGTCAGCGGGGCCGTGGACATGCGGGTGAACTTCTCCGCGTCCCTGTTGTGGCGTCCCGCGATGAGCTGGAAAAGGCCCAGGGCCACCATGACGCAGCTGATGATGAAGGGCCACAGCCCGGGCTGCGGTGCTGACGGAGTACCCAGGCCCATAGCGACGGAAAGGACCAGCGCACCGATGCCGACGCCGAGCACCGCCAGGGATGACGCGGCGTTGGCAAGGGGGCCCGCAGCCGGCGGCTTCTCCTCTTCCCATTGCGCCGCAAGCTGTTCCGGCGTCAGGTCGTCCGGCAGGTCAGCCGGCAACTCCTCCGGCAGCCCTGCCGGCAGCTCCGTCGGCTGGCGGCCGGCCCCCGCTGCAGGTGTTTCCTTCACTGGAATCACTTCGTTCCGCTGAGGCTGATGTCGTACTTTTCAACCAGGGACTTGTACTTGGCGGCGTAGTCCTTCCACTGCGTCACCACTTCCTCGCCGGAGATTTCCTTCGGGGTCAGCATGTTCTTCTTGTTGAACTCCTTGTAGGCATCCGACTTGAAGGTCTCCTTGAAGGCAGCGAGCAGTTTGTCCTTCACGTTCTGCGGGGTCCCCTTGGGGGCTGCGACGGCGCGGTACTGGGCCACCGGCACGTCATAGCCGGACTCCTTGGCCGTGGGGACCTCGGGGAGGAAGCTGTTCCGCTCCTCGGAGAAGACCAGCAGGGGCGCCACCTTTCCGGCCTGGATCTGCGGCATTGCTTCGCCAAGCTGGATGGTCGCCAGCTCCACCTGGTTGCCCAGGACAGCCGTCAGCGCGGGCTTGCCGCTGTCGAAGGGAACGTCGGTGCCCTGTACGTTGGCCTGCTTGAAGAGCACGGTCTGGGCCAGCTGGCTGCCGGTGCCCACGCCCGTGGTGCCGAAGGTGATGTTGCGGCCGGCCGCGGTCACGTCCTTGATGCTCTTGAACCCGGACTGGGTGCTGGCAACCAGCACGTAGTCGTCCTGGGACAGGCCGGTGATGATGTCAAGGTCGTCGATGTTGACCGCTTCGTCCGCTGTGACCGCCAGCGGCGTGATGGTGACGAGCGATGCCGTCACCAGGAGCAGGTTCTGGCCGTCGGCAGGCTTGCCCGCCACTTCCTTGGTGGCGAGGGCGCCGTTGGCGCCAGGCTTGTTGACTACGGGCATCGGGGTGCCGAGGGTCTTGGAGGCACCCTCGGCGACGGCCCGGGCAATCAGGTCCGTGCTGCCGCCCGCGGCCTGCCCCACGGTCACGTTGATGGGTCCGCTGGGGAATTTCGACGAATCGGCACTGCCGCCGGCAACGTTGCCGCACGCAGTCAGGGCCAGGAGCGTTATGGCCGAAGCCGTCCCAAGTAAGTCTCGGCGGGTGGGGAAGTGCATCATTGGAACTCCTCGTTAGCACTGTGGGGCAACAGCCCCGGGCATTTGTGAACCGGATCACGGCCGGTTAGCTGTATCGAGTGTAAGAAGCCACTATGATGCATGTCTAAGCCCGAATATGCATCGAGTGATACCCGGAAGGCATCATGTTTACCTTTGACCAGCTTGCAGGATTCATTGCCGTGGCGGAGGAACTCCACTTCGGCCGGGCTGCCGAACGCCTCAACATGACCCAGCCGCCCCTGAGCCGCCAAATCCAGAAGCTGGAAAAGGCGGTGGGGGCAGAACTGCTGGAACGCGACAACCGCAAGGTGGAGCTCACCGCCGCAGGCCGCGCCTTTTTGGACGAAGCCCGCCGGTTGATGGCGCTGGCGGACCGGGCGCCCATAACAGCCAGGCGGATCGCCTCGGGGCGGTCGGGCCTGCTGCGGATCGGCTTCACGGCAGCCAGCGGCTTCAGTATCCTCGGCCCGCTGCTGGAGGAGATCGCAGCCACGCTCCCCGACGTCGACATCGACCTGCAGGAACTGGTTACCGGTGAGCAGATCGCCGGGCTGCAGTCCGGTGAACTCGACCTCGGCCTTGCCCGGCCACCCTTTGACAATGAGGTCTTCGATTCCCACCTGCTGTACCGAGAAGCCATGGTGCTGGCAGTGCCGTCCGGCCACGCGCTGGCCGGCCTCACCAGGAACATCACCGAAGAGGACCTCCGGGACGAGCCGCTCATCATGCACTCATCGACCCAAGCCCGGTATTTCTACGACCTCGTGGTCCGGATGATCTCCATCCAGCACGCAAACGTGGTCCACACCGTCAGCCAGATCCTGACCATGGTGTCCCTGGTCGCCGCCAAGAGGGGTGTGGCCTTCGTGCCGCACTCGGCGACCCTGCTGGGCGTCCACGGCGTCGAATTCCTGCCGCTGCAGAGCAGCGTCAACGATCCCGTGGAGCTCCACGCCATCTGGAACCGCAGCATCACCAACCCTGCCCTCGCCCGGGCCCTGAGGTCCCTCGAGTTCCAGGAGAACTGACCCAACACGAGTGATGCACGGATGGTATCAATGCATACAAAAATGAACTTAGACATGCATCATCAGGCTCCCTAGGCTGAAGGAGAAGACATCAACTGCCGCATCGACGCGGCGCCGACATGGAGGACTCATCGTGGCCAAACATTCACCCCAGGAACTTGCCAGCGTTCTGAAAGACGGGCTGCTCTCCTTCCCGGTGACCTCGTTCGACTCACAGCTCCAGTTCGACGAGGAGAACTACCGCAAGCACCTGGCCTGGCAGGCCAGCTTCCCGGTGGCAGGCCTCTTCGCCGCCGGCGGCACCGGCGAGGGCTTCTCCCTCACTCCGGCCGAATCGGCCCGCGTGGTCCGCGCCGCCGTCGAGGAGGTGGGAAACATTGTTCCCGTCCTGGCCTCGGCCGGCGGCTCGACGGCCCAGGCCATTGAAAACGCCCAGGCCGCCGAAGCAGCCGGCGCCGACGGCATCCTGCTCCTGCCGCCCTACCTGACCGAAGCTGATCAGGGCGGCCTGATTGACCACGTCAGCGCGGTCTGCAGCTCCACCTCGCTCGGTGTCATCATCTACAACCGCGCCAACGCGATCTACAAGGACACCACCGTAGCCACCCTGGCCGACCGCCACGAGAACCTGATCGGCTTCAAGGACGGTGTGGGCGACCTCGAACACGACGCGCGCGTCTACGCCAAGCTCGGTGACCGGCTGTTCTACCTGGGCGGCCTGCCCACGGCGGAAACCTTTGCCCTCCCGCTGCTGCAGCTGGGCATGAGCACCTACTCCAGCGCCATGTACAACTTCGTCCCGCAGTTCGCCCTGGATTTCTACCAGGACGTGCGCAACCAGGACCGCGTCGCCGTCAACAAGAAGCTCAACGACTTCGTGATCCCGTACCTGGATATCCGCGACAGGGTCAAGGGCTACTCCGTGTCCATCGTCAAGGGCGGCCTGGACGCCATCGGCCGCTCGGCCGGCGGAGTCCGCCCGCCGCTGCAGAACCTGGCACCGCAGGACCTGGCCGACCTCAAAGCCCTCATCGCCACCGTCTCCTGATCCACCATCTCCTAGGAGTAACCACAGTGACACTCACCGGACATTCCCTCATCGCAGGGCACGCAGTCGCAGGCGAAGGCAAGACCGCCTTTGGCTTCAACCCCGCCAGCAACGAACAGCTGGAACCCGCCTACACCCTGCTCACCGAAGAGCAGCTCAAGGCAGCCACCGCCGCAGCCGCTGAGGCGTACGCGTCTTTCAGCACTCTCGATCCCGAGACCCACGCCGCATTCCTCGATGCCATCGCGGACAACATCGAGGCCATCGGCGACGAGCTGATCATCCGCGCGGGACAGGAGACCGGCCTGCCCGCGGCCCGGCTGCAGGGCGAACGTGCCCGCACCACCGGCCAGCTCCGGTTGTTCGCCTCCGTCGTCCGCCAGGGCGACTTCCGCGGCGTCCGCATCGATCCCGCCCAGCCGGAGCGCACCCCGCTCCCCCGGGCGGACATCCGCCAGCGCCAAATCCCGCTGGGGCCGGTGGCCGTCTTCGGCGCCAGCAACTTCCCGCTGGCCTTCTCGACGGCGGGAGGAGACACCGCCTCCGCCCTCGCCGCCGGCTGCCCGGTGGTCTTCAAGGCCCATAACGCCCACCCCGGTACGGGCGAGCTCGTGGGTCAGGCCGTGGTCAAGGCCGTCAAGGACCTGGGTCTGCACCCGGGCGTCTTCTCCCTGATCTATGGCCCCGGGGCCAGCATCGGCCAGGCCCTCGTGGCCGATCCGGCCATCAAGGCCGTGGGCTTCACCGGTTCCCAGGCAGCCGGGATCGCGCTGATGCGCACCGC
>NZ_JBFBEY010000010.1:0-215858 GCF_040683875.1 Arthrobacter sp. NPDC093128
ACTCAATCCATTCGGCGGTCTCTTCCGGATCACGATCAGGCAGCTGGTTAGTCAACCCGCTGAGGATATGGGAGGTATCTTCTCCTGCAGCCACGGCAGCCTCTTTTCATCGTTGAATGTCTGGGCTCTAAGTTTTCATATTGTGAGAAAACATTCTTGCCATTCGAGATTATGCAGAAGAGCGCGAGCGGTCAAGGCGATGACGCTCGGCCGGCCCGCCAGGTGCGCAGGGCAGGGCCTGGGGACCGATTGTGACCGCCGCCACCCGCGCGGACTCCTTGACCCGAGGTGATCCACGTCATAGAGTTATTCCACTCTTCAAAACCTAATTTCCACTATATGGAATTAGTCGTCGGAAGCGCAGACTTCCCTCCACACCCATCCTCTAGAACTGGAGATCCAGATGCAGACGACCCCATCAGTCGGCGTCGAAACGGCTCCCGCCCCGACAGAGTTGTCGGGCCAGCCGGTCCATCCCGCCACGGGCGTTGAAGCCTTGTGCGCAACAGCAAGCGCCGCAGCCGGGCGAACCATCAGCCCCAGCCTCTACAACATCGACCTTGCCCCGACGAAGCGGGAAGGCCGGCGCTGGACCAGCTACAGCATCTTCACCCTGTGGGCCAACGACGTCCACAGCCTCGGAAACTATGCCTTCGCCATCGGGCTGTTCGCGCTCGGGCTGGGCGGCTGGCAGATCCTCCTGGCCCTCGGCGTCGGGGCCATCCTGCTGTTCGCCCTGCTGAGCTTCTCTGGCTTCATGGGCGTGAAGACCGGTGTGCCGT
The DNA here is from genome assembly GCF_040683875.1 of Arthrobacter sp. NPDC093128. NCBI lineage: Bacteria > Bacillati > Actinomycetota > Actinomycetes > Micrococcales > Micrococcaceae > Arthrobacter > Arthrobacter sp. NPDC093128. The sequence continues at coordinate 783 of NZ_JBFBEY010000010.1, forward strand.
TCCCCGTCATGAGCCGGATCAGCTTCGGCATCAGGGGAGCCCAGATCGCCAGCCTCCTTCGCGGCGCCGTGGCGGTGGCCTGGTTCGGCATCCAGACCTACCTCGCGTCAGTGGTGCTTCGCGTCATGCTTGTGGCCATGCTCCCTTCGCTCCACGAGCTGGACGCCAACTCCATCCTCGGCCTCTCCACGCTGGGCTGGGCCGCCTTTGTGTTCCTCTGGATCGTCCAGCTGGTCATCGTCAGCTTCGGCATGGAAATGATCCGCAAGTACGAGGCCTTTGCCGGCCCCATCATCCTGGTGACCATGGCGGCCATTGCCATCTGGATCTTCGTGGAAGCCGACGGCTCCATTGCCTGGGCTTCGGATAACGCCCTCGAAGGCGCGGACATGTGGCGGACCATCTTCGCCGGCGGCGCGCTCTGGGTGGCCATCTACGGAACCTTCGTCCTGAACTTCTGCGACTTCACCCGGTCCGCCGTCTCGAAGAAGGCAGTGGTGCGCGGCAACTTCTGGGGCATCCCCATCAACATGCTCCTCTTCGGCGCAATTGTGGTGGTCATGGCCGGCGGCCAGTTCAAGATCAACGGCACCGTCATCCAGAGCCCGTCCGACATGGTCCAGACCATTCCGAACACGCTGTTCCTGGTCCTGGCCTGCCTCGCGCTCCTCATCCTGACCATCGCCGTGAACCTGATGGCAAACTTCGTGGCTCCCGTCTACGCCCTGACCAACCTCTTCCCGAAGCGCCTGAACTTCCGTAAGGCGGCCTGGGTCAGCGGCACCATCGGGCTCATCATTCTGCCGTGGAACCTGTACAACAATCCGCTCGTGATCGTGTACTTCCTGGGCGGTCTCGGGGCGCTGCTCGGCCCGCTGTTCGGCGTCGTCATGGCCGACTACTGGCTGCTGCGGCGCGGCAAGGTCAACGTCCTTGAGCTGTACTCGGAAGACCCCGCCGGAGCCTACTACTACAAGAAGGGCTTCAACCCCAGGGCGATCATCGCGCTGGTCCCGGCAGCCGCCGTCGCGCTCCTGATCGCGTTCGTTCCCGCCCTGGAGGCTGCTGCCCCGTTCGCGTGGTTCTTCGCGGCCGGCATCGCCGCGGTGGTGTACTACTTCATCGCAGACCGCTCGCAGCGGCTGGAAGACGTCGACGGCGAAGCCATCGCCGTGGCCAGCACGCACTGACAACCGCTCTGAAACGGAAGACCCCACCATGCGAATACTTGTCGCCAACGTGAACACCACGCAGTCCATGACCGATTCCATCGCCGCCCAGGCGCGGTCCGCCGCGGCCCCGGGCACTGAGATCATCGGGATCACGCCGCGGTTCGGAGCGGACTCCTGCGAGGGCAACTTCGAAAGCTACCTCGCGGCGATCGCCGTCATGGACGCCGTGGTCCACTACCCCGAACCGTTCGACGCCGTCATCCAGGCCGGTTACGGCGAGCACGGCCGCGAAGGGCTCCAGGAGCTCCTGGACGTCCCCGTCGTCGACATCACCGAGGCCGCAGCCTCCACGGCCATGTTCCTGGGCCACAAATACTCCGTGGTCACCACCCTTGACCGGGCGGTTCCGCTCATCGAGGACCGGCTCAAGCTGGCCGGCCTCGACGCGCGGTGCGCCTCGGTGCGGGCCAGCGGCATGGCCGTCCTGGAGCTGGAAGAGGAACCGGAGCGGGCCGTCGAGGCGATCATCGAACAGGCGCTGCTTGCCGTTCGGGAGGACAAGGCCGAGGTCATTGTCCTGGGTTGTGGCGGCATGGCCGGGCTGGACGATGAGATCCGCAAACGTGCCGGCGTTCCGGTGGTGGACGGAGTGGCGGCGGCCGTCACCATCGCGGAATCCCTCGTGCGGCTGGGGCTGTCCACGTCCAAAGTCCGGACCTACGCCACCCCGCGGCCCAAGACAGTCATAGGCTGGCCCGTAACGGCAGCGGAAGTGCCCGCTGCCCGGTAGCCTGGGCCTCGGCAGCCCGGCCCTCAATGCAAGGAGCGACGAATGACTGCAACCCACCGGCCCGTACCACCCCACCGGCCGGGACCGGTCGCCGTCGTGACCGGTGCAGGTTCCGGGATAGGCAGGGCGGTAGCGCGGCTTATGCTGGCCGACGGGTACCGCGTGGTGTTGGCCGGCCGCCGCGAGGCTCCGCTGCTGGAGTCCGCGGCCGGCCACCGCCAGGCGCTGACGGTGCCCTGCGACGTGACAGTGCCCGACGACGTCGAGCGTCTCTTCGCTGCCGCCCTCGGGAAATGGGGAAGGGTTGACGTCCTGTTCAACAACGCTGGCGTCTTCGGCCCGGCCGCATCGGTCGATGAAATCGGCCTGGACGACTGGGACGCGGTGGTGGCGGTGAACCTCACCGGCTCCATGCTCTGCGCCGCCGCGGCCGTACGGGCCATGAAAGCCCAGGAGCCGCAGGGCGGCCGGATCATCAACAACGGGTCCATTGCAGCGCATTCACCGCGGCCCCGGACAGTGGCCTACACGGTCACCAAGCACGCCATGACTGGTCTGACCAAGAGCATCGAGCTGGACGGCCGGGAATTTGGCATTACCTGCGGCCAGATCGACATCGGCAATACGGCCACGGACATCATGGGCACCATCGGCGTGGACTCCGGCGCCCTGCAGGCTGACGGCAGCCGCAGGGTGGAGCCCACGTTCCCGGTGCAGGACGCCGCGCGTGCCGTACTCCTGATGGCAGGAATGCCGCCGTCGGCCAGCGTGGGCTCGGTGGTGGTCACGGCCGCCGGAATGCCGTTCATCGGCCGCGGCTGACCCGGATTGGAGTTTTTTGTCCACATAGCGCGACTTCAGCCGGCCTCAAGTGCCCGTAGCTGGACAAAAACTCGCGAGCTGTAAATTGTCCTGTGGATAACCTCCGGCTGCCGTCCGTGAGGTGTCTCAATGGACCATGAGCAGATTGTCACGGCTTCCCGAGGAAATCAGCGGCCGGCCCTTCTCCGTTCGCGAGGCGGCCGTGGCCGGCGTGCCCATCAGCCGGCTGCGGGGCTCCGACCTGAACCGGCCCAGCCGCGGGATCCGTGTGCCGGCGTCGTGCCGCCCGGACCTCGCCGCCCTCGCGCGCTCGCACACAGAGCTCGACGCGGCTACCTTTGCGAGCCTCATCAGCGCCGCCGAAATCCTTCGGATTCCGCTGCCTCCGTGGGCGGAGTTCCATCCAGACGACGGCGGCCCGTTGACCGCAGTCGTCGAACCTGTTCCGTGGGGGAAGAAAACGGGCCCGCATTTCCGAGAACCCGGCCGCTTCCTTCATCTCTCCCGCCAGGGTGGCGGAACGCTGCCGCGGCGGAAGGGGGTCGCGGGGCACCGCCTCAAGATCCGCGACGGCGACCTCATCGAAATCGAGGGACTGAGGTTGACATCGGTCGCGCGAACCTGGGTGGACCTTGGCTCAGTGCTGCCCGTCGACGACTTGGTTGTGGCCGGCGACGCTATCGTCAGCGAACATGCCAGGTCCTTCGGGCCGCCGAAGCGGGCCATGGTGCCACTGGGACAGCTGAGGACGTTCGTGGACAACGCGCATGGCATCCATGGCGTGCGGAGGGCGAGGACCGCGCTTGAGCTCGTCCGGGTCGGCGTCGATTCGCCGCCCGAAAGCAAACTCCGTCTGCGATTGGAAGACGCCGGCCTCCCCGCCTTTACTCCCAACTTCCGGGTCGACGACGCAACGCGAAGGCCCGTGTGGACTGATTTGGGGTGCGAGGAGTTCCAAACGTGCATCGAGTACGACGGCGCGCATCACCTGACCCCGGAACAACAGGCCCTGGACGCCTATCGTGACCAGCGCGTAGCCGAAGCGGGGTGGAGGCAGGTCCGGATCAACAAAATAGACATGAAGCACGGCCCCGCATGGGTGGTGTCACGGGTACAACACGCCCTCCGCAAACAGGGCTGGCAGCGTTGAGTACTTTTGGTCACATATAGCGGCCAAGAGGCATTCCAGCACCCATCATGTGGACAAAAACTCCGGATTCCGGCGGCGGGAGTACTCAGATGATTTCCGCATTGTGAAAACTCATTTTCCCCTTGCGGAATTATGTGAGCGGGGTTACTTTGGAAACAGACCCCGATCTCCGGGGCTGTTCCCGATTGATAGGTACAGATCAATGAAGATCCCAGATTCCGCGGCGCTGAAGGCGAGTTCGGCGCCGTCGAAGAAGAAGCCCCTGTATAGGTCGCTCTTCTTCCAAATTCTGATCGCCGTCGTGGCAGGTGTTCTTATCGGACATTTCTGGCCGGACCTCGGCTCGCAGCTGAGGCCTCTCGGTGATGGATTTATCCAGCTCATCAAGATGATCATCGCGCCGCTGATTTTCCTGGTGATTGTCACCGGCATCTCAGCCGTAGGCGACGTCAAGGCGGTCGGAAGGGTCGGAGTCAAAGCCCTTCTCTACTTCACCGCGGCCACGCTCTTCGCGCTGGTCTTCGGCCTGATCGTAGGCAACCTCGTCCAGCCCGGTGCCGGGCTGAACATTGATCCGAGCACCCTGTCCCAGGAAGCCCTGGACGCCAAGACCGGCCATGCCGTGCCCAAGGACGCCGCGGCCTTCATCCTGGACGTCATCCCCACCAGCGTCATCGGCGCCTTCGCGAACAACAGCCTCCTGCAGGTTCTGTTCTTCTCGGTGTTCTTCGGCGCGGCCATCGTGGTCATCGGACGCGAGCGCTGCATGCCGGTCATCAGCCTCATGGAGACCGTCCTGGAGCTCATCTTCAAGATCATGTCCTGGATCATGAAGGTGGCGCCGATCGGTGCTTTCGGCGCCATGGCCTTCATCATCGGACAGTACGGACTCGACACGCTCAGCACCTACGCGTTGCTCATAGCCGCCTGCTACGGCGCGGCCATCGTCTTCATCGGACTGCTGTTCCTCGTGGCCTGGGGCTTTGCCCGCGTCCCGCTCTGGCAATTCCTGAAGTACACCCGCGAGGAGTTCCTGCTGGCGCTCGGCACGGCCTCCACCGAGGCTGTCATGCCGCGCATCATGACCAAGCTGACCAACGCCGGCTGCTCACGGGCCACCACCGGCCTGGTGGTCCCCACCGGGTATTCGTTCAACCTCGACGGCGCCGCGATCTACCTTTCGATCTCCCTGCTCTTCCTGGCGCAGGCTTTCGGCCACCACCTGGACCTCGGCCAGCAGCTGGCCGCGCTAGGTGTCCTGCTCCTGACCTCCAAGGGCATGGCCGGTGTTCCCGGCTCCTCGTTCCTTGCGCTGTCCGCCACCGCGGCCGCCCTCGGGATCTTCCCGGTTGCCGGCGTGGCCCTGCTCCTCGGTGCGGACCGCCTGATGGACTCCATGCGGGTTGTGGTCAACCTGCTGGGCAACTGCGTGGCAACCTTCGTGGTCTCCAAATGGGAGGGCCAGTTCGACCGCAGCGTCATGATCCGTGCGTTCCGGGGTGAAATCACCAACCACGACTCAGCCATCATGCTTGGCGTCGAGGATGATTTCGAGGACCAGGAGCTTGCCCGGATCAGCGGTGGAGAGGCGCCGTCGCCCAAATTCCGCGGCGGTCCCAACCCTGAGGACATTCCTGGATTCCAGATGAGCCGGCCCGCCGGAGCCCACGCCGGGCCGCCGGAGCGCAGCTCGGCTGCCATCAACCACGAATAGCGGCAGCACAGCCACTCAGAACCAAAAAGAACGCAGCCCCGCCCCGGAAATCACCGGGGCGGGGCTGCGCGTTTGTCTCTGAACGCGCGCCCCACCCCGCCCGCAGAGTTTTCGTCCAGATGCCGGGTCCAAAAGGCCCCGCAAGTCCCTCGATATGGACAAAAACTCCAAGATGGACCAAGAGGGGCTACAGCGGGAGCAGCTCCGACAGGTCCGCCCGCAGCCCCGACGCGGCGACCTTCCCGGACGCCACGGCGTCCGACCAGCTCAGCCGGCCGGTGACCATCGCCAGCCAGGTGGCGGCGTCGCACTCTATGACGTTCGGGGGAGTCCCGCGCGTATGGCGCGGGCCCTCCACGCACTGCGTGACGCCGAACGGCGGAACGCGCACCTCGACGGAGTTGCCCGGCGCCCTCGCGGTGACCTCTTCCAGCGAGTAGCGCACCGCAGTCGCGGTCACCGCACGCGGAAGGCCCGACGCCGGAACGCCCGCTTCCAGCCAGGCGGCCAGCGCGGCGCGGCCCTCGTCGATATCGATGCGGCGGCGTGAAATTGCCATGTCAGTCCAGCAGCGCAGAGACGGCGTGGCCGAGCCGGATCTTGCCCACGGGCCGTCCTCCGCCGAGCACGGGCTCCACCACTTTCTCCAGCACGCTGGAGACGCCCGGGATGTCCACCGCGCCGGAGGCGGCCAGCAAGGTGAGGCCCACCAGGGTGGTGGCGCGCAGGTTTCCGTCCAGGACCTTGATGGCCACGGAAACGCCCGTGGCGGTGGCCATGGCCAGCACGCCCTCGGCGCCGATCTTTGCGATGATCTCCAGTTCGTCCATCACGATGGTGTTGGGCTCGCCCTTGCCCTGGACGGCCCACGGGTAGTCAAGCATGGACGTGGCGATGGTGGCGGCACGCGCGTTCGAATTCTTGTCCCCCGGAGCCTTGGCCAGCCGGGAGTAGGCCCGTGCCAGCCCCGTCAGGGAAATGGCCGCCACGGGAGCGCCGCAGCCGTCGATGCCCAGGTGTGCAATCCGCTCGCCGGAATACTCCTCGATCGCGGAGCGGACGCGCTGCTGCAGCGGATGGTTGGGCTCAAGGTAGCTGTGGGTGTCCCAGCCGTTCTCCGTGCAGGCCCACAAGAAGGCGGCGTGCTTTCCCGAGCAGTTGAACGCGAGCTTGGACCTGCCCTGTTCGGACCGGATGAGCCAGTGGCGGGCGTTCTCGTCCTGCGGCCAGGCGGAGGGGCACTGCAGCTGCTCTTCCTTGACGCCGGCGGCCTTGAGCATCCCCTCCACCACGTCCATGTGGTCCAGCGACCCGGTGTGGCTGGCACAGGCCAGGGCAACCTGGGCGCCGCGTAGCGGGACGCCGGCCTGCATGGCCGCCAGGGCCTGCAGCGGCTTCAGCGCAGAGCGGGCGTAGATGGGGGTGGTGATGTCGCCGAGCTGCGTGACCACCGTTCCGTCGGCGGCAAGGACCACGGCTGAGCCGATGTGCCGGGATTCGACGAAACCGCTTCGTTCCACGACTGCCAGTTCGACGGCGGACTCCACTGTGAATGTGGCATGCGGATTTTCTGGCATGGCTAAAGTCTATGGTGCAGGTGCCGGAAACCCGGGCAATCCGGGGCCATTCCCGGGCTATTGCACCGTCACCATGACCGACTGCCAGCCGGAGGCGCCGTCGGGCACGGGATCGGCGCGCTTGTCCGTCTGGACCTCGCCGGTGCCGTCGGTGGCGCGGGCCTTGATGTAGTGCGGCCCGGGCGTGGCGTCCCATTCGAACGACCACTGCCGCCACGTCACCACGGAGGCTTCCGCGGACAGCACGGCCTCGGTCCAGGGGCCGTCGTCGATCTGCACTTCGACCTTGGTGATCCCGCGGGTCTGCGCCCACGCCGTGCCGCCGATGGCAACCTTGCCTGCCGGGACCTGCGCGAAGGACTTGGGCACCTCCACCCGGGCCATGGTCTTGATGGGGCCGCGCTCGGACCAGCCGCGGTCCGTCCAGTACGCCTTGCTGTCCGCGAAGCGGGTGACTTCCAGGTCCACAACCCACTTGGTGGCGGAGACAAAGCCGTACAAGCCCGGGACCACCATGCGCACGGGGTATCCGTGTTCAAGCGGCAGGGGCTCGCCGTTCATGCCTATCGCCAGCATGGCGTCCCGGTCGTCCTGCAGCACTTCGAGCGGAGTCGACGCGCTGAAACCGTCCTCGGACGTGGACAGCACCATGTCGGCGCCGTCCTGGGGGCGTGCCATCTTAAGGACCTCGCGGAGTGGGAGGCCCAGCCATTTGGCATTGCCGGCGAGGTTTCCGCCGACGGGATTCGACACACAGGTCAGGGTCACGTGCGACTCGATCAGCTCGGCGTCGAGCAGGTCCTGGAAAGTCAGCGTGACTTCCTGCTCCACCAGGCCGTGGACGCGGAGCTCCCAGTCCTGGGCGTTGATCTCCGGCACGCTCAGGGCGGTGTCGATCCGGTAGAACTCATTGTTGGGAGTGACCCACGGCGTGACGCCCCGGGCGGGTGACTGCACGCCGGCCGGGACGGCGGGGGCGGCCCTGGCCGGCGCCGGGAGCTGCAGGGATTCACGGGCCTGCGCCACGTTGCTGCGGACCGCGCCGAGCAAACGGCCCCCGGTGGCCGCGACGGCCGCCGCCGCAGCAGTGATCCCGGACGCGGCGAAGAAGGCACGGCGCGTTGTGGCCGGACGTTCGGTGCCCTTGGCTGCCACGTCGGCGGCCACATCCGGCCATGAGCTCATCCGCCACAGCCGCGTCATCAGCAGGCGCAGCACCACCAGCCCGGCCACGGTGCCGATCAGCGACGGGATGGCGTCCAGCGGCTTCACGCTGGCCCGGGTGACCACGCTGGCAACAATGACCGCGCCCATCAGCAGGACGCCGGCCACGCCCAGGGCCCACTTCCTGTAAGCCACAACGCCCAGCACACAGGCCAGCAGGAGAATGGTCAGGCCCATCCCCGCGAACAGCGCTGCCTTGTCATTGGTGCCGAACGTGGCGATGGCAAAATCCTTCAGCCATGGCGGTGTGAAGTCGATAAAGGTGGAGCCGAGGGCAATGAGCGGCGTTGCCCGCGCCGTGAAGAAGGCGCCGATCATTTCCGCAACGGAAAGGACGACGGCGGCCGCGGCCACGCCTGCCAGCGCGGCCAGTGCGGTGGGGCCCTTGAGCCACTTCGTGAGCTTCTTCATGCCCGGGGTTCGTAGCTGCCGGCCTTAAGGATTGATGGGCAGGTCACGGCTTAGGACCGGACCGGGTGCACAAAGTACCCTTGGAGACTGTGAAGGTACTAGTCATTGGCCCTGGTGGCCGCGAACACGCCATTGTCCGTTCCCTGCTTGCAGACCCCAACGTTTCGGAAGTCCATGCGGCTCCGGGCAACGCGGGCATCGGCAAACTGGTTCCCACGCACGCCATCGACGCCAATGACCCGGACGCTGTTGCCGCCCTGGCCACCAAGCTGACGGTGGACCTGGTGGTGGTTGGTCCCGAGGCGCCCCTGGCGGCGGGAGTGTCCGACGCCGTCCGTGCAGCCGGGATCCCGGTGTTCGGGCCCAGCAAGGCCGCCGCCCAGCTCGAGGCGTCAAAGGCCTTCGCCAAGCAGGTCATGGCCGAGGCCGGAGTGCCCACCGCCATGGCGCGCGTGGCCAGCAACGCCGAGGAAGCCGCCGATGCGCTGGACACCTTCGGCGCCCCCTACGTGGTGAAGGACGACGGCCTCGCGGCGGGCAAGGGCGTTGTGGTCACCAGGAACCGGGACGAAGCCCTTGCCCACGCCCAGACCTGCTTTGATGTGGGCGGCTCCGTGGTGATCGAGGAGTTCCTGGACGGCCCCGAGGTTTCCGTGTTCGTCCTGTGCGACGGCCGCAACACCGTGGCGCTCTCCCCGGCGCAGGACTTCAAACGCATCTTCGACAACGACGAGGGCCCCAACACCGGCGGCATGGGTGCGTACACACCCCTGGAGTGGGCTCCGGAGGGCCTGGTCCAGGAGGTCATTGACCGCGTGGCCCAGCCCACGGTCAATGAGATGGCGCACCGCGGCACCCCGTTCGTCGGCGTGCTGTTCGTGGGCCTTGCCCTGACCAAGCGCGGCACCCGCGTCATCGAGTTCAACGTCCGCTTCGGCGATCCCGAAACCCAGGCCGTCCTGGCCCGGCTCAAGACACCACTCGGCTCGCTGCTGCTGGCAGCCGCCAAGGGCGAACTGGACAAGGCGGAAGAGCTGCGCTGGTCCAAGGACACAGCAGTCGCCGTCGTGGTGGCGTCCGAAAACTACCCGGATACCCCGCGGACCGGGGACCGCATCCGCGGGCTCAAGAAGGTTGATGAGCTGGAGGGCGTGCACGTGATCCACGCCGGCACCAAGCTGGACGAGGACGGCAAGGTAGTCTCCGCCGGCGGCCGCGTGCTCGCCGTGGTGGCGCTGGGAACCGACCTCGTGGAGGCCCGGGAACGGGCGTACGACGGCGTGGAGTTGGTGCAGCTTGAAGGCGGACAGTTCCGCACCGATATCGGGCGGAAGGCGGCGCGCGGCGAAATCAAGGTGGCGCCCACCAACGGATCCGTCACCGGAACGCTGCCCGTGACGAAGGCAAAGGCATAGCATGACTGAGAATTCCCAGCCGGACGCAGCTCCCAAGGCAGGCCTCGACACCGAAACGCTGGACCTGCCGGGCTGGCGCCACGTGTACTCCGGGAAAGTCCGGGACCTGTACGTTCCGGCGGACGATTCCCTCACGGCGCAGTTCGGCCAGGACTGCGTCCTGGTAGTGGCCAGCGACCGCATCAGCGCCTACGACCACGTGCTGTCGAGCGAGATCCCGGATAAGGGCCGCATCCTCACCCAGCTCAGCCTGTGGTGGTTCGGGCAGCTGGGCGTGGAGCACCACGTGCTGGCATCGACCGTGCAGGACGGCGTTCCCGCTGCGGTCGAGGGCCGCGCCATGATCTGCAAGAAACTGGATATGTTCCCGGTGGAATGCATCGCCCGCGGCTACCTCACCGGCTCCGGACTCCTGGAGTACCAGCAGTCCCGCACCGTGTGCAGCATTCCGCTGCCGGAGGGCCTGGTGGACGGTTCACGCCTCGATGAGGCCATCTTCACGCCGTCCGCCAAGGCGGAGGTGGGGGAGCACGACGAGAACATCACCTATGACGCCGTAGTGGGCCTTGTTGGCGAGGACGTTGCCGCGCGCCTGCGTGAGCTGACACTGAAGATCTACACCAGGGCCGAGGAAATTGCCCGTGAACGCGGCATCATCCTCGCAGACACCAAGGTGGAGTTCGGCTTCGACGTGGCCACCGGCGTCATCACCCTGGGTGATGAGGTCCTGACCCCGGACTCGTCGCGGTTCTGGGATGCGGCCACCTACGAGCCGGGCAAGTCACAGCCCTCCTACGACAAGCAGTACGTCCGCGACTGGCTGACGTCCGCCGAGTCCGGCTGGGACCGGGCCTCGGATGTGCCGCCGCCGGCCCTGCCGGAGGACGTGGTGAGCCGGACGCGCGGCCGTTACGTCGAGGCGTACGAAAAACTCACCGGGCTCAAATTCGCCTAGCCGGTTCGCCTGAAGGACCTGCCTAGCTGGCCTCTGCCGCGGCTTCGGCCGCGGCAGCGCGCCGCTGGGCCAGTTTGATCTCCAGCACGGCGTCCATGGCCTGCTGCACGCGGTCGGAGGCCCCGGCGGCACTGAATTCCTTCTGGGCCTCTTCGAGGAGCACCAGCGCCTCCTCGGACTCCCCGGCGGCCTTGAGCGACTTCCCCAGCAGGAGCGACACTTCGCCTGCGGTGTGACGGGCCAGGGCCTTGCGCTCGGCATGGATCTCGCGCAGCTTCTCCACCGCGGCAGGGATGTCACCGGTGAGGTAGAGCCAGCGTGCACGGATGAACGCCACCTCCAGCTGGTCGGTTTTGTTTCCGCCCACGATGGACAGTGCCAGTTCGGCGCGCTCGATCGCGGAGAGGGTTTCCGGTTCCACGATGCCGGACGAGAGCCGGACGGCGGCGGAGGCCTTATTGAAGCGGGCCCAGAGCTCGATGTCATTGGCCGGCGAGAGCAGTTTGGCGGCCCGCTCGTGATACTTGATGCCTTCGGGATAGTCATGCCGCATAAATGCCACGTTGCCGATCACCCAGGCCACTTCGCCTGCGAGCTGCGAGATGGACTGGTCGTCCATCTGGTCGTTCATGGCCTGGCAGTAGGTCCAGGCTTCGTCCAGCCGCCCGCTTTCGGCCAGGGCGCCGATCAGCGCGCGCAGCGCACCGATGATCAGCGTTGACCCCTTCGGCAGCTGGGAGCACAGTTCCACGGCCTTTTGGGCATGTTCGACGGCGGTGGCCAGCTGGCCCTGCCCGTGGCACACCGCGGCGAGCATCTGCCGTGCGCGCACCCCCAGGCCGGCGGACTCAGTGGCCATGGGGTGTTCGAGGAGGTGCAGCATAATGTTCTGGCATTCCTGCAGCTGGCCCTGCTTCATGAGGCATTCCGCCTGCATGTAGGTCATGTTCCACCAGGCGCTGGTGTTCTTGCCCTCGAGGGCTATCTGGGCGGCGGTGGCGGCGTGGGCGGCCGCGAGCGGGTAGTCCCTGAGGTCCCAGGCCTGGCGTGCGTAGAGCCCGGCCAGTACGTACTCGGCGTCGCTCACCGAGATCGGCTGGCTCCAGGCTTCCAACGCTTTGGGGGCCAGCTCGAGCCTGCGTGCTAACTCTTCTATAACATCGGCGGTTGGTTCGCGCCGGCCTGTTTCCAAGAGGGAGATATAGCTGGGAGAATAGAGGTCCTTTCCCAGTTCTGCTTGCGTCAACCCACGTTCGAGTCGTTCGGCGCGGAGCTTCTCCCCGAATCCGTTCCCCACGGGTTTCCTCCTTATTCCGGACAGTCTTTATACCAAATGCTTGACAGTCTCTGTGGAAAACATTTTACAATGTATGTCAACAAGGGCAGTGCTGACTTTGTAACGAATCCGACTCGTATTGAGGAAACCTAATGTTGAAGAAGATCGCAGCCGCCGCCGCTTTGGCAGGCGCACTGGCGTTTTCAGCGGCGGCCCCCGCAGTGTTGTCAGCAGGTCCTGTCGGTAACTGGGCGGATCAGCTGGGAAGCACTACTACGGCCATCGGCAACTGGCCCGATCCCATGCAGGCGATCGGCAACTGGCCGGATCCCATGTCGTTCCAGGCTTCCATCGGCAACTGGCCGGACCCAATGTAGGCAGCTGCCGCACCTCCCGCAAGGGAACGCAGGCTCCGGGACATGCGCGAACCATGTCCCGGAGCCATTTTTTTACCCAAACGACGCAGGGGGAGTGTCATGAAGCGCAGACTACCGGGAGGATGACGGTTCGGGCCGGCCCGGGATTCCAATGCTGGGCGACGGCCACGCCGGGCCAGAGAACCACATTCGACAGCCTCTGACACCGGGCCCGGCGGGGCTGCAGGACAAAGCAAAGAGGGCCTTCCGAATGGAAGACCCTCTTACTTTTGGTCGGGATGACAGGATTTGAACCTGCGACCTCGTCGTCCCGAACGACGCGCGCTACCAAGCTGCGCCACATCCCGATCCGTTGCTTCAAAAGCAACTTCACAAGAGTATCCGATTCCAGCCCCCATGTGAAATCGGCGCGTGATTGGCTCTCCGAACGGTGCCGCGGACTATACGAGCGAGTCCTTCCACGCCCCGTGCAGTTGCGCGAACCGCCCGCCCCCGCCGATCAGCTCCTCCGGCGTGCCGTCCTCCACGACCCGTCCGTCATGGACCACCAGGACACGGTCCGCGGTCTCCACCGTGGACAGGCGGTGGGCGATGATCAGCGCCGTGCGACCGGCGTCGTGCCCCGCCACGCCCGCCAGGAGGCTGGCGAGGCCGTGCTGGACCAGGCGCTCCGAGGGGATGTCCAGTGAGGACGTGGCCTCGTCGAGGATGAGCACCGCCGGGCGGGCCAGGAAGGCCCGGGCAAAGCTGATGAGCTGGCGCTGGCCGGCCGAGACACGCCCGCCGCGCTTGTTCACGTCGGTGTCGAACCCTTCCGGCAGTTCCATGATGAATTCGTGGGCGCCCACCGCCCGCGCGGCTTCCTCGATTTCCTCCCGGGACGCCTCCGGACGGCCGAGGGCAATGTTGTCTGCCACGGACCCGCTGAACAGGAAGGCCTCCTGGGTGACCATCACCACGTTCCGCCGCAGGTCCGGCGTGGTGAGGCTCCGGAGGTCCACGCCGTCCAGTGTCACCGACCCCTCGGACACGTCGTAGAAGCGGGCGATCAGCTTGGCCAGCGTGGACTTGCCGGCGCCGGTCCGGCCCACCAGGGCAACGATCTGCCCGGCCGGGATGTGCAGGTCAAGCGTCGGTATGATCACGGGCCCGTCGCCGTACCGGAATTCCACCCCGTTGAAGGCGATGGTCCCGCGGGCATCGCGTAGCGCTACGGGGTTCTTCGGAGGCCTTACAGTGGGTACCTCCTCCAGGAGGCCGGAGACCTTCTCCAAAGCCGCCTGTGCGCTCTGGAAGGAGTTATAGAACATGGCCATCTGGTCCACGGGCTGGAAAAAGCGCTTGGTGGACAGGATCAGGGCCAACAGCACGCCGACGGCGAGCTCGCCGCCCAGCACCCGGAAGCCGCCGAAGAGCAGCACCACGGCGACGCAGACGTTGCCGATCAGCACCAGCCCCGGCTGGAAGACGCCGTTGAGGTTGATCGACCGGACGGTGACCTTTCGGTAGTCCTCGGACAGTTCCCCGTAGCGGGCTGCGTTTTCGCGCTCCTTGCGGAAGGCCTTGACTGCCCGGATGCCGGTCATGGTTTCCACGAAGTGCACGATCAGGCGCGCGGACACCACGCGGGATTCGCGGAAGGCAATCTGGGAGTGCTTCTGGTACCAGCGGGCCAGGAAGAACATGGGAACTCCGGCGGCCAGCACAATGAGGCCGCTGCGCCAGTCCAGGGCGAACACCGTGATGGCGGTGAACACCATAAAGAGCATCCCCGAGGCCAGCGAACTGACGCCGGAGTCCAGGAGCTCACGCAGTGCTTCGAGGTCCGAGGTCTGCCGGGCAATGATGCGGCCGGACGTGTACTTCTCATGGAATTCAAGGCTGAGCCGCTGGGTGTGCCGGAAGACGCGGACCCGCAGGTCCAGCAGCATCGCCTGGCTCAGTTTGGCCGTCGAGGTCACGTACAGGGCGGTGAGGCCGGCGGTGGCGATCGCCGCGGCCAGGTAGGCGACGCCGGTGAGCACCAGCGGCACGTTGTCCCCGGCCCGGAGCGCCGGCAGGGCGTGGTCGATGCCGAAGGCGATCAGCGCCGGTCCGGCCACCCGCGCGGCCTGCGAGAGGACCACCATGGCGATGGTGAGCCAGAACCTCAGCCGGACCGGACGGATCAGGGACCCGAGCAAGGCGAGCGACCGCCGTCGGACGGTCTTGCTTTCGCTTTTGGTCAGGTGGGCGTTGTCCTCGTTGGCGGTGCCGAACGTTGCGGTGCTCATCGGGAAATCTCCTCGGACTCGTCGCTTAATTCTGAGAGGTCCGACAGTTCGGAATCCAGGTCCTTGGGCCCGGTTTCCAGGCTGGCAATCACGTAGCGGTAGTGCTCGTTGCGCGCCAGCAGTTCCGCATGGGTGCCGACGGCGGCGATCCGCCCTTCCTCGAGCAGCGCCACCCGGTCGGCCAGCGCCACGGTGGACGGCCGGTGGGCGACGATCAGCGTGGTGGTGTCCGCCAGGACTTCGCGCAGCCGGGCTTCCACGAGTTCCTCGGTGTTGACGTCCAGGGCGGACAGGGGATCGTCCAAAACCAGCACCTTGGGCTTCGCGGCGATGGCGCGGGCCAGGGCGATGCGCTGCCGCTGGCCGCCGGACAGGCTGAGTCCTTCCTCGCCGATCAGGGTGTCCAGACCCTCGGGGAGGGAGTAGGCAAAATGGGCCTGTGCAACGTCGAGGGCTTCCTCCAGCGTTTCCTGGCTCCGCTCCCTTGCGCCAAGCAGGACGTTGTCCCGGACGGAATTGGAAAACAGCGTGGTGTCTTCGAAAGCCACGCCCACCACCGTGCGCAGTTCCTCCACGGAGAACTCGCGCAGGTCCACGCCGTCGATGGTGATGGAGCCCGCGGTGACGTCGTAGAGCCGGGGGACCAGCTGGAGCAGCGCGCTCTTGCCGCTGCCGGTGACGCCCACCAGCGCCATGGTCTCGCCGGGCCGGATGGCCAGGCTGACTTCCTTGAGGATGGGCTTGTCCGGGGCGTCCTCGAACGCGAACGTGGCGGAGTTGAAACAGAGGGCCCCCGTGAGCCGGGCGGGATTCCGGGGCTGCTCAGGGCTGGTGATGGTGTTGGCCGCGTCCATGACCTCAAAGTGCCGGTCAATGGCCGACTTGGCTGTCAGCGCCATGGCCAGCAGCATGCCGCAGAATTCCACCGGAGCGGCGATGACGGCAGCGGTGGCGAAGAACGCCACCAGGGCGCCGATGCTGAGCTGGCCGTCCGCGGCCAGCATGACGCCCACCACCAGCCCGGCGCCCAGCGCGAGTTCCGGGAGGAGGGTGACCACCATGCTGAAGGTGGCGAGGTGCTTGGCCTTCGCGATCTCGGTCTGCCGCAGTTCCTCGGCCTGCTCGTTGAAGTTTTCCAGGGCCTCGCGGCTGCGACCGAACGCCTTCAGCACCCGGATGCCGTGAACCGATTCCTCCACGGTGGTGGCCAGGTCGCCGGCCTGGTCCTGGCTCCGGCGGGCCACCTTGCTGAAGCGCGTCCGGAACCGGAAACCGTAGATCATGATGGGCGCGGCGGCGGCCAGGAAGATCAGCGCCAGCTGCCAGCTCATGGAAAACATCACGACGACGCCGATCACCACCGTCAGGGTGGTCACCACCAGCATGATGGCGCCGAACGCCATCCAGCGCCGCAGGAAGTTCAGGTCCGTCATGGCCCGGGACAGCAGCTGCCCGGAGCCCCAGCGGTCGTGGAAGGACACCGTCAGGGCCTGGAGGTGGCCGTAGAGCGATACCCGCATCCGCGTTTCCACGGTGGTTGCCGGGTTGATGACGAACTGGCGTCGTAGGGCGACAAGCCCGGCTTCGGCGACTCCCAGGCCCAGGATGATGAGCGACGCAACCCAGACTGCGTCCGTTGCGCCGCCCGGCTGGAGGGAGTCATTGATGAGCACCCGCAGCACCTGCGGGATGGCCAGCGCCACGATGCTGGCCAGGAGTGCGCACAGAAGCCCCATAAAAAGCCGCGGGATGATCGGCTTCACATGGGGATAGAGTCGGCTGATTGACGTGAAGAATGGAGTCTGCTTGGCCATGCCCGCTTCTTAAAGCTCAACTGCGAATGTAGTTTCCTTTAGCAACTACCTTAGGCCATGCAGTGACACGGTTCACAGGATTCCGGGCGGCGCAGGAATCTTGGCCAGTCATTGCGTTTCGCAATACGCGGGCCGCGGTCAGGCCCGGCCTGCCCGGTGGTTGAGCGTGTCGGAACCCGTCAGGGCGAGGTCAGCGTCAGCAGCACGGCCTCAGGCCGGCAGGCGATGCGTACGGGCGCGAAGCGTGAGGTGCCGATCCCGCCGGAGACGTTGACCGGCGTCGTGCTTCCGTTGCTTTCCCAGTCGTTGAGGCCCTTGGCCCGCCATGTGGGGATATCGCAGTTGGCCACCAGGGCGCCGTATCCGGGCACGCAGATCTGGCCGCCGTGGGTGTGGCCGGCCAGCAGCAGGTCCGCGCCGTCCTCGGTGAAGTGGTCCAGCACGCGCTGGTACGGGGCGTGGATGACCGCCACCCGAAGATGGGGCGTGGTGTCCTGGCCCTTGGTCCCGCGGGGCCAGCCGGCGTAGCGCTCCAGCTTCAAGTGGGGGTCGTCCACCCCGGAGAAATCGAAGCGCAGGCCGTTCAGCACCACGGACTGGTTGCGGTTGGTCAGGTCCACCCAGCCGGACATCCCGAAGTAGGAGCGCAGCCGCGGCCAGTCAAGCTCCACCGGATTCGTCTGGGCCTTTGAGGGACCCAGGAAGTAGGACGCAGGGTTCTTGAGGGCGGGTGCGAAGTAGTCGTTGGAGCCCGGTACGAACACGCCCGGATACTCCAGCAGCGGCGCCAGTGCCTTCAGCAGCGGGTCGATTGCCTTGGCGTGGCTGAGGTTGTCGCCGGTGTTGACCACCAGGTCCGGTTCCAGTTCCGCCAGCGAGGACAGCCATTGGGCCTTCCGGTCCTGCCCCGGGACAAAGTGGATGTCACTCAGGTGCAGGATCCGGAACGGTCCGAATCCGGCGGGAAGGATGGGCAGGGTTTCCTCGCGGAGGACGAACTGGTTCTTTTCCCACAGTCCGTAGCCCGCCGTTGCGAGCCCTACAGCTGCGCCGGCCGCGGCGGTGACGGCAAAACCGCGCCCGAAGCTTCGGGCGCGGCTTACCAGCGATGTTGCGTCCCCCATCGGCGTGCTACCCGTTGCCCTTGCCGTTGTCCTTGCTGGGCCCCGGTGCGGGTGTGGAGGGCGCCGGCGCCGTGCTCTGCGTTGACGGTGTGGTCTGCCGCGTGGGCGCCCCGCCGATCATGTTGGACGGCGGTGCGGTGAACGGGTTGGTTCCGTACGCCGGAGCCACCTGGGACATGAAGTTGGAGAACATCGGGCCGGCGATCATGTAGCCGTCGATGCCCTTGTACAACTTGCCGTTGATGGTGACGTTCTGGCCGGCACGCTTCTGGTCACCCAAGGGATCGCCGAACC
This sequence comes from Arthrobacter sp. NPDC093128, assembly GCF_040683875.1. NCBI lineage: Bacteria > Bacillati > Actinomycetota > Actinomycetes > Micrococcales > Micrococcaceae > Arthrobacter > Arthrobacter sp. NPDC093128. The sequence goes on from NZ_JBFBEY010000010.1 coordinate 19,171, forward strand.
AGGCCGCTGTGGCAAGGCCGGTGGTGTGGCCCACCACCCAGGTGGAGCCGTTGTTGTTGGAGGTACCGGTCTTCGCCGCGATGGGGAAGCTGGTCTTGGTCGAAATCCGGGGCTGGATGAGTGAACCGGATCCCTGGTTGAGCACTTCCTGGAGCGCATAGTTCACGCCGCGCGCGACTTCGGGTTTGAGGGCGTCCCGGCAGTTGGTGGACTGGGCCGGCAGCTGCGCGCCGGTCTGGTCCGTAACGGAGGTGATGGCAATCGGAGCGCAGTACTTGCCGTCATTGGAGAACGTGGCGAATGCGCTGGCCATGGTCAGCGGCGAGGTCTGTGTGGAGCCGAGCAGGTTGGCCAGGGTGAACATGTTGATCTTCGGCTGTGCCTCGACCACCTTGCCGGTGTCGTCCCGCTGTGGCAGTCCGGAGTGCAGTCCCACGGCGTCAACAACCTTCTGGATTCCGCAGAAGTCCAGCTGCGCGGCCGAGGCGAACGTGATGGTGTTGATGGAGTTGTAGAGGCCCTGCAGCACCGACATCGGACGGTAGTAGCCATCCTCGGCGTTTTGCAGGTCATCCGCCGCGCCGAGGCCCGCTTCCGCAGAGTTGTACGCGCCTGTGGTCACGCCGCAGCTGTTCCGGAACTGGTAGCTCAGCGGGTACTTCCGTACGGCGCCGTTGACCACGGTGTTCATGGACTTGCCCTCGTTGAGCCACTCCGCAAACGTGAACGGCTTCATGGTGGAACCGGGCTGGAACCCGCCCAGGCCGTTTAGGTCGTTGCCGTCTTTGTCGAGGGTGTCCACGTTGAAGTTCTGTTCGGCCTGGAATTTGCCGTCCGAGGGCAGCCATACCGTGTTCTGGGCCATATTGGTGATCTTGCCGGTGTTCGGCTGGACCGACACCATGGAAGCGCCCCACTTGTCCGGGTTGGCGCCGGCAGCACCATCGACCTGGGCCTGCGCCGCGTTCTGGGCGTTCGGGTCAAGGGTGGTGGTGATGGTCAGGCCGCCGCGGAAGATTTTACGCTCGCGCTCAGTGGCATCGGCGCCGTAGGCGGGGTCGTTCAGCAGCAGGTGCAGGACGTAGTCACAGAAGTACGGGGCCGTGGAAGCGTAGGCGCAACCCTGGCGGGCCGGAGTGACCTTGGTTTCCACCGGCGTGGCCACTGCGGCCTCGTAGTCTGCCTGGTTGATCTTGCCCTGGGTGTACATGGCCTTCAGTACCTGGTCGCGGCGGTTCTTGGCGTTGTCCGGGTTGGTGATGGGGTCGTAGAAGGACGGGCTGTTCACCACGCCGGCGAGCAGAGCGGCCTGCGGGAGGGTGAGGTCCTTGGCGGTGGTGCTGAAGAAGAACTTGGACGCGGCTTCGATGCCGTAGGCGTCCCGGTTGAAGAACACGATGTTGAGGTAGCCCTCGAGGATCTGCTCCTTGGTGAACTTCTTCTCCAGGGCGATGGACAGCTTCATCTCGCGGAGCTTGTCGCCCACGCCTTTGTTGACGCCGTTGAGCTTGACGTCCTCGGTCTTGCCCTCGGCCTCGAGCGAGGCATTGATGACGTTGTTCACGTACTGCTGCGTAATGGTGGAGGCACCCTGCTTGTTGCCGCGTGCGGTGCTGACCAATGCGCGCATGATGCCGGTGGTGTCCACGCCGCCGTGCTCATAGAAGCGGCTGTCCTCAATGGCGATCACGGCGTCCTTGATGTATGGCGACATCTGGTCCAGCGAAACACGCGTGCGGTTTTCGGCATAAAGGTTGGCGATCAGGCTGCCGTCAGCGGCAAGGATCTTGGTGGACTGGCTGGGCGGATCTACCTGCAGCTCTGCCGGGAGAGTGTCGAAGAACTCGATGGAACCGCTGGCTGTGCTGCCTGAAACAGCCGCCGCCGGGACCAGCAGGCCTGCCACCAGGACACCACAAATCGCGCTCACGCCAAGGAAAGCAAGGATCTTTCCGAGGGTGGTGGCCGTGTCGAATAAAGGGTTCTTACCAGTCGCCATGTTTTCCACTTTACCGGCAAGGACTAGTCTTTAGGTCATGACCAAATGGGAGTACGCCACGATTCCGCTCATTATTCACGCCACGAAGCAGATCCTGGACCAGTGGGGAGAAGACGGCTGGGAGCTCGTCCAGGTCGTCACCGGTCCTGACGGCAACGGCCTCGTTGCCTACCTCAAGAGGGAGAAGCAGTAGTTATGACAAGCCCTGCAGGCACGGCGCCGGAAACCCCGGCCCACGCCGAAAATCCGGCCTCCGGCGCGGAAAACGGAGCGCCGGCATCCGCCGTCGAACAGCGGCTGGCCGAGTTGGGACTTGCCCTTCCGGAGGTCGCGGCCCCCGTGGCTGCCTACGTGCCGGCCATCATCTCCGGGAACCACGTTTACACCTCCGGACAGCTGCCCTTTATTAACGGCAAACTCGAAGCTACGGGCAAGGTGTCCACGGGCACTGAAGGCTTCGCGGACGAGCCCACGGTGTCTCCCGAAGACGCCAAGCGCTTTGCCGCAGTCTGCGCCGTCAACGCGCTTGCCGCCGTCAAGAGCGTGATCGGCGACCTCGACCGCATCACCCGGATCGTCAAGGTTGTTGGCTTTGTGGCCTCCGATCCGTCCTTTACGGGTCAGCCGGGAGTTATCAACGGCGCGTCGGAACTCCTGGGCAAAGTCCTGGGCGACGCCGGCCAGCACGCCCGCTCCGCCGTCGGCGTGTCGGTCCTGCCGCTGGACTCGCCGGTGGAAGTCGAACTAATCGCCGAATTTAGCTAAAGGCCGGTCACTTCCCTTGCCCCAGTTAGCCCGTCGCCTGTTTGTGCTGCCTCCCGATCTCGAGGGGGCAGCACAAAGCTGGCTCGAACACGGCGAGCGGACACCACGTGCCGCCCGTCCCGCTTCCTCCGTTGTCCTGTTGCGCGATGCGCCCACAGGACTGGAAACCTGGCTGGGCTACCGCCCGGGTTCTTCCCCGCTCGGTGTGCTCGCCTTTCCCGGCGGCTCCCTCGAGGCGTCCGACGACGACGCCGTGGGCTGGCTTGGCCCCACCGCGCAGCATTGGGCGGAGCAGATGGGAACGGACGACGTCGGGATGGCGCGCCGCTACGTGGTGGGCGCCATCCGCGAACTCTTCGAGGAGACCGGCGTCCTGCTGGCTGGCCCGGACTTTTCCACCACGGTGGAAGCCACGTCCACTCCTGAATGGATGCGCGCCCGCGAAGCCGTGGCCAACCAGGAGAAATCCTTCACGGACGTCCTGGCCAAGCGCGGCCTGTCCATTCGCACCGACCTGCTCAAACCGCTGGTCAACTGGCTCAGCCCGGACTTCGCCCACCGCCGCTTCAACACCCGCTACTTTGCCGCCACCGTGCCCGTGAACCAGCAGCCCACCCTGCTGGGGAGCAAAGGTGTGTGGGGCCGCTGGGTCTGCGCCAGCAAGGTCATCGCCGAACGTGACACCACTGCCCTGGGCGACGAAGTGGGCCAGGAAAACACCACCGGCCTGAAGCTCGGCCAGCTGCTGGTGCCCGGTTCCGAAATCATGCTCGAGAAAATGGCTGCCGCCAACGGCTGCATCGCCTACCTGAGCTACAAGCGCAAGGCTCACGTGTACCAGCCGAAGCTGGTCGAAGAAAACGGCACCCTGATGCTCGAAGTCGAGGCCGCCAAGACGGTCGCCGGCGAGCCCCAGCGGGAGCGCTAACGACGCGCCATTTTCCTGAAGACGCGCAAAGAGAATGGCGACACCCGGATCCGGGTGTCGCCATTCTTTTTACGGTTCGCAGCGTATTTTGCGCGTCCGGAACTAGCGGGAGCGCTGGCGGAGGCGCTGCATGTCCAGGATCACAACGGCGCGGGCTTCGAGGCGGAGCCAGCCGCGCTGCACGAACTCGGCCAGGGCCTTGTTCACGGTTTCGCGGGACGCACCCACCAGCTGGGCCAGTTCTTCCTGGGTGAGCTCGTGGGCCACCAGGACGCCGTCGGTTGCCGGGCGGCCGAAGCGGTCGGCCAGGTCCAGCAGTGCCTTGGCCACGCGGCCCGGAACGTCGGAGAACACGAGGTCCGAAAGGGAATCGTTGGTGCGGCGCAGACGGCGGGCCAGGGCCTGCAGCAGCTGGGCCGAAACCTCCGGGCGGGTGCGCAGCAGGGCGTTGAGGCTTTCGTTCTTCAGGCCGGCGAGGCGGGTCTCCGAGACGGCAGTTGCCGTGGCCGTACGCGGGCTCGGGTCAAACAGTGCCATTTCACCGAAGAGCTCGCCCGGGCCGAGGATGGCCAGCAGGGACTCGCGTCCGTCAGGGGACGTGCGGCCAAGCTTCACCTTGCCGGAGACGATGAAGTAGAGCTGATCACCCTGGTCGCCTTCACGGAAAACCGATGCTCCGCGTGACAGGTCCACCTCTGTGAGTTCGTCCGTGAGCAGACGGAATGCTTCGTCGTCGAGCGTGGCAAATAGGGGTGCGCGGCGCAATACCTCGATGTCCATGAAATCTCCTGAGTAAATGTGTCGGCTGGGGCGCTTCAGCCATTGTTTCAGAATTTTGAAGCTTCTGTGACGTACTTGGCACGCGAAACGCCTGAAACGGGGCACTGGAGCCCTTCCGGGGCCGAATCGGGCCTACCGGAGCGGGCTTTGGGAGGGTTTTACGCAGCGTTTGGAAGCGTGTGGCGGGATGCGCCAGGGTCCGCCCGTCGTCGGCAAACTGTCAGGCTTCGCCACTAGAATTGGGGCTTACCTGTTTCGTGAGGAGCCCGTGTGTTCGGCTTGACCATCCTGGACCTGGCGTTGATCCTGACGCTGCTGTCCTACCTGATCTATGGCCTTCGCAATGGCTTCCTGGTGACGCTTGGCGGCATCGCCGGGTTTGTTGTCGGCGCTGTGGCCGCCTTTGTGTCCGTGCCCATCGTCAGCGACCTCGTGGAGGACAGCGGCTGGAGGCTCACGGCGATTGTGGCCACCGCCGTCGTGCTGATGGTCCTGGGGCATGCGCTGGGAACCATGATCGGCCGCAAAATCCGCAGTGCCGTGCGGATCCAGCCGCTGCGGGCCATGGACCGCGTGGTGGGCGGCGGCGTCAACGTTGTGGTGGCCGCACTGGTCATGTCCATGCTGTCCTTCAGCGTCAGCGCGCTGGGCGTTCCGTTTGTGTCCCAGCAGTTGGCGGAGTCCAAGGTCATCCGCTTCATCGACGGCCTCACCCCCGTGCCGGTGAAAACGGCCGTGGCGCAGCTGCGCTCCACAGTGATCGGTGACGGCATTCCCACGCTCATCGAGGGTCTCGGCCAGGGCCGGCATGTTGCCGTTCCCAACGCGAACACCGACACGCCGGCCCTGAACCGGGCGGGGGAGTCGGTCCTGAAAATCGCCGGTACCGCCTACCAGTGCGGCCAGAACCAGACCGGGAGCGGCTTCGTGGTGTCACCGGGGCGCGTTGTGACCAACGCCCATGTGGTCGCGGGCGTGTCGCAGCCCGTGGTGGAGATCCCCGGCGGAGGAGCCATGCCAGGCAGGGTGGTCTACTTCGACAGCCAGCACGACCTTGCCATCCTTGCCGTTGACGGCCTGCCGTCGTCCCCGCTCCAGCTGAGCGCCGACCTTCCTGCGGGCAGCCCGGCCGCTTTCGCCGGCTACCCGCATGGCGGGCCGTTCCAGTCCAAACCGGCCACAGTGCAGGACATCGCCACCGTCCTGGTGCCGGACATCTACGGCAACAATGCGGCGTCCGAAGACGTCTACCGGCTTGCCGGCGATGTCCGGCCGGGCAACTCGGGCGGGCCGCTCCTGACCACCGACGGCCTGGTCGCCGGTGTGGTCTTCGCCAAGGCCACTTCGGATGCCGACATGGGCTTCGCCATCACCATGGACGATCTTGGACCGGTCGCTGCCCAGGCACCGGGGCTGAGCAGTGCCGTGTCGTCCGGGCAGTGCATCCAGAAGTAGCCGGGCCTCCAGATATAGCCGCGCTGCCGCCGCTGCGCCTAGAGCCCCTCCAGACTTTGGCCGTGCGGTCCGGCGATGGCCACCGGGACTCCGTCCTGGAGCAGCAGGAAGCGGCCCTGCAGCCGGGCGTCATCCATCTCCGGCACCACTACCGAGCCGTCCGCCTGGGCGATCACCGTGTGGCCTTCATTGGACAGCCAGTGGCAGCCGCGCTCTGCCGCCAGCCTGCCGATCGTCGCTGAACGCTTGCCGCTCCGCGGCGTCCAGATAAGCCATCACGGCACTGTGGAACACCACGAGGGCCGCGTTGGAGGGTGCTTGGGCAGCCAGGGCAACGAGCTGTTCGTTCAGGTCACCTGCCACCAGGAGCGGCGGGTCCTGCTGCGCTACGGCGATGGCCCGGCGCAGCCGGTCGCGGCGGAAGTCCTGCTCGGGCCAGATGAGGGCCTCCAGCCAGGCGACGTCGTCGGGATTGCTGACGTCGAGGGGGTTCAGGTCGATCCCGGCCCGCCACACGACCTCGGGGAGTTTCGTGGGCAGCGGGACGGCACCTGACACCGTGCACCGCAGGACAGGCGGGCCGTCCGCCGCTGGCCGGGGATCCGGGCCCGGAGCCAGCCGCGTGACGGACGTGCCGTCGTCGTACTCGTAGGCATACCTGTCCGGAAACAGCGCCAGGCCGGCCGACGCTCCCACCTCGATCAGGGCAAGCGGACGGCCTTCGGCCGCGGCGATGCCGGCGAGGGACGGCAGCAGGGTGGCGCAGCGGCCTGCCTCGTTGGTCTGGGTGGCGCGGGAGAGCACAATCCCGGAGATCTCTTCCCAGCGTGCCAGCAGGAACTCGCGGAACTCGCGGTACGGAGAGATTCCGGCGCCGAGGAAGCGCGCGGCGGCCAGGATCAGCAGGGGCTGGCGCTTGTTGTGCGGCCATTCATCGATGCGGCGGATCAGTTCAGGATCGCCGGAGATTCCCAGCGACCATTCGGCGTAGCAAGGGGAGGAACCCGGCGCGTCCACAGTGCCGAAGTTCCGGTACCAGTCCGCCGTGCCCGCCTTCCCCGCACCGGCGGATGGCATCTCAGGCCCTGCCGGCATGCAGCTCTGCGAGGTATTCGACGGCGAAGCGGTAGCCCATGACGCCGGCGCCGGCGATCACAGCCTTGCTGATGTCCGATAGGTAGGAGTGGTGCCGGAACTCCTCGCGGGCGTGCACGTTGGTGATGTGAACCTCCACGGCCGGTACTTGCACTGCGGAGATGGCATCGCGGATGGCCACGGACGTGTGCGTGTACGCTCCGGCGTTGAGGACGATGCCGATGGCCTTGCCCCGCGCGGCGTGGATCGCATCAACCAGCGCACCCTCGTGGTTGGACTGGAAGCATTCAACCTCCACGCCGTGGGCCGCACCGGCGTCCTTGGCGAGCTGTTCGACGTCGGCCAGGGTTGCCGTGCCGTACTTCTCCGGCTCACGGGTACCCAGCAGGTTCAGGTTGGGCCCGTTGAGGACCAGGATGGTGCCGCGGCCGGCATCGGTGGCGGGGGAGGCTTCAGTCATGTGTGCCAATCTATCGCTATGCGTGCCGTGCGCGCTGTTCTTTACGGCTGCCTGAGCGGGCGGCCCACAGCACGCGGGCGTAAGCCATCCTTCGCCTCTGGCCACCCGTTGTGGCGGTGCCTACACTTGAAGGACCATCGTGCGGAGCTCCCGTACCGGTCAGCTCGCGCGGAAAGCCCGATCTGGAGAGAGCGTCATCATGCGCCGGAAAAATGAGGATTCAGGACAAACAATTCGCCGTGCCGCCGTGGGACTCGTGGCCCTCGCAGCACTCATCATTCCGGCACCCGTGGCGTCTGCCGGTCCGCCGTCGACGAACGGCGATGACAAGGTGATTGAGCTTCCGGGGGCCTCATCCGCCGAAGGCATTGCCGAGGGAGAGGGCACCACCTTTTTCGCCGGGGACCTGTTCAAGGGGGACATCTACCGCGGAGATATCCGCCGCGGAACCGCCAGGCTCTTCATCGACGTTCCAGACGGCCGGATGGCCGTTGGCATGAAAGTGGACGTGGAGAACGGCCTGCTCTTCGTTGCCGGCGGCACCAGCGGCCAGGCGTACGTCTATGACACCGACTCGCGGAAGACTGTGGCCACCTACCAGCTGACCGGGGAGCCAGCCTTCATCAACGACGTCGCGGTGACGGACGACGGCGCCTGGTTCACCAACTCCGCGAAAGGGGAGCTCTACTTCGTCGCCGTGGATCGCCACGGCAAACCGGGCGACGAGGTCAGGACGCTCACGCTGACCGGACCGGCTGCAGAGACTCCCGCCGACTTCAACCTGAACGGCATTGCGGCCGTCCGGGGCGGCCGGACACTGATCGTGGCACATTCCGCCAACGAGGCCCTGTACACGGTGGACCCGGACTCGGGTGCCAGTGCTGGCATTACCGGTGACAGCCTGCCCTACGTGGACGGGATTGTGGTGAAGGGGAACACCCTCTGGGCCGTGCAAAACATGATCAACCAGGTGAGCCGCGTCCGGCTGGACTCCCGGCTGGATTCCTTCGAGGTCAAGGACGTCATCACCAGCACTGATTTCCAGATCCCGACGACGGCGGCCCTGTTCGGCGATACCCTCGCCGTGGTTAACGCGAAGTTCGGCGTTCAAGGGGCAAGCAAGTACGAAGTAGTCCTGGTCGACGCCCGCTAAGTGAGCCTGAGGGCAAAAAAGCCTGCCGTCCGGGTGGTTACCCGGACGGCGGGCTTTTGTGTGAAACGGCGAAGCCGCGACCTGCGCGGCGGCGACTTACGCGGCGGTGAAGCGCAGGAGCAGCGCGTGCTCCGGGTTGAGGACGGGCATCGGCAGGCCCACCTCGGCCAGGAACCGGCCGTTGGCTTCTGCCCCGGCGGCCAGCCACGCCGGCGGCTGCACCTGCGTGAAGTTGTGCGCATAGTCCGCGTCGCCCGGCGTCGGGAAGATGGCCTCCACGCGGTAGTTGCCCTCCGGTTCGAGTCCCGGCACGGTGATGCGTCCCGGCTGCTCGGCAAAAGCAGTCTTGGTGCTGACCAAGGTGAACAGGGCGGCAGTTTCACCCGGTGCGGCGGGACGCTGCGAAACCACACCATGGAACATCAGGGAATCCTCGGCCACGTCCGCGTGGACCATCCGGCCCGAGTGGATGAGGCCGCGGTGCTCCTTGTAGATGCCGATGAAGCGCTTGAGCTCTTCCCGCTCGGCGCCGTGGACCTGGCGGACGTCCCATTCCAGGCCGAAGTGGCCGAACAGGGCAGTGAGGGCGCGGAACGAAATGTCGTGCGTGCGGGCGGTGGTGTGGGAGGTGGTGGGGCCGACGTGGCCGCCGACCAGTTCCGGCGGCACCACGAGCCCGGTCCAGCGCTGGATGGTCTGGCGTTCCAGAGCGTCGTTGCAGTCCGAGCCCCAGATCCGGTCGGTCGTTTCCAGGATGCCCAGGTCCACGCGTGCCCCGCCGGAGGAGCAGCTTTCAATCTCCAGGCCCGGGTGGGCCTTCTTGAGCTCGCCAAAGAGTCGGTAGGCGGCCAGGGTCTGTTCGTGGACGGAGGAGCGCCCGGCGTGGCCGTGCTCGGTGAGGTCCCGGTTCTGGTCCCACTTCAGGTAGCTGATGTTGTTTTCGCGCAGCAGGGCGTCGATGCGGTCGAAGATGTACTGCCAGGCGTCGGGGTTGACCAGGTCGATGACGTGCTGGTGGCGCCAGGTCAATGGAAGCCGGCCGCCGTCCTTGTGCGACCGGGCGGCGGGTCCGACAATCCATTCCGGATGGGCGCGTGCGACGTCGGAGTCCAGGTTGATCATTTCCGGCTCCACCCAGAGGCCGAACTCCATGCCGCGGGACGTGACGGCCTCGATCAGCGGCGTGAGGCCGTCCGGCCACAGGCCCTCATCCACGTACCAGTCGCCCAGGCCGGCCTGGTCGTTCCGGCGGCCGCGGAACCAGCCGTCGTCGAGGACGAAGCGCTCCACGCCCAGGTCCGCCGCGGAGTCTGCCAGTTCGACCAGCGTGTCGAGATCGTGGTTGAAGTAGACGGCTTCCCAGACATTCAGCACCACCGGGCGGGCCTTGCCGGATCCCGCCTTGCCTGCTGCTGACTTGGCTGAAGCCGCCGGCAGCACGTGGTGCGGACGGTTCCTGAACCAGCTGTAGAAGGCTTCGCTGATGCCGTCCAGGCCGCGGTCCGAGTATGCCGCGAAGAGGGCGGGAGTGGTGTAGCTGCCGTTCGGCTGGAGGATCACTTCGGCCGGGCCCAGCAGTTCGGAGCCGCCGATCATGGTCCGTCCGTCGCCGATGGTGTCCGCAAACTGTTCGTGGTTGCCGCTCCAGGCAAGGTGGGTGGCCCAGACCCTGCCGTGGCGGTTGCCGAAGTTCGCCGTGCCGGCGGCCAGCAGCAGCGAGGAATCGTGGCCGGTGCGGCCGTGCCGGCCGCTGCGCACCCAGGTGCCCTGCTGGATGGCCCGGCGCTGCGGGTGGCGTTCGCGGCACCAGCGTCCGGTCAGATCAAGGAGTTCGACGGCGTCAGGAGCCACCGGCAGCACGGCGGCCAGCTCGTCGAGCTGAAAGGGTGATGTGCCGGTGTTGGTGACGGTGTGGCGCATCTCCAGCAGGCCGCCGTCGTGCAGTTCCAGCGTGGACTCCACGGTGATGCCGGCATCAGGATCGGACTGAAGAATGACGGCGGATTTTTCGCCGAATTCGACGGCCGAAGCGCGGAGGCGGACGGAGAAGTCGTAGCCGGGAACGCCGTCGGCGATCCGGTGCCCGCGAAGGGCCGGGCGTCCGCGCCAGCTCGAGGATGCCTGCGGCAGGAGCCCGGCGGGGACGGTGGCGTCGATGGCGGAATTGGGGATAGCTTCGCCGAGGATGGCCAGGTCGGGCAGTGAGGTGCCCAGATCGGCGCCCCAGTGAATAACCTCGGCCTCCCCGCTGTCGAAGCTGATCACCAGGCTGGTGCCGGCGGAGCGGAGGTGCAGGGGTTTCATAGGGCGTTCTCTTTCGTTGTGGCGGTGAGCGTATGTGGCGCTGTTCCGTCGGATTCTGAATATTGTGTTGGGTTTCCCCGGGTGCCGCCGTTTCGCGAGGAGGAAACGGCGGCACCCGGGGCTGTGGCTGCGACCACTTACGCAGCCACGTCAGGGTGGGCCTACTTGAAGAGGGCGTTCACCTGGTTGTTGGCTTCGGTCAAGGAGCTGGCGGGCTTCTTGCCGGAGAGCACGGCGTCCATTGCAGGCTTCATGATGCCATCCACTTTGGCCGCTTTGTCCGCGATGGGGAAGAGGAAGGTGGTGCCTTCCTTGACGTGCGTTGTGAAGGCCGAGACATCGGTACCCTTGGCTTTGAACGCCTCGGCTGCCTTGTCGGAGGAGCTGGTGATGGCGGGGAAGACTACGGCCTTGGAGGCCACGACGTCCTGGCAATCGGTGGAGGCGAGGTATTCAACCCACTTGACGGATGCAGCCGGGTTCTTGGTGCCGGCCCAGATGGAGTCGGCCAGGCCGTTGAACATGCTGGCGCGCTTGCCGTCGGGGCCCTTGGGGGTGGGGGCGAACGCGGTTTTCACGCCCTTGTAGCTCTGGTACTGGCCGATCAGCCAGTCGCCGGTGGTGTTGATGGCGGCCTTACCGGCACCAAAGTTGTCGGCAAGGCTGGCGCCGACAGTGGTTTCCAGCTTGGGCATGTAGCCCTTCTCGACGAGGCCGGCCCACCAGGTGATGGTTTCCTGGAACTTGGGGTCGTCGTAGTTGAACTTGGTGCCCCAGGGGTTCTTGTCCGTGTGGGTCCATCCCGTGGTGGCACTCAGGAAGCTCCACTCGGTCTGGCCCTGGCCGGAGCCGCTGCCTGCCAGGCCCAGGCCGAAGGTGGCCACGTTGTTCTTGTCGAAACCCGCTTCGTCGCCGCGCACGCCGTTCTTGTCCACGGTCAGGTGGGCGATGGTCTTCTCGTAGCTACCGCCGTCGGAGGGGTTCCAGTCCAGGTTGGCCATGTCTTCGGCGCTGATGCCGGCAGAGTCGGTCAGGGCCGTGTTGTAGAACAGGCCTACGGTGTCCCAGTCCTTGGGCAGGCCGTAGCGCTTGCCGTCCTGGCCGACCCAGAGCTCGGGGAGGCCCTTGGTGTAGCTGTCCAGCTTGATGCCATCCTTGGAGACGGCGTCATCGAGGGAGAGGAGCTGCTTCTTTGAGGCGTACTCGGGGTACTTCGAGAGGTGGTTGGTGAAGACATCCGGTGCGGTGCCGGCGACGAAGCCGTTGGTGAGCGTGGTCCAGTAGTCGTCCCAGCCGCGCTGGGTGATCTTGACCTTGATGTCCGGGTTGGCCTTGGTGAAGTCGTCAGCGCACTGCTGGTAGGCGGGAAGCTGGTTGGCGTCCCACAGCCAGTAATTGATCTCGCCCTTGGCTTCGCTGGAGGCGGGACTTCCGCCGCCACAGGCCGAGAGGGAGAGCGCGATGGCTGCGGCGACAGCTGCGGCGCCGATGGTTTTCTTCATGATGGACCTTTCGAGGGTGTTTCAGGGGAGGGGTGAAAGTGAAGGTGATTACTTGATACCGGAGAAGCCGATGGAGTTGACTACCTTCTTGCCGAAGGCAATGAACAGCAGCAGCACCGGGATGGCGGCCACCAGGGTTGCGGCCATCAGTCCGGTCCAGTCAGGGGCGCCCTGCGGGGACTGGGACTTGAAGACGCCCAGGCCCACGGTGAGGACACGGACGCTTTCGTCCTGGCCCACCAGCAGCGGCCAGAAGTATTCGTTCCACTGGCCGATGAACGTCAGCAGGGCCAGGGTGGCCAGGGGTGCGGCGGCGTTGGGGAGGACGATCTGGAAGAAGATACGGAGGTGCTTGGCGCCGTCGAGCATGGCGGCTTCCTCGACTTCCCGGGACATGCTGAGGAAGAACTGCCGCAGGAAGAAGATCGCGAACGGTGTCATGAACAGGAACGGCAGCGTCATGCCGGCGAACGTGTTGAGCAGCCCCAGGTTCTTGATCATGAGGAAGTTGGGCAGCGCGGTGAAGATCGGCGGGACCATCATCGTGGCCAGGAAGAGGCTGAACACCACGTTCCGTCCGGGCCAGCGGAGCCGGGAGAAGGCGTAGGCGGCCATCGCACTGAAGAAGACCTGTCCGGCGGTGGTGACGGTGGCGAAGATGACCGAGTTCCGCAGGTAGAGCCAGAAGTTGATCGCTGCTCCCGAGCCTCCTTCCGCGATGGCCTCTTCCGGGGTCTGCATTCCGAGGACCCGTTTGAAGGCGCCGAGGCTGAAGTCCGCGGGGAGCAGGTTGCCCGCGTTGGCTGCCAGGGAGTGGTTGCTCGACAGCGCCGTCCGCAGCATCCAGAGGAAGGGCGCCACGGTGACAGCTACGGCGATGGCCACCAGGGCCCAAGCGCCGACGCGGCGCCAGTTGACCGGCTTCTTGACGGGAACGTTGTTGACGGACTTCTTGCGGGTAAGTGTGGAAGTGCTCATGGCTGGGGTTCCTTAGTCCAGATCCGATTCGTTGCCCTTGAGGAACTTCATTTGCACGAAGGCCACCAGGGCAAGAATGAGGAAGAGAATGACGGACAGTGCCGAGGCGTAGCCGAAGTCCGATTCGCCGAAGGCCTTTTGGTAGATGTACATCTGGATGACGCGGGAAGCGTTGATGGGGCCGCCGGCGGTGGTGACGGCCACGGTGTCGAACACCTGGAAGGACCCGATCACGGTGACCACCAGCACGAGCACCATGACAGGGCGCAGGAGCGGCATGGTGATGCTCCAGAAGGTCCGGGTGGCGGATGAGCCGTCGAGCGATGCAACCTCGTAGACGTGGTTGGGGATCGACTGGAGTCCGGCGAAGATCAGCAGGGCGGTGTAGCCCATGTGGCGCCAGACGTTGACGGCGGCGATGGTGGGAATGGCCCACTGTTCGCTCCCGAAGAAGGCAATGCGCGGCAGGCCCATCCAGTTGATGATTTCGTTGACGATGCCCATCTGGTAGTCGAGCATCCAAAACCACAGGAGGGCGACGATCACGTTTGCCACGAGAAAGGGCAGCAGCAGGGCGCCGCGAATAAAGGTGGACTTTGCCACCCGGTGCATTAGGAGTGCCAGTCCGAGGGCGATCACGGTCTGGAATCCGATGTTCAATCCGACGTACTGGACGGTGACTGCCATGGCGTTCCAGAACAGTTCATCGCCGAGCATGGCGGTGTAGTTCTTCATACCGATCCAGGTGGGCTCACCCAGGATGCTGTACTCCGTAAAGCTGAGGTAGACGCCCCGGATGGTAGGGACCAGATAGAAGAGAACAAAGCCGATCATCGCCGGGAAGATGAAGAACAATGCCACCTTCAAGTCGCCGAGGCGGTGGATGAGGCTCTTCCGGACGGGTTTCGCTGGCTTGGGGCTGCGGTGCCCTGCTGCCGGGTCCTGTTGCTGCTTGGTAAGGGTGGTCATCTTCGACCCTTTCCTGACTGTGATGTGGGTAACAACTGGATAGGAATCTACACGAGTAGATTTGACTGCGCAAGCTATTTCTCTTGAAAACATTGAAAGTTGCCGTTGAAACGTTCTCACTCTGTTGACTCGAGTAGATTGCGGTGAAAGACTTTCGGCAGGCCCGCACGGGGCTCTTCATGCCCGGACCTGCGGGCAACAAGGAAAGGTAAACAATGACGTTTTCTATCGGAGTCGTCGGCGTCGGACAGTTCGGCGGCCACTTTGCCCACCTCTTCAAGCTCCACCCGGGCGTGAGCGAGGTTTATGTCGTTGACGAGCGGCCGGAACGCGCCGCCGCCGCGCTGGAGCACTGGGGGCTTGACGGCACCAAGGCGAGCTTCGAGGAGCTGCTGGCGTCCGACGTCGACGCCGTTGCCATTTTCACGCAGCGCTGGACCCACGGACCGCTGGTGGAGCAGGCGCTGCGCGCCGGCAAGCATGTCTACTCCGCTGTTCCCATGGCTGTTTCGGAAGAGGAGATCGAGCGCATCATCGAGGCCGTGAAGGAAACCGGGCTCGTCTACGCCATGGGTGAGACAAGCTACTACAACCCCGCCACGGTCTACGCACGCAGCCAGCACGCCGCCGGGAAGTTCGGCCGGATCTTCTACAGCGAAGGCGACTACGTCCACGACATGGACCTTGGCTTCTATGACGCCTACCAGTACAGCGGCGGAGACGCGTGGAAGGCGACGGCGAGCTACCCGCCGATGCT
This sequence comes from Arthrobacter sp. NPDC093128, assembly GCF_040683875.1. Taxonomy (NCBI): domain Bacteria; kingdom Bacillati; phylum Actinomycetota; class Actinomycetes; order Micrococcales; family Micrococcaceae; genus Arthrobacter; species Arthrobacter sp. NPDC093128. The sequence continues at coordinate 34,316 of NZ_JBFBEY010000010.1, forward strand.
GTACCCCACCCACGCAATCGGCGGCGTCCTGGGTGTCCTGCCCTCGCACGCGGTCAGTGTGAGCTGCATCGGCGTCAAGGACGACCGGGGCGACGGCGTCTTCGACAAAGACGTGAGCATGTTCGACAACGACTTCTCCAACGCCACCGCGCTCTTTGAACTGAACGACGGCGGTGCCATGCGCACGAACGAGATGCGCCGGGTGGGCTACCCGTCCCACATCCGCGAATCGCGGTTCCGCTTCTTCGGCACCGAGGCAAGCTTCGAGCAGCTCGCAAAGGTCACGGTGTGGCAGGACAAGGAAAACGTCCACGACATCTCGGACCAGGTGGAAACCCGGCCCAGCATCCCGCTGGATGATCCCTCACTGGCCGGCGTTGCCCCCGAGCTGCGTGATGCTTTCATCTCCGGGCTTGCACCCGTGCACGACCGCGGACGCCTGCCCGACGAATTCCTCGGCGCTCCGACCGGCCACGAAGGCAGCCACCAGTTCCTGGTGGACGACTTCGTGACCGCGGTCAACGCAGGATCGCTGCCGCCGGTCAATGCCTGGGTCGCCGCGCGGTTCACCCTTCCCGGGATCGTGGCGCATGCCTCGGCCCAGCGGAACGGCGAACGCCTGCCCATCCGCGATTTTGGCGACGCTCCGCGGGACGAGTAGTTAGCATGTACTCCATGACCACTCCCGCAGTGCACGTACCTCGAAGCCCGGTAACCCGCAAGGATGTTGCCCGCTACGCAGGCGTGAGCACTGCCGTGGTCAGTTACGTGGTCAATGGCGGGCCCAAGCGGGTTGCGCCGGCCACGGAGGCGAAGGTCCAGGACGCGATCCGCGTCCTGGGCTACCGCCCCAACGCTGCCGCGCGGGCCCTGAAGCTGGGGTCCAGCGAGACCATCGGCCTGGTGATTCCGGACAACAGCAACCCGTTCTTTTCCCTGCTGGCGCACGCCGTGGAGGACGCCGCCGCAGACCGCGGATTCGCCCTGGTGCTGACGAATTCAGACGGAAACGTGGCGAAGGAGCGCCGGAACATCCGCAACCTGGCCGCCCGCCAGGTGGACGGCGTGGTGCTGGCCAGTGTCCTTTTTGAACCTGACCTGGCGGACCTCGAATCGGCCGAGATTCCCTCGGTGCTGCTCAACCACGGTGGTGAATCGCCCGGTTTCAACAGCGTTGGCGTGGATCTGGCCGCCGGAGCCAAGATCGGGGTGGAGCACCTGATCGGCCATGGCCATACCAACATCGCGCTGGCCATGGGTACCAACGTCTCCAACGAGTTCGACGGACGTGAACAGGGCTGGCTTCAGGCCCTGGCCGGCGCGGGCCTGCCCGAAGGCCCCGTTGTCCGCGGCGACTTCACCCGCGAGGGCGGCTACGCGGCGGGAAAGCGCCTGGTGGCTTCCGCGAGCCGTCCCACGGCCGTGTTCGCGAGCTCGGACATGCAGGCCATCGGAATCCTCCGGGCCCTGCACGAAGCAGGCATCTCGGTGCCCCGGGACATGGCGCTGACGTCCTTCGACGGTTCGGCCGAGGCGGAATTCAGCTGGCCGGCGCTGACCACGGTGGAGCAGCCCGTTCGGGCAATGGCGGAGGCTGCCGTCAGTGCCCTCGTGGGAGAGACCAAGGGCAGTCCGCCCGAGCACCGGCTGTTCCCCACCAAACTGCGGATCAGGCAGTCCTGCGGCTGCCCCTAGCTGCCTCCGGGCCTGCCGGTGGGCCTGCCGGTTGCCTCGAGCGGTCGCGTGGCCGGGCTACCCGGCGCTGACGATCCGCAGCCGGCTGACGCTTTCCTGGAGGAGGCGCCGCGCGTCCCCGCTGAGGCCGGCGTCGCTGATGACTTCGTCGGCTTCCTCGAACCCCGCGATGGTGCTCATTCCCTGCGTGCCCCACTTGGTGTGGTCGGCAATCACCACCACCTTGCGTGAGGCTGCCACGAACGCCCGGTCGGTCTCGGCCTCCAGCAGGTTGGGGGTGGTGAAGCCGGCATCGGGATCCATGCCGTGCACGCCCAGGAACAGCAGGTCCAGATGCAGCTGCTTGAGCGCCGCCGTCGCGATGGGTCCAACCAGCGCGTCCGACGGCGTGCGCTCGCCGCCGATCAGGATCACCGTGGAGCCGTAGCGTCCCGCGCCGGACGACGAGCCGTGATGGAAGAGGTCGGCAATGCGGATGGAGTTGGTCACCACGGTGATGCGCGGGCCGTTGACAAGTTCCTTCGCCAGCGCCCACGTGGTTGTTCCGGCCCCCAATCCCACGGCCATGCCCTCATGGACCAGGGAAGCCGCTTCCACTGCGATGGCCCTTTTCTCCGCCGTTAGCTGCGTGGACTTCTGCTCGAAGCCGGGTTCATGGGTGCTGGCATCGCCCGGCAGCTTGGCACCGCCATGGATCCGCTCCACCCGGCCGCCTTCCTCGAGCAGCTCGATGTCCCGCCGGACGGTCATGAGCGACACACCCAGCTGCTGGGCGAGGTCCGAGACGCGGACAACCCGTTCGCGCTGGACGGCGTCCACGATTGCCTGGTGGCGTGCTGCGGGGAGCATGGAGTTCCTTTCGGGCTGCGGCTGGGGGGATGCGGTCCCCGTCAGAGTCCATCATGGTCTACCCCTTGCTGGAACCAAGAGTCAGCCCTGCAACAAACTGCCGTTGCAGGAGCAGGTAGATCACCAAGGTAGGGATGACAGTGATGACGGCACCGGCGGCCAGGAGGTTGTAGTTGTTCAGGAACTGGCCCTGGAGGTTGTTGATGGCCGTGGTGATCGGGAGCCGGTTGCCGCTCTGGATGAAAATCAGCGGCCAGAAGTAGTCGTTGTAAATGAAGATGACCTGCAAAGTGCCGAGGGCGGCAAACGCCGGCCGGCACAGCGGCATGATGATCTCCCGGTACTGCCGCCAGATACCGGCGCCGTCCACCAGCGCGGCTTCGGTCAGGTCCGCGGAGAGGGCTTTCATATAGTTCGACAGCACGAAGGTGCAGAAGCCCATCTGGAAAGCCGTGTTGACGGCGATCACCACAATGTACGTGTTCAGCATGTTGCCGGAATCGCTGAAGGAGTACGGCACCTCGAAATGCTTTGCCATTTCGAACAGCGGCGCCGCGAGGACCTGCGGCGGCAGCAGGTTGCCAGCGGTGAACATGATCAGCAGCGTGATGTTGAACTTCCAGCTCACGCGGCTCACGGCGAACGCCATCAGGGACGCCAGGAAGAGCGTCATCAGCACGGCCGGGACCGTGATGATGACGGAGTTCCAGAAGTACGTGGAAAACCCGCCCTGCGTCCAGGCCTGGGTGAAGTTGTTGAAGTTGAAGTCGCCGGCCAGGCTGAAATAGCCGTGCTCGTTGGTTGACGCCACCGGGCGGAGGGCGGTGAAGAGCGACCAGCCCAGCGGGACCAGCCACATGACGGCCATGACGGTGAGGAAGATATGGGTGCCGTAGTGGCGCTTCGGCCGGCTGCCGGACCGGAACCCGGCGGTGGTACCGGTTCTGCCGGTCCGTGTGGTGCTGCTCATGCTTTGCCCTCCTTGCCGAAGGTGCGGCTGAGGTAGAAGACGATGGGGACAAGGGAAATGACCAGCAGCACCACGGCCAGCGCAGAGCCCACGCCGATCACCTGGCCTTCACCCACCAGGTTCTGGATCACCAGGGCGCTGAGCATTTCCAGGCCGTTGGTGCCGCGGTTGATGACGTAGACAACGTCGAAGGCGCGCAGCGATTCGATGATGGTGATGACCACAATAACGATGTTGATGGGCCGCATGGCGGGAAATACCACGCGGAAAAAGGTCTGGAAGCCGTTGGCCCCGTCAATGGCTGCGGCCTCCTTGAGGCTGGGGTCCACGCCCTTGAGCCCGGCCAGGTAGAGGAGCATGACATACCCGGCATGCCGCCACGTGGCCGCGATCATCGCGGCCCAGATATTGACGGAAGAGTCCCCGAACCAGTCCACGGCCTGCGGCGTCCCGGCTGTGCCCAGGAGGAAGTTCAGCAACCCGTTGTCCCGCTGGTAGAAGAGCTGCCAGATGATGCCGATGAGGGCCAGTGAGAGCATGACGGGTGCAAAGAAAATGCTCTGGTAGATCTTGCTGCCGCGGATGTTCTGGTCCAGCAACACCGCCAGCAGCAGGCCCAGCGGGGTGGCCACGAGGGCCAGGAACAGGAGCCACAGCAGGTTGTGCTGCACGGCGGGCCAGAACGGCGGGTAGTCCTGGGTGACGTACTGGTAGTTGTCCAGCCCAGCCGGGCGGATGGCGCCCAGGTCCAGGCCGTTCCACCGGGTGAAACTGAGGCCCACCGACATTAGCGTCGGCAGCCACACGAGCGTCAGCTCGATCAGGGTGGGAATGCCCACCATCAGCGACAGGACCAGCTTGTCGCGTCCGGACAGGCGGCGGACCCGTCCGCCCTTGGCCCGCCAGGTTCTGGACAACTTCGAGGGAGCCCCCTCGGGCTCCCTCGCTTCGGGCGGAACCAGGTCTCTTGCGGTGCTGCTCATGGAAGTCTTCCCTCGCTACTGTGCGGCGTAGAGCGTCTTGGCCTGGGTTTCGAGGTTTTTGACGTCCATCTTGCCGTCCTTGATGAAGGTCTGCAGCGCCGGGATCATCACGTTGTTGGCCATGGCCGGCAGGGCGTCGCGGTCGAAGAACTGGCTGATGTATTTGGCGTTAGCGATGGTATCCGCGCACGTCTTGTTGAGCGGCGTGAACTTGGACATGTCCGCGCCCTTGGCCGTGGCGATATTCGACGCATCCACCGCAGCGTACGCGTCCTGCGCCTCGGCGGATCCAAGGAACGCCATGAAGTCGCGGGCAGCCTTGTTCTCGCCGCCCTTCTTGGACAGCAGAAGTCCGTCGATGGGGGCCTCGACGGCGTCCCGGCCTTCCATGGCGATCTCCGGGAAGGCGAAGAATCCGATATCAGCCAGGACTGCAGGATCAGTGAATTGCTGGGTCACGAAGGAGCCCAGCAGGTACATTCCGGTCTTCTTGGCCTCGAGGGCCTTGGCGGCATCCTGCCAGGTCTGGCCGAGGGCCGCCGGGTCCTGGAAAGGGAGCAGCTCGGCCCACGTGTCAAAAACGGCGCTGACCTTTTGCTGGTCCCAGGACTCCTTGTGGGCGCACAGGTCCACGTGGAACTGGTAGCCGTTCAGCCGCATGTTGATGTAGTCGAAGGTGCCCATGGCCGGCCAGCCGTCCTTGTCCGCAAAGCCGATGGGAATGATGCCGTCGGCCTTCATCGTCGTGGCCAGGGACTTGAGGGCGTCGAAGGTCTCGGGAACTTCGTAGCCCCTCTCGGTCCAGAGGCTCTTCCGGTAGAAGAATCCCCACGGGTAGTTGTAGTTGGGTACGAAGTACAACTTGCCGTCGGGGCCGGTAGAGGCCTTCTTCAGCGCCTCCGAGTAGTTGCCCCCGATGCTCTCCCAGACGTCGTCGATGGGGGCCAGCAGTCCTTTCTCCGCGTAATACTGCATGCGGTAGCCGGCGAACCACGTGAAGGTGTCGTCCGGGGAACCCTGCAGGTAGGAGTTGATCTTGTTCTGGAAATCGTTGTGCGGCACCACGTTGGTGGTGACTTTCTTGCCGGTCTTGGCGGTAAATGCATCGGTGACGGCCTGGTACGCGCGCTTCGGGACATCGTCCGAGGACCCCGAACCGAACGTCAGTCCGGGGGAGTCGGAGCCTGTGGCTGACGGCCCGCTGCCGCCGGTGCAGGCTGCGAGGAACGGGATGCCGGCCAGCCCTGCCGCCCCGACGCCGACGGTCTTGAGGATAGTCCGCCGGCTCGGATAACCAGCTGCCGACGCATTAAACTGTGCTGCCATGTTCTCTCCCTTGAAAAATAGCTGCATGTGAGGCTCCTCACATGGTCATGACTATAACCTCTCAAAAGAGAACAGGAAAGAACGGGAAACAACATTTTGGCTGCAATCCGTGTTTGAATCGTCACAAAGCACGACGGCCCCGTTCACACCCGCCCGGCGGGGTAAACGGAGCCGTATGCTGCCTCGAAGGCAGGCCTGTTGGGAGTTGCTGTTATTTCTTGAGTGAGGCCGCGATCTGGGCCATGACGGTGTTGTCTGCCAGGGTGGTGGCGTCGCCCACTTCGCGGCCTTCGGCGACGTCCTTGAGCAGGCGGCGCATGATTTTGCCGGAGCGGGTCTTGGGCAGTTCGGGCACCACCAGGATGGTTTTGGGCTTGGCGATGGGTCCGATCTCCTTGCCGACGTGGTTGCGGAGCTCCTGGACGATCGTGTCGCCGGTGTCCACGGCGTCTTCGCGGAGGATGACGAACGCGACGACGGCCTGGCCGGTGGTTTCGTCGGCGGCGCCGACAACGGCGGCCTCGGCCACCGCCGGGTGGGACACCAGCGCCGACTCGATTTCCGCCGTGGAGAGCCGGTGGCCGGAGATGTTCATGACGTCGTCCACGCGGCCCAGGAGCCAGACGTCGCCGTCTTCGTCCTTCTTGGCGCCGTCACCGGCGAAGTACATGGTCTCGAAGCGTGACCAGTAGGTTTCCTTGAACCGTTCCGGGTCGCCCCAGATGCCGCGGAGCATCGCGGGCCACGGTTCGCGGATCACCAGGAAGCCGCCGTGGCCGTTGGGCACGGACTCGCCGAGTTCATCCACCACGTCCACGGCGATGCCGGGCAGCGGTACCTGGGCGGAGCCGGGTTTGGTGGCGGTGACGCCGGGCAGCGGGGCGATCATCTGGGCGCCGGTTTCGGTCTGCCACCAGGTGTCCACGATCGGTGCCGGGTGCTCCTTCTTCTCGCCGTTCTTGCCGGCGTTGGCGCCGATGACGTCCCGGTACCACATCCAGGCTTCGGGGTTGATGGGTTCGCCCACGGAGCCCAGGACGCGGATGGAGGAGAGGTCGAACTTGGCCGGGATGTCCTTGCCCCACTTCATGAACGTGCGGATCGCCGTGGGGGCGGTGTAGAGGATGGAGACCTGGTACTTCTCGATGATTTCCCACCAGCGGCCCTGGTGCGGGGAGTCCGGGGTGCCCTCGTACATGACCTGGGTGGCGCCGTTGATCAGCGGGGCGTAGGCGACGTAGGAGTGGCCCGTGATCCAGCCGATGTCGGCCGTGCACCAGTACACGTCCGTTTCCGGATGCAGGTCGAACACGGCCTTGTGGGTGTAGGCGCCCTGGGCCAGGTAGCCGCCGGTGGTGTGCAGGATCCCCTTGGGCTTGCCGGTGGTGCCGGAGGTATAGAGGATGAACAGCGGGTGTTCGGAGTCGTGGCCCACGGCAGTGTGTTCCGGGGAGGCTGCCCCGACGGTGTCGGCCCACCAGTGGTCCCGACCCTCGTGCCAGTCGACGTCCTGGCCGTTGCGCTTGACCACCACCACGTTCCGGACGGTGTGGCCGGACTTGGCCAGGGCGTCGTCGACCGCGGGTTTCAGGGCGCTGGGCTTGCCGCGGCGGTAGGTGCCGTCGGCGGTGACCACCAGTTTGGCTTCGGCGTCGTCGATCCGGGAGCGAAGGGCATCGGCGGAGAAGCCGCCGAACACCACCGAGTGGACGGCGCCGATCCGGGCGCAGGCCAGCAGCGTGATGACGGCCTCGGGAATCATGGGCAGGTAGACGGCCACGCGGTCGCCCTTTGCCACGCCGAGGGACTCGAAGGCGTTAGCAGCCTTCTTGACCTCTTCGGTGAGCTGCGCGTACGTGTAGCTGCGGCTGTCACCGGGTTCGCCCTCGAAGTAGATGGCCACCCGATCCCCGAGCCCGTTCTCCACGTGGCGGTCCAGGGCGTTGTAGGCGGCGTTGACCTCGCCGCCGACGAACCACTTGGCGAAGGGAGGGTTGGACCAGTCCAGGGTCTGGGTGAAGTCCTTGGACCAGGTGAGCATTTCGCGGGCCTGCCGGGCCCAGAAAGCGGGCCGATCGGCGTCGGCCTCCGCGTAATCTTCGGCGGTGACCACCGCGTTCGCGGCGAAGTCTTCCGAGGGGGCGAACTTCCGGTTCTCGTGGGAGAGGTTCTCGAAGGCATCGCCGTTCCCGGCCTGGCCCCCGTTGGCCGAGGCGTTTGCGGCTCCTCCGGCGGAGGACTGGTTGGCTGGCACTTCGGCGTGGGCAGCAGTAGCCGTGGAGCTGGGTGTGTCATGGGACATGGTGAACCTCATCATTCATCGATCTTTGCTTGGCGGCACCCCGCCGTCACCGTGCCGCAGCCGTGCCGCTTGCGCGGCATCAGGCAGCGGCTGATCACGGCTGTACCGCAAAGAGCTGTTCCGAAATACACACTAACGCCTGCCCGGCACCGCACGTGTGCCCGGTCACATAGTGAACCGTGAACGGCGCGGATTAAGCGCCGAATGGTTCCCGGACGGGGCGTACCGCGGCTTCTGGTGCGAGGGCTGCGCATCCGTCAGACTGGCACCACGACAGGATGACTTGGGGGAATCATGAGATTCACGGAACCGATGCCGCACAATCCTTGGCCGCAGGACATGGTCATCCGGGTGGATGACAACCCGCAGCACCTGACCGTCCTGCTGTTCATCCGGCAGGCATGGGGGATAGCGCCCGGCGCCGACGTTCCCCCGCTTGCCCCGGTCCCGGATGGCGGCGCCTCGCGGCTGAATATGGATGGGAAGGCATCGACGGCGACGCCTATCGCGACTGGCAGGGGCAACGCCGGCCGCAGACCCACGGGCAGCCGCCGCGGAAGGCCGCAGATTCCCCGGAACCACAAAGCCTGCCCGCCCTGGTTGCCGCGTGGAGGAACGGCCTGGATACAGTGGTTGTGCTTCCGTATGCGGGGTTCTTTGCCCGCCGGATCACCAACCGGCACCTTGCCGCGTCCGCGGAGACGCGCAATGCGCCTGCGAGCTACACGCAGGCGCTGGATTCCTGGACCCGCCTGTCCTAACCGAAAACATTCACCGCGCAAACAGGCGGGTGTGCTAAAGCGAATTCCGCCTGCATTCCGGTGCGCCCGCCTCCGGCCCGTCAGCTAGTGATCAGCCAAGCACTTGGCTAGGCTGAGATGAAGTTGTGACATCCGATGGAGGCGACAGGACCGCTTGCGGTCCTGTTCTTGCCTGCCGTTAGGAGGCGCTGTCCAGGGCGCCACCGTGCTAAGGAGAACAGAATGAACCAGCAAAGCCATGGACAGCATAAGGCCGCCCATCCGCATCCCGGCCAGGCGTCCAGCCCGGCGAGTGCCGGCAAGCCGGCCAACGCAGAAGGGCCAAAGCCCGCGGGAAGCCGGCTGACGGCCAGGAAGAATGAAACGGTCCTCGGCCCATTCACCATCCGTGACCTTACCGTCTTCGGATCAACGCTGATTCTGTTTGTAGGGTCGCTGATCCCGATGTTCGCTTCGCGGTACAACCTGTGGAACCTGGGCAGTCTCTTCTTCCTGGGGCTGGGAGTCCTCCTGCCGCTGATCGTGACCGCACTCTTCGTGGCACGCCGCCTCACTCCGGAGTCAAAGCTCCGGGTCGGGTCCCTTTCCATCGACCAGTTCGCCTCCGTGGTTGCGTCCTTTGCCCTCGGCTTCTTCTTCCTGACCGGTGCCGAGACCTATGCACCTGCCGTGCTGGTGTCGCTGATCGGATCCCTGGGGCTGTTTGCCGCCACTGTCCTTGCGCGCTTCATTCCTTTCTTCGCCGGCGACTTCCTGGACCGCGCCGAGGCGCCCGCACACGTGGTGGCCCGTGAATCCGCCGTGCCGTTCCGCAAGCCCAGCGCCCCGAAGGAGCCCAAGCCGGCCAAGGAACCGGGCTCCGGTGCGCTAGCCGGCTGGGCGAAGCGCCTCACGCCGGGCGGTGCAGCTGGTGGTGCAGCCGCGGCTGGCGGCGCGGCAGTGAACGGCGACCGCCCCCATGCTGGGGCTTCGGCTGGCCAGGCCCCGCATGGGACAACGCAGCATGGGACAACGCACGACGGGGCAACGCAGTTCGGTGCTGCCCAGCAGGGGACGGGTCACCAGGGTTCTGCCTCGCAGAGCTGGGCTCAGCCCGATTCGGCACACGAGCGGTCCACCCCGCAGGGTGACGCCACAGCGGCCGCTCCTGCCGCTGCCTCCGCCGGATCCGGCAACGCAGCCGCTGCCTCCGCGGGGGCCGCCGCAGGCCGCGGCGCCGACGCGTCGCCCGCAACCCAGGCCGCCGACGTCGTGCCTTCAGCAGCGGAGCAGACGCAGGCGGCCGCCGGCGTACCGTCCGCACCGGAAGCGACCCAGGCGGCCGCCGTCGTACCGTCCGCACCGGAAGCGACCCAGGCGGCGGAAGTTCCCGCCATCGGCCACGGGTCCGCAAGCGGTCCCGCCACGGGCGCGGTGCCCGCAGCGTCGTCGCCGGCCCAGACGATGCTGCACCCGCAGGTGAGTTCGCAGGAGCCCATCGGTGCCACAGTGGACCCGTCCAGCCGCTCCGAGGAGCACGATGAGGAGCCGGTCCACGAGGCGTTCTGGTTCGCCGTGGCCCAGCCCCGCACCGCGGTCGAGGAACGGACGGGCACGCCGGCGTTCGTGATCGAACCCGGCGGCTGGGTTCTTGCCCTGGAAGACCGCGGACATGAATTCCTGGTCCAGCACACTGATGGACGGGTGGGCGTGCTGCGCGACCTCAGCAACATCGAGCGCGGCTAGCCGGCCCCCGATGGCCACCAATTCCGGCACACCGAAGCCGGGCAGCATCACACCGCAGGCGTCCGGGGAATCATTGCTGGCGCTGAAGCGCCGCGCCCGCAGGATCAACCGGGCGCTCGCCGAGCTGTACCCGTACGCGCACGCCGAGCTGGACTTCCGCAGCCCGTTCGAGCTGCTGGTGGCAACGGTGCTCTCGGCCCAGACTACCGACGTGGTGGTCAACCAGATCACGCCGCTGCTGTTCGCCCGGTATCCCGATGCCCGGAGCATGGCCGAGGCCGACCCGGCCGACCTTGAGGTGATCCTCAAGCCCACGGGGTTCTTCCGCGCCAAGGCGAGGAACGTCATGGCGCTGTGCAACCGGCTTGTGGACGAGTACGACGGCGTGGTGCCGCCCCGGCTGCAGGACCTGGTGACGCTTCCGGGGGTGGGGCGCAAGACTGCCAACGTGGTGCTGGGCAATGCCTTCGGCATTCCCGGAATCACAGTGGACACGCACTTCGGCCGGCTGTCGCGGCGCTTCGGCTGGACAGAGTCGGATGATCCGGTGCGCGTCGAAGCGGACGTGGCCGAGCTGTTCGAGCCGAGGGACTGGACCATGCTTTCGCACCGGGTGGTGTTCCACGGGCGCCGCGTCTGCCATTCACGCAAGCCCGCCTGCGGTGCGTGCGCGGTGGCCACGTGGTGCCCCAGCTACGGGGCAGGGGAGACGGATCCGGAGAAGGCGCGGAAGCTGCTCAAGTACGAGCTCGCCCCCGGTCAGGAGGCCCTGCTGGCGCAATTGCTGGCGGAAACACACCGGGCGGCGGAAATCCGGATGGAATCACAAAAGCGGGAGCCATGACCGCCCGCCAGGATCTCGTCGAACTCATTGCCGCCATCGACGCCGGGACCGGCCCGGCCCGCAATCCGTACTGGCGCGAGCTGTCTGTCGACGACTCAGTGGCCCGCAAGGCCGCCGTGCTGATGCTGTTCGGTGCGCTGGACAATGTGCCGGCCGCCTCCGGAAAGCAGCTCGCCCCGGCGGATCTCGATGTTCTCCTGCTGGAACGGGCCCACACCCTTGACGATCACCCCGGCCAAGTGGCCTTCCCCGGCGGCGGAATCGACCCCGGCGAATCGCCCATCGAGGCGGCCCTCCGTGAAGCGGAGGAGGAAACCGGGCTGGATTCGGCCGGCGTGGAGGTTCTCGGCGCCATGCCGCAACTGGCGCTGCCCCGCGGGAACTTCCTGGTGACGCCGGTCCTGGCCTGGTGGCGTTCACCGTCGCCGGTCCGCGTTGTGGACTACGGCGAATCCGCCCAGGTGTTCCGGATCCCTGTGCGGGACCTGCTGGATCCGGACAACCGGGTCATGGCCAAAGTCAGCCGCGCCGGCCAGACCTTCCTGAGCCCCGCCTTCGTGGTGAACAAGGTGGTGGTCTGGGGGTTTACGGGAATGATCCTGAACGAGCTCTTTGATCACCTGGGCTGGTCGGTTCCGTGGGACCGGAACCGGCTGCACCAGATTGATGTGTAATTTCCTGGTCGGTTGACCTCGCCGGCGCGGGCCCGGCCAGGCGGTCCGGGCGAGGCGGGCCTGCTTCTGCAGTTACCTGGACGCCAGTTCCGGCCGGGAACGGTTCACCACAAGACCGGTGGCCGCGTTCTCACGGACGGCATTAATGCCTGCGACGACGCCCTTCAGCGTCTTGAACCGTGGCGAAACCGCCACTAACGTGCCGTCGTCCGCCGTGAGCCGGAAGTAGAAAGCCTCTTCCTCCGTACTAACAATTTCAAATGTGCCAGCCACTCTGTGGTGCCTCCCCAAAAATCCATGCGTCTTTGCATCGGCCGGTCCTTTATCGGTGCTGCACTGCCACTGCTGCAAACCGGCTAATTGAGCTTAACCGGGAGGTGAGGCAGTTCACAAAGCTACCAGCGGGTACATTACAGACCGCGTCTTCCACGGGCTATTTCGCCTGGTCGTAGGAGTCCACGACGGCTACGCTCACCGGAAATTCGACCGGAATCCGGCCGAACAGCAGTTCCTTGGCCGCAGCGGCTGCTGCCTCGATGGCCCCGATGCAGGCCTCCACCGAATCATCAGGGCAGTGGACCATGACTTCGTCGTGCAGGAAGAACACCAGCTCGCCGGCTGGTTGGCCGGCTGACCGCATGGCGCGGAGCCGCCGTCGTAATTCCGCCAGCCAGCAGGCAGCCCAATCGGCGGCAGAGCCCTGGACCACGAAGTTGCGGGTGAACCGGCCCCTCGAGCGGGCAACCGCATCTGCCCGCCGCTGTTCCTCGGCGGTGGTGGACTTCTGGCTTTGCAGCCAGCGGTCCGACGGCGGTGGGCTGCTGCGGCCCAGCCGTGAGGAGACTGTCCCGCCCGCTTCGCCGTCGCGGGCGGCCTGTTCCACGAAGCCGACGGCACGCGGATATGTGCGGGTCAGCTGGGGCATGAGGCGCCCGGATTCGCCGGTGGTGGCGCCGTAGATGGCACCGAGCAGGGCGATCTTGGCCTTGGCGCGGTCACCGCCGAAGCCTTGCGCTGCGATGCCGGCGTAAAGGTCCTTGTCCCGGGCGGCTTCGGCCATTTTGGAGTCCTGGGCCAGGGCCACCAGGACACGCGGCTCAAGCTGTGAGGCGTCGGCCACGATGAGTTTGTGGCCGGGGTCGGCGTGCACGGCGCCGCGGATCTGGCGCGGTATCTGCAGGGCACCGCCGCCCCGGGATGCCCAACGCCCGGAGACGACTCCGCCCACCACGTACTCGGGCTGGAAGCGGCCGTGCTTAACCCAGGCGTCCAGCCAGGCCCAGCCGTTGGCCGCATGCAGCCGTGACAGCTTCTTGTAGGCAAGGAGCGGCTCGATGGCAGGATGGCTGGATTCCTTCAGCTCCCATTGCCGGGTGGTCTTCACTTCGATGCCGTTCCGGTGCAGGGCCCGCATGAGTTCCTGCGGCGAATCCGGGTTCAGGCCTGGCGAGTTCAGGAGCCTGCGGAGTTCGGTGTTCAGCGCCTCGAGCTTGGCGGGCCGGTGGCCCAGCGGCGGGCGCGGGCCGAGATAGTCCGCAAGGATCTGTTCGTGCAGTTCTTCCCGCCAGGGTACGCCGGTGTGCTGCATTTCCGCGGCGATCATGGCACCGGCGGATTCCGCGGCGAGAAGCAGCTGCAGCCGCTGCTTGCGGTTCGCGTCCGTGCCCGCCTGGCTCAGGGCTTCCTGCTGGGCCGCGTACTCGGTGCGCAGTTCCTCCGGCGAGTGCCTGGGCGCACGGCCGAGCCCGGAGTCCTCGAACAAGGCCCCCTGGTGTGCCGGCTGGGGCGGCGGCTGGAGGCTGCGGGGCGGTTGCTGCAGGTCGTCGTCATGCGTGAGCTTTTCCGCGCTCCGGGCGTAGGCAGTGTGGGCGGTGAACTCCGAATGTGCCAGGATGGCGCCGCAGAGCGTGAGGTCGTAGCAGCGTTCCAGCTCGACGCCGGCATTCAGCAGCGCCGGGTACCAGTCCTGCGTGCGGTGCCAGATCCAGCGCGGACGCCGCTTTTCGAGTTCATGCACGACGCCGGCCAGCTCGGCGGCGCTGATCAGGCGGGGTTCCGGGTTCGCCGCCGCCGGCGTGCCGTCCGCCGTGAGTTCCTGTAGGGCTGCGCCGTCGGTGTGGGCGGACAGCAGCAGATACATAGCCCCAATTCTGCCCTGTGGTGCGTCATGGTTTGCGCCGGGGGCGGGTCAATTGCGGACAGCGTGTGTCCTCGTAGGGGTTTGTGTCGGCGCACTCTCCCTCCACAGGCGCCCGGATGCGAGCGTTGTCCACATGGCACGCGGGCGGTCTGTTGCGCCGACAGGCTGCTGGGCACAGTGTCAGGATGAGCAGGCAGCATCTTCAGAAACCTTTGCCGGAATTTACCGGGCCCGGACCGGCGGCAGCTTCCGGAGGAGCCTCCGGAAGAGCCGCAGGCCCCCCGGAGTCGGCCACGGCGGCACGCAGTGCTGCACGCGGCGCGCCGCCCGAACGCGACGCGACTGGACGGTCAGCGTGGGGACGGCAAACGCCCGCCCGGCAATCGGCGGCGGCAAAGTTGCCTGGCCCGGGCACTGCGCCTGGCCGCGCCTTTCCGCCGGCAAGGGATGCACCGGTGGGTGCACGGGCCCCGGGAGCATGGCTTCCGGCCGAGTCCGCGGAAACGCTCCTGGTGACGGGCTTCGACTTCCTGCGCGGCGAGATTGAAGGGATCGTGGCCGCTGCCGGCGGCGAACTCCGCGTGGTGGCCGACGCCACCGAAGCGGCTCCCTTCTGGGACACCGCAGCCGTCGTGCTGGTGGGCAGCGATATCCGGGAGCTGCCGCCACGGCGCCGGGCCCCTGCCGTTCTCGTGGGTCTGGGCGGCGAGGGCGACAGCCTCTGGCACCTTGCCGCGGCCCTGGGAGCCGAACGCGTGGCAGTGCTCCCCGATGCTGCCGCGTGGCTGGCTGAATACCTGAGCCGCTCCCGGTCTCCGGAAGCGGGAGGACTTGTTCTGGGCGTGACCGGCGGGTGCGGGGGTGCCGGCGCCACTACCGCTGCCATCTGGATCGCGCAGGCAGCCGCGGAATGGGGAGCCCGGGTTCTCTTGATCGACGGCGATCCCTGGGGCGGCGGCCTCGAGCTTGCGCTCGCTGCCGAGGAATCTCTCGGGCTTCGCTGGACTGACCTTTCGGATGCCAGCGGAAGCATTGACCCGGAACAGCTATCCGATGCACTGCCCGTGGCGGGCGGGTTCTCCTTCCTGTCCTGGCCGGGCAGCCGCGAACGCCAGTCCGGTGTGGAAGCCGCCACTGTCGGCGGGGTTCTCGATGCCGCCCGGCGGGGGTACGAACTGGTCCTCGTGGACATCGGGCGCGGAACGGAGCCGCTGCGGACGTTCGCGTGGGACTGTGACCGCATCCTCGTGGTGGCTCCTGCGCAGCTGAAAGCAGCCGTTGCCTCGGCCAGGCTGCTGCAGGAGCTTCCTCCGGTGGAGACGGCGCTGGTCATCAGGGGCAAGGCCGGGGCAGTCCTCGACGGGCCGCTGATCGCCGAATCCGTGGGCCTGCCGCTGCAGGGACTTGTCCCGGAGGTAAAAGGCACCGCCAGTGCCACAGAACTCGGCCGCCTGCTGGAAATGGGCCGCCGGCGCACCGTACGCCGGTTCGCGGCGTCGGTCCTGGAATTGCTGGGCGGTGAGCTTCCATGAGCACACCCCCGCAGCCGCCGGGGCTGTCCCGGTTTCCCGGGTCTGGCGGGGGCTCCAGGCGGCGCCCGAACCGTGCCCTGGATGCGGGCCTGCTCGAATCCGTCCGGGAGTCAGTAATGGCCGATTCCGGCCCGGTGACACCGTCCCGGGTGGCCGCTGCGGTGCAGGCCACCGGCAAACTCCTTGGGACGGCGGGATCGCTGGCCGCGGTGGAGCGCATCAGTGCCGAGCTCAACGGCCTCGGACCTCTCCAAGTGTTGACCCGGGATCCGTCAGTAACGGACATCTTCGTCAACGCCCCGGACTCGGTCTGGCTGGACCGGGGAAACGGCCTGGAGAGTGCGGGGGTATCGTTTTCCTCCGAAGCCGAGGTCCGCGCCCTGGCATCCCGGCTCGTGGCGGCAGGTGGGCGGCGCCTCGACGACGGTTCCCCGTGCGTGGACGTCAGGCTCCAGGCCGGCTACCGCATCCACGCCGTCCTGCCGCCCATTTCGACTGCAGGAACCCTGCTGAGCGTCCGTATCCGCCGGCACGAAGTGTTCACACTGGACGAACTTCGGGAGGGCGGCATGTTTGGCGGCCTGGTCCAGGACGTGTTGGAGCGCATGGTTTCCCGCCGGCTGAGCTTCCTGATCAGCGGGGCGACCGGATCAGGCAAGACCACCCTTCTCTCCACGTTGCTGGGGCTGAGCCATCATGGCGAACGGCTGGTCCTGATAGAGGATGCCTCTGAACTGAACCCTGTCCATCCGCACGTGGTGTCGCTTGAATCGAGGCACGGAAACCTCGAAGGAGGCGGTGGCGTGGACCTTGCCGAACTGGTCCGCCAGGCCCTCCGGATGAGGCCCGACCGGCTGGTGGTGGGGGAGTGCCGCGGAGCCGAAGTCCGTGAACTGCTGACCGCCATGAACACCGGACACACCGGAGGAGGAGGCACCATCCATGCCAACACAGCGGCCGCCGTGCCTGCGCGGCTCACGGCCCTGGGCGCCCTCGCCGGGCTGGGCCAGGACGCCATGCGGCTGCAGGTCGCCAGCGCCCTCGACGTCGTGGTGCATGTTGAACGGTCCCGCGGAGGACGCCACGTTGCATGCATCGGCGTCGTCGACGATGCCGCCCACGGACTGGAAGTTTCCGCGGCCGTGGCGGTGCAGGCGGGAACCGTCAGTCTGGGACCGGCATGGCCAGGGCTGGCCCGGAGGCTTGGCCTTGACGATTCCGGGATGGTGGACGGGGGACGCGGGCCGGCGGACTGGGGATCCGTGCCGCGGGGATCAATGCCCGGGGCAAGCGAATGATGGTTCCGCTGATCGCCTCGTTGGCACTTGCTGCGTGGCTGGCGCTGCGGCCTCCCGGCGGCCGATCAGGCAGGATCCGCAACGCACTGGATCCGGGGCGCGCTGAGCCTCAGGGGAGGGGCGTCGGCCGGGGCCGGGGTGCCGGCAGAGGCCGTGGCACAGGAAGCGTCGGCCAGCGGGACACACCCGATGGCCGGCGTGCAATCTGGCCAGGAAAGTCCGGCCGACGCTCCGCCCCTGTGCCGATGACGGTTGTTGTCCAGCAGTTGGCCGCACTGCTCAAGGGCGGACGTACGGCCGCCCGGCTGTGGGATGAACTGTGGCTGGTCTATGCCGCGGAAGACTGCCACGGAGCCGAAGATAGACCGGCGCTCACGCCTGCGTCATTGTCGTTGCTGTCGGTGGCCCGGGCAGCCGCCATGAGGGGTTCTCCGGTGGCGGACGCCATTCGGGCAGCGTCTGCCGCTGCCTTCTCCGGGGGACAAAATCGGGAACGGAGAATCTGGGGCGAGCTGGCCGCCTGCTTCGATATTGCGGCCGCCAGCGGATGCCCGCTTGCGGACGTCCTGACCCGCTTGGCCGCCCAGCTTGAAGTGGAGGACGACGCTGAAGCCGCCCGGCAGACTGCCCTGGCAGGGCCGAAGGCTACCGTCACGCTTCTCACCTGGCTGCCGCTGTTGGGTCTGGGGTTGGGGGTTGCCCTTGGCGTGGATCCGTTGTCCATCCTGCTCGGCACACCGTTTGGCGTGGCCGCGCTCGCCGCGGGCGTGGCGCTGACAGCCGCCGGCCGGATTTGGTCCGCCAGGCTGGTCCGCTCTGCCATTGGAACACCATGACGGCGGAATGGCTGCCGTCCGTGTTCTTCGCGCTGGCGCTGGCCGCCGCCGTGACGCTGGCTTTGACCGGCCGTGGAGGTGCGCACAGAAGGCTCCTCAGGCAGCATCAGGTGCACGTGGGAGAAGGCAGGAACGGCGACGGCGGCACCACGGACGGGCCGGATCTGCAGGCAGATGAGGGCCTGCGTGACACGGCCATGATGCTGGAGCTGATCGGAGCGATGCTGGATGCCGGTTCGGGGATCGGACGGGCGCTGGAGCTGGTCGCAGCTTCAGCCTCACCCGAGTATCACCGGTCGCTGCGCCCGGTTGTGTCGGCCCTGGCCATTGGAGCCGACTGGGAAACAGCCTGGCGAAGTTCCGAGGTCCGGACGCCCGAGCTGCTGATCCTGCGCCAGGCGCTGGGGTTTGCCGCCCTGACCGGGGCGCCGTCGTCTGCCATTCTCTACGCCCAGGCCGCCCGGCTGCGGCGGGAGCGCTTCCGCGCGGCGGAAAAGCGTGCCGCCGCGCTCGGCGTCAGGCTGGTTATCCCGCTCGGCCTGTGTTCGCTGCCCGCCTTCATCTGTCTGGGCGTTGTGCCGGTACTGCTCGCCATGCTCCCGTCCGGAGCCTGAGCCCGAGGCCTCTGTGCGCGGCTTTGACGGCGTTCGAGTGTTCCTCCACAGCCAAGACTTCACAGGCTTTTCCACTTAGCCCAATTTCTGCCTTATCCGCGTTTGCCGGAGCCGGGAGAGTCGAGTCAGCCGGCATTCAGCCGGAAACCAATGAAAGGAACTGCCATGTCAACCACGTCCAACCACCGTCCCTATACCCAGCCGGAGCCCTCAGGCCTCGCGGCATCGGAAGAAGCGGAGGTCCGGGAAATCTACCCCGGTGCCAGGGCCGCGGCCCCGGTCTCCGCACGTGCGCGAACACGCCTGATGGGATCGGAGATGGGAATGGCCACCGCGGAATATGCCATCGCCACCTTGGCGGCAGTGGGCTTTGCCGGGATTCTGGTGTTCATTCTCCGCAGCGATGAAGTCCGTGGCTTCCTGCTGAACCTGATCCGGACAGCACTGGCGTTGCCATGACGCCCGTCGTGCACCGTGGTGCGCCGGGCGGGAAGGCACTCCGGGGTCCGGGGAAGGACCGCGGAGCTGTCACGGCCGAATTCGCGGTGGCGCTGCCGGCAGTCCTGCTACTCCTCGCCCTGCTGCTCGCGGGCTCGGCGGCCGGGATTACCCAGCTGCGGCTCGAAGAAGCGGCAAGGGCCGGGGCGAGGGCGCTGGCCCGGGGGGAGGACGCCGGAGCAGTGGACGGAATCGTCCGGCAACTCGCGGGCGCCTCCGCGTCGTCGTCGATCGTGGCCGATGGCGCATGGCTAAGCGTCACGGTTTCCGGCCGGGTCTCCGGTCCCGTCGGGTCGATGGTCCCCTGGACCCTGTCCGCCCGGGCCATGGCGCGGGGCGAAACCGCCGAATCAGCAGGCATCCGTCAGTCAGTGCCACGGTCCGCACCCGCGCGGGAGCATCGTCCGGAAGCTTCGGCCTCATGACCAAACTGCGGAGGCCGGAGCCAGGGCTTCAGGAAGGGCGGAGTCCGGAGCCGAAGAATCCGGAACCTCGTAGTCCGGAACCTCGGACTGCAGGGCACCGGATTGCGCACCCGCGGAATCCGGTGGAGAGCCGTCCTACGCGTTCGTCTGAGCGCGGATCCGGAACGGTTCTTGCCGCCGGGCTCGGGATGGTGGTGATGGTGGCCATGGCGTTGATGCTCCTGCTCGCCCAATCCGCAGTGATGGCGTCCAGGGCCGCAGCGGCCGCCGACCTTGCAGCACTGGCGGCCGCCGACGCCCTGCGGGGAATCAGCCCGGGTGCGCCGTGCTCGGTCGCGGCCGATGTCGCGGGCAGGCAGGGGGCAAGGATTGTCGGCTGCACGGAAGGGGGAGGTGAAACAGTGGAGATCCGGACGGAGCTCTTGAACCGCAGCATGTTCGGCGCCGCCACCGGCCACGCCAGGGCCGGGCCGCCCCCATGACGTGCGCGTTCCCGGGCAGCCCTGCAGTCGCATGTGCCAGTCAGCCCGCTGATAGTCAGCCCGCGGATAGTCCAGAACCGGGCTCGGATGCGGGTAGGCCGCCGACCAGGTCCAGAACCGGTGCTCAGAACGGAGCCGCGTGCTCTTCCGTTTGCCTCGTCTGCCCTGCGGGGGCCGGCTGAGGACCTCCCAGCTGCTCAGTGGCGTCTTTCAGCAGCACGTCGATCAGGGTGATCGCGGCCGCCTTGTCCAGCGGGTTGTTCTTGTTGCCGCACTTGGGCGACTGGACGCAGGACGGGCAGCCGGTGTCGCACTCGCAGGCGGCGATCGCGTCACGGGTGGCCGACAGCCAGACCTTGGCCTTATCGAAGCCGCGTTCGGCAAAACCGGCGCCGCCGGGGTGCCCGTCGTACACAAAGATCGTGGGCACCCCGGTGTCGGCGTGAATGGCAGTGGAGACCCCGCCGATGTCCCAGCGGTCGCTGGACGCCACGAGCGGGAGCAGCCCGATGGCGGCGTGTTCGGCTGCGTGAAGGGCTCCGGGGAACTGGGCTTCGATCAGCCCGGCCCCGGTCAGCGAACGGTTGTCCACCACAAACCAGACAGCCTTCGTGAACAGGTCCCGGGCGCCGAGCTCCAGCGGTTCCTCGCCCAGGATCTCATTCGAAATCAGCGCCTTGCGCTGGAAGGAGACCACCTGTGTTGTCACTTTCACGTCCCCGAAATGCACCGCAACGTCACCCCACTGGGCCGTGCGCTGCGTCTCCAGGACTTCGATCTGGGTCACGTCGCGGGCAGTGGTGTAGTAGTCGGGGTTGGCGCGGCGCACCATCACGCAGTGGTCTCCCTCGTTCAGGTCTTCCACCACATAGCTGTCGCCCTGATGCACGTACACGGCACCGGTGTGGGCCTGGTAATGCGTTTGCGGGGAGTCCATCGTTCCGAGCAGGGAACCCGTCTCGGCGTCGACGATGCTTACCGGACCGCCGCCGTCCGCCCTAAGGTTCACCATGGCGGCCGCGCTCTGCGGATGGGTCCAGAACCAGCCGGCCGGACGTTTGCGCAGGTAGCCCTGGGACACGAGCTGGTCCAGGAGTTTCTCCGCTGTGGGTCCGAAGAGCTCCAGCTCTGCGTAGCCCAGCGGCAGCTCAGCCGCGGCGGCACACAGGTGTGGCCCCAGCACGTACGGATTGGAGGGATCGAACACCGTGGCTTCCACGGAAACGTCAAAGATGGCTTCCGGGTGGTTCACCAGGTAGGTGTCCAGCGGATCATCGCTGGCCACGAACGCGGCGATGGCGTCCTGGCCCGCTCGCCCCGCCCGGCCGATCTGCTGGAAGAGGGATGCCCGTGTGCCGGGCCAGCCGGCAACCAGGACGGCATCGAGGCCGGAGATGTCGATGCCGAGTTCGAGGGCGGAGGTGCTGGAGACGCCCAGGAGTTCCCCTGACCGCAGGGCTTTCTCCAGCGCCCGCCGCTCTTCCGGCAGGTAACCGGACCGGTACGCCGCGACGCGCTGGGGGAGGCTGGGGTCCACCTCGTCCAGGAGCCGCTTGGTGATGGCGGAGATGGTTTCGGCCCCGCGGCGGGACTTGATGAACGCAATGGTGCGGATGCGGGTGGAAACCAGGTTGGCCAGCAGGTCCGCAGTTTCAGCAAGGGCGGTCCTGCGCTCCTTCGCGCCGTTCTCACCCCGCAGTTCCGTGAGGGCCGGCTCCCAGAAGGCCACGGTGGTGGAGCCGTGCGGCGAGGAATCCTCGGACACGGCCCGGACCGGTGCGCCGATGAGCCGGCCGAAGGACATGTCAGGCTCGGAAGCCGTTGCCGAGGCCGCGATGAACACCGGGCCCGGCTGGGAGTTGTTGGCGCTGTAATACGCGCAGATGCGCCGCAGCCGACGCATCAGGTTGGCCACGTGGGAGCCAAATACGCCGCGGTAGCTGTGGGCCTCGTCCACAATGACGTACTTGAGCCGGCGGAAGAAGCTGGCCCACCAGGCATGGTTGGGCAGGATGCCGAAGTGCAGCATGTCGGGGTTGGCCAGGATCACGTTGGCGTGGTCCCGGATCCAGCGCCGCGACGCCGGGTCGGTGTCGCCGTCGTACGTTTCCGCCCGGACCGTCGGGAGCTTCAGTGAACGGATGGCAGCGAGCTGATCGGCGGCCAGGGCCTTGGTGGGGGAGAGGTACAAGGCCACGGCGCCGTCGTCGTGGATCTTTCCCGGCTCGGAAAGTACACGCAGCTCCGAACGGTGGATCGCGTCCAGCGCAGGCAGCTGGTAGGCCAGGGACTTACCGGAGGCGGTACCCGTGGCGATGACTACGTGCTCGCCGCCGTGGGCAAAGTTCGCCGCCTGGATTTGGTGACGGTACGGCTCATGGATTCCCAGGGAACCGTAGGCCTTGATGAGATCGGGGTGGGTCCATTCCGGCCACGGCTCGTTCACGGCCTGGCGGGCGGGAATGATGCGCACATGACGCAGCTGTTCCGGGTCCGGGCCACGGCCCAGCAGCGGAATCAGGGAGTCATGGGGGTTCACCTCAATATTGTTTCATCCGGGCTCAAATCGCCCGGCATCAACAATGCCGATGGTGAAGGGGCGTCAGCCGACCGAGAGGTCAGAACCTTCGTCCGACGCGGACAGCATCAGCACGTGGCACAGGGTCTTCCAGCCCAGGTGGGAGTACAGCTTCTGCCCGTCCAGCGACGCCAGCAACAGGCCGTTTTCCACATCGTGCTCGAAGGCCTGCGCCGCCAGGGCCTTCATGATGAAGCTCCCCAGCCCGCGCCGCTGATACGCCGGTTCGGTGACGATCTTGTCGAAAACGGCAGTGTGACCCACCACGAATACGCGACCGCTGACGGCCACTGATTCGCCGGCGTGCACCACGGCATGATGGACGCCGTCCTCCCTGAACGTGGTCAGCTTCAGATCATCATCCGACAGCCAGGGATCTTCGGAGTCCTGCGTCTCCATGTCCACGATCATCATGGTCTGGGATGCGGAGGTGACGTTCAGGCCCTGTTGCTCGGCCAGGTAGGTGTACCGCGCGACGTCATTGGTGAGGATGGTGAGGATCCTGGCCGGCGCTTCAGCCGTCTTTGCCGCAAGCTCGGCGAATTCGGTGTCCGAGGGATCGTGGGCGAAGTATTCCCATTCCTTGGTGGTGTCCGCGCGCAGCGCGGCCGGGAAGCGGCCTTCCGTCCGCGTCTCGTAGCCCCGGCAACCGGCCCATCCGGTCACCCAGATCTCCACGAGGCGGGTGATGTCTTCAACCATGGCGTCTGGACTCATGTGATGAGAGTATTCCAGCCCTGCCGCCAGCAACAGGGGTAGGGTCCGGGAACCGGGCTTGCTTATGGAATTGTGACCGGAGGGACGTACCGGTTGCGGAACGGTGCCGGTTCCGGGTTTGAGGGCAGCAAGTACCCTTAAAACGTGGCTCTAAACAGAATTGTGCTCTTTTACGGCTTTACCCCGATCGCCGACCCCGATGTCGTGCGCCTGTGGCAGCGCGCCCTTTGCGAGAAGCTGGGCCTGACCGGACGCATCCTCATCTCCAAGGACGGCATCAACGCGACCGTTGGCGGCGAGCTGACCGCCGTCAAGCAGTACGTGAAGACCACACGCGAGTACAAAGGCTTTCACGGCATCGACATCAAGTGGTCCGACGGCGGCGCGGAGGACTTCCCGCGGCTCAGCGTCAAGGTGCGTGACGAGATCGTCTCCTTCGGCGCCCCCGGCGAACTCAACGTGGATGCCGGCGGCGTTGTGGGCGGAGGAACGCATCTCAAGCCGGAAGAGCTCCACCAGCTCGTGGATGCCAAGAAGGAGAGCGGCGAGGACGTGGTGTTCTTCGACGGCCGCAACGCGTTCGAAGCGCAGATCGGCAAGTTCAAGGATGCGATTGTCCCGGATGTGGCCACCACGCACGACTTCATCAAGGAACTCGATTCCGGCAAGTACGACTCCCTCAAGGACAAACCGGTGGTCACGTACTGCACCGGCGGGATCCGCTGCGAAGTGCTGTCCAGCCTCATGGTGAACCGCGGGTTCAAGGAGGTCTACCAGCTGGACGGCGGGATCGTCCGCTACGGCGAGACGTTCAAGGACCAGGGCCTCTGGGAGGGCTCGCTCTACGTCTTCGACAAGCGCATGCACCTCGAATTCAGCGAGGACGCCAAGACCATCGGCGAGTGTGTGCGCTGTTCAGCCCCCACCAGCAAATTCGAGAACTGCTCCAACCTCAGCTGCCGCACCCTCACGCTTTACTGCGCGGAGTGCGCCTCCAGCCCGGAGACCCTGCGCTGCCCTGAGGGCTGTGCAGTTTAGCCCTGAGGCCGGATTTCAGATCCGGCTCACCCGGTAGGCGAAGTTCGCGGCAGACTGCGCGGCCACTTCCACGCTGAGCACGGAATCCTCGGACACGTGGATCACGTTCACCCGTGATGTTCCGCAGCGCAGGCTCAGGTCCACCAGCGCAAACTCACCGTCGCGCACGGTGAAGGACACCCGGCGGGGGCTTTTGCAGGCCAGCGTCAGCGAGTACGTCCCGCTTGGCAGATGCCCTGTGCTCTCCAGGCGCGTGGTCGCCGCCTGCAGCAGGCCGAAACCCGTGTGGAAAACCTGCCCGGCCGTATCTGGGAGGACCCGCTCCACCCAGGCGTCAAGTTCCGCCCCGGACACCGGCAGGTTCCGCCGTGGGTCCTGCGGGAGCGCCGCGTCCGTGAACGGCGGCGCCGTCGCGCTCGGCAACGGCCCGCGGCCGTCGTCGTACACGTATTCGCAGCCGCTCAGCGCCGCCCCGGCGGCCAGCACACCGGAAAGCACGACGGCGGCCGCCGCGGCCGTCCGCCGTGGCACCCGGGGTGCCTGCACGGTGTGCATACTCTGACTCTAGGCCTGCCGCCACGCGCAAGCCAGAGGATGCCGGACGCCGTCCAGGCGCTGCGTCAAGGCGGCGGGGGAGGCATACCTCGGGCGTCTTCCGCCGTCACGGCGTTGGGTCCGAAATCCGCACGCCACCCGCAGACGTACGCGCTTCCGGTCCTTTGTCTCTTACCAGGTACAGCTCCACCTGGCCCGTTCCCAACGCAATCTGATGGCTGACCACTTCCCCGCACGGCGTCGGAAAATGCTCGACTGTTTGGGTTCCCAGGGAAATCACCGCGAGCTGCGCGTCGGGCGCGCCCACACAGGCGGCGGAGATCGTATAAGTGCCCGCCTGGGTGAGGTAGGAATGGAACATGAAGCCGCCTGCGCCGGAACGGCTGCTGATGCCTCCCGTCCCTCCTCCCGCGCCCACCGGGACTTCCGCGAGCATCAGTTCGACGGCGGCCATGTTGCGTTCCAGCTCGGCTTCAAGTTCCGGATCCACAGAAGGCAGCGGCGCCGTTGAGGCCACGCCGCTGCCCGTCCGGCCGGCGCCCGAAGGGGCTTGCCCGACGTCGTCTGCGTATTCGCACCCGGCCAGGCCGGCGGCGAGCAGGGCAGCGACCAGGAACACCGAGCGTTTTGCCGTCCGGACCGCCACTACTGCCCGCTCCCGGCAGCCGGCAGCAGGCTGTACGCGGCCTGGACGGGGTGGTTGTTCGCGTCCACCATCACCATGACACCCTCCGGACCCACCTGAATGTCTGCGGGAACCGGTCGGCCGCAGGGAAGGCCGCTGCCCTGGAACAGATCCTCACCCCTGGGCCGGAGAACGGTGACGTCGACGGTGGCCGGCCCCTCGCAGACGAACGTGAAGGTCAGCATGCCGGGCGCGTCAACAGGACCGGAATGATGCCACTTGCCGTCCCACGGATAGCCCCGGTACTCACCGGCCTGTACAGGTCCGAGTTTCCTGGCAGCCCAGGCCGTTGTTTCGGCGGCAGAGGGGCCGCGGGGCGCCCGATCCGGGTCCAGCTTGACGCCCGTGAAGACGTACGGCCACTCGGCCGGCGGCACAACTTCAGCGCTGATCCTGCCGCCCTTGTGGTCCAGGTACATCACTTTGCCCATTCCGCACCGGAAAGACGTGCGTTCCGGCTCGGCGTTCCCCAGGCGCACCACCAGTTCGGCGCCCGGCGCCGCAACGCAGGCCGCCGTCAGGAAGTATTCGCCGGTGGGGACTTCCTCGGTCCACGAGGCCGTAGCCCCTGCGGCGTAGGGCAGCCCGCTCCCATCCCGGGGGCCCAGAACTTCTTCCAGCGCGTCGATGTTGTCCTGTGGGTACGGCTGGTCCCGAAGACTGGGCGGCGTGACCCGGTTGTCCGGGCTGGCGTTGGACGGCGGGCCGGACGCTGCGTCCTTCGGCGCATCTCCGTCAGTGTTGTATTCGCAGCCGCTTATACCGCCGGCGAGCAGCCATAGAACCGGCAGGACCGCGGCGAGGCGCTTTATCCGCTTCCCCCAAAGAGCTGACATGTCCCCGAGCATACGCACCGTCGCCGGCGGCGCAAGTCACAGCTAGCTTCCTGCCGCCAGATGGTACGCGTAGAGGAGCGGAGCATCCACGCTGGACGTGCTGATCTGCACGGTCCCGGCAGCGGGCACGGTGATTCTGGCGCGTTCGCGGCTGCCGTTGCAGGCCGCCCCGGCTTCAGCAATCCTGGTGCCGCCCGACGTCACGGTAAAGAAGGCCTTGCCCCCGCCGTCGCACGTCATTGTCAGGGTGTACGCCCCCGCGGGAACGTCGGCCGCGTCCTTGACCAGCGGCTCGCGGTTGAGGATCTTGCCGGCATCCTCAAGCACGGTTCCGCCGGCCGTCGGCAGCGCCGTGGCCTTCCATGCCGGGACGTCGGCGTTCTCGATGGAGATGGCCGGGGAGCAGGCCGAGGCGGCGGCCACGAGGCAGGCGCCGGCAACCGCCGTGCCGGCGACGCGCCGTAGTGCAGTCAGCCGTTGCGGCCCGGATGAACGTGAAAGCATACGTCCAACTTACCCGTTGAAACGGGCCGGTTCGGACGCCTGCCGAGGCTCCGGGCGCCCTTCGAGCGTTGCTTAGCCGGCGATCAGTTCCTGCACTTTTCCCCGGTGCAGGGCAACATAGACGCGGTCCCGCAGCCGGTTGGCCTCCTCACCGGTCAGCGTCCGGTCGAGCGGCTGGAGCACCAGTTGGAGCAGGACGTTAACGTCTCCCGGGGCCATGCGGAGGCGGTCGACGGCGGCCGGCGGCAGCTCCGCCGTCGGCGTCACCGCTTTGATCTCCAGGGCTGCGAGGACGTCGGCGTCCGTCCCGAGGGCGCCGCGGGCCCGGTCGCCGAGCAGTTCGACGTCGGCCTCGGCAGGGTCGGCCAGCACCAGGGAAAGGTCCCGGCGGACGGCAGGCATGAGTGAAACCGGCCGGTAGGGGGCAAGGTCCAGCAGCTGCGCCCGGATCTCCGGGTTCTCCGAGCGGAGCAGCCGGATGTCGTCGATGCCTTTGCGCAGCATGACTGCCCTGTCCAGTCCCATCCCCAGTGCAAGGCCGGCCCACCTCCGCGGATCAAGCCCGGAGCTGCGCAGGACCGGGGCAGCCACAAGGCCGCACTCGGCGAGTTCGAGCCATTCGCTCCTGCCGTCCGGCAGCGTGACCAGCACGTCCAGCTGCCGGCCGGCGGCCGTATAGCTGTGCGTGGACGGCGTTGACCGCCACTGCACCCCCGGATAGTCCGCCTCGGGCAGCACGGCCTCAACGACGGCCGCCATCATCGACTGGAGGTCGGCCGGCCCCAGCAGCCCGCGCGCTTTGAGGCGCCACAGATCAGCCTGGTGCGGCGCGCCGACGTGCGTGCGGTCCACGGCGTCCCGGCGGTAAACCAGTCCGGGCAGCACATGCAGCCTGTCGTAAAGGCCCTGCTCGCCACGGAGAGAGTCGAGGAGCGCCGGGATTCCCGCCGAAGTGTGGCTACGGAGCATCACTGTGGGACTGACGTGGCGCGAATACCGCGAGTCACGGGTGATGTCGGCAGGCGAGTAGCCCAGCCTGTCGTAGTTGTCGGCGGTGGCCACGAGCGGATTCAGCCGGTGGGTTTCCGAGGGGACGCTCCAGAGCCGTTCGAGCGCTGACACCACGCCTGCCAGTAACAGCTGCATGGCGTGGGCACCGGCGGCGGGGTCCGTAAGGTCACGCAGGGTGAGGGCGGAATTGAGTTCAGTCAGGGAGAGATAGTTCTTCACGGGGGGATCCTTTGCTGGCAGCTTGCGGTAGGGGAGCAATCACCCTCAGCCGCTGCACCGGACGGACCCCGGCGGCCGCAGTTATGCGCGCAACAAGAAGCCCGTGCGGCCGGAAAGCGGCCGAGGGCTGATAAATCGTTGCTGCAGATGCATGGGACCATGGTGCCCCTGCACGCACCGGATCCGCAACCTCCGGCTGTACGGGCCGGCCATGACAGTGCTGCTACACGAGCTCATCCAGGCGGCGCCAGAATGCCGCCCTGATGGCCTTGCGGATGTCCTGGAGGTCCGTCTTGGCTTCACCGATCTTCGCGGCGCAGTCCTTGATCAGCACCCGGTCAATGGTCGGCGGCAGCAGCGGACGCTCGGCGAGGAGTTCGTTGAGTTCGCGCTGGGTAACGCTGCCGTGCCAGTTGTCCGCAAGGCTGACAGCCACAGCTTCGGCGCTTTCCACGAGATCGAACCAGGGGCTTTGGGCCGCGGGGGCGCCGGTTTCGGTCGAATACACCGGTTCACGGCGAACAGCACCTGCCGCCGGCACCGGCCGCGCATCAGGCTGCACGCGCCGTGGGCCCGGCGTGGGCACCGGCCTGCCGGACGGACCAGCAGGGCCCGGACTTGCCTGGCCGGCGGCAGCGGGGGCGAGCGGACCGGCGGGCCCCGAAGCATCAGACGAGGCGCCGGACGAGGCAGTGGACGGGGCCGCGGCAGACGGGCCGGAGGTCCCCACTGACGCGCCAGCACCTGAACCTGCACCCACGCCACCGGCACCCGCCCCACCGGGAAGGGCCCCCGGACGCGGAACCGGGCGGGGCCCCGGGACTGAACGCTGGCCGTTTGCTGATGCGCTGCCAGCAACCGGCGGGGCCGCGTACGCCGCCACGTCCGCCTCCGTGGGAACGTCGGAAGCTGCCGCAACAGCCCCAACCCGGTCAGCGGCGTCGGCCGTTGCATCGGACGGTTCCGCGATGGCCCAGGCCGTCATCGGCGCGGACTTCGCAAAGCAGCGGTCCAGGAGCGACTGCGGCAGCGTGGCGATGTCGTCAACCTGCAACGCAAGGTGCTCTGCCACCGCGGTGACTCCCAGCCGGTGACCCTGGTTCTCGATTCCCAGCAGCACCACCTTCATGCCGAGGTCCTGGGCTGCTTCCACGGCTTCGGCCAGGTCGTCGTCGCCGGACAGCAGGTAGGCGACGTCGGCCGAGCGGTTCCGGGCGACACCCACCAGATCCAGCCCGAGCTTGAGATCCACGCCCTTCTGCTCGCCGTTGTAGGACATGCGCCCCAGCCGAACCTTGACGCCCGGAAGCAGGCCGATCCGCTTGTGTTCGTCGCTGAACAGGCCGTCCTTGGCGGCGTCATACCAGTACATCCTCAGCAGGTCCCGGCTGTCGCGCTCGCTCACGAAACCCTGGATTCCGTCCACCAGGCTCTTGTATTGGACGGAAAACGCAGAGCGCAGTGAGTTCCCGGTGACCCGCAGCCCGCCTGTGGCCAGGAGGAAACCTGCGTCAACGAAGATCACACTTTTGCGGCTCATGCTCAGAAGCATAAGTGGTGCTGCCCACAATCCGGCCGCAGGCCGGGCACAGCCTGGCCAACGCGGCCCGTCATCGCAGCCTCACCACCCGGCCTGCGCCCAGCCCGCGCCCAGCCTGGAGGAGTCCGCCGGAACCATAGACTTGCACGGTGACTGAAACAGCTATGCACTTCACGGCCGGCAACACTCCCGACGCCCCGCGCAGCGACCTCCCGGAGCTGCTGTCGGCCCTCGCCACGGACCTGCGCAACGCCGGGTACACCGTGGATGGTGTGGCAGGACTGCTCGGCGAGTCAGCCAATGCCGCCCTCGGCCGCGATCAGCTCATTCCGGCGTTGATTGTCACCGAAGCCGCCGGAAAGAGTGACCGGCACGCCGCGGCGCTTGCCGCCGTCGTACGCCTGTGGCTGCTGGCGGTGCCCCAGGACGCGGAAGTGCTCGACGCCGCCCTCCCGGGGATCCGCACGGAGGGTCTCCTGGCGCTGGGGCTCGTTGAACCGGCCGAGACGGCGGGGGTTGGCACGGGTCGCGGCACGGGAGCTGTCCGGGCGAAGGCTGATCTTCGGCCGTATGGCTGGAGCGGTGATGCCGCAACGGACACGGACGGAAGCGGCGGCGCGGATCTCTGGGTGGCCAGCGACCTCGCGGCGCACCAGCAGCCCGGCGTCCTCCGGCACGACCACGTTCTGGGAATCGGGCAGGCGTCCACCACCCTGGTGCGCACCACGATCCGGCGTCCCGTGGCGAGGGCCCTGGACCTGGGCACCGGCTGCGGCATCCAGTCCTTCCACCTGCTGCACCACGCTGAGCACGTGACGGCCACGGACATCTCTGCCCGGGCGCTGGCCTTTACCCGTTTCAACCTGCTCCTGAACGCCGAAGCGCTGCACATCGACCCGGCCAGCCCGGAAACGTGGGTCAGCCTCCGGCTAGGTTCGCTGCTGGAACCGGTGGCCGGTGAAACCTTCGACCTCGTGGTCTCCAACCCGCCGTTCGTCATCACGCCCCGGAGCCTCGGCGAGGCTGCCGCGGACCAGTTCACCTACCGCGACGGCGGCCTGCCGGGGGACGACATCGTCGCCTCGCTGGTCAGGGCACTGCCGTCGGTCCTCGCCCCGGCCGGAACAGCGCAGCTTTTGGGCAACTGGGAGGTCGCCGCCGGAACGTCGTGGCAGGAACGGCCGCAAAGCTGGGCCGGTCCGGACGTGGATGCATGGTTCATCCAGCGCGAGCTGGTGGGACCGGAACAGTACGCCGAGACCTGGCTGCAGGATGCCTCCGAAGCCCGGGACCGCCAGCACTACCAGGACGCCTACGCCGCCTACCTGGACGACTTCGCCTCGCGGAACGTGGAGGGGATCGGTTTCGGCATGATCTACCTGCGGCGACCCGCTGCCGGCGTCCGGCCGGTCATCAGCCGCTTCGAGGAGATTACCTATCCCATCGAACAGCCCGTCGGCCCCCACCTGGGCGCAGCCGTGGAGCGGGCCGACTGGCTGGCAGCCAACGAACTGGCCGCCGCGCACCTGCTGGTGGCGGAGGACGTCACTGAGGAGCGCCACCAGCGCCCCGGAGCGGAACACCCCGGCGTGATCCTGCTGCGCCAAGGCGCAGGGCTCCGCCGCACCAACCTGCTGAGCACTGAGCTCGCGGGCTTCGTCTCAGCGTGCGACGGTGACCTGTCCGTCGGGCAGATCATTGGCGCCCTTGAAGCGCTGCTGGGCGGGGGAGAAGGGTTTGACGGCGACGCGTTCCGGGACGGGCTTCTGGCCGAGGTGCGCAACCTGGTCCGCGACGGATTCCTGCTGCCGGCCTGAACCATGGCCTGCCCGGCCAGTGACTGCGGGGTCTGATACCGCTGGGCCGGCCGCCTGGCCGGACAGGGCTGGGCCGGCCGCCTTGCCGGAAACCGCCCGGCCCGTGGGGGCAGACCCGGTAGGGGCGGGGCCGTCCGGGTCATCCGTGCGCGCGTCAGTTTGGCCGGCGTCAGTTTGGCCTGGAGCATCCGGGAGGGCCGGTGCCAGATCCTGTGAACCGAAACGCCACAGCACCGTTATGGCGATGACCAGGGAAACGACTGCGCCGGTTCCGCCGATCAGCAGGAAGCCGGA
The DNA here is from genome assembly GCF_040683875.1 of Arthrobacter sp. NPDC093128. Taxonomy (NCBI): domain Bacteria; kingdom Bacillati; phylum Actinomycetota; class Actinomycetes; order Micrococcales; family Micrococcaceae; genus Arthrobacter; species Arthrobacter sp. NPDC093128. The sequence goes on from NZ_JBFBEY010000010.1 coordinate 66,064, forward strand.
CCGGACCGGCAGCAGCGCGCCCAGGAGTCCGCCGAGAGCCAACGCCGCAATGGCGACGGCCCGGGTCAGGCCTCCGATCATGGACATCGCCTGCCCCCGGCCATCCTCGGGGATCCGGAGGATCACGATTGCCCCGAAGCATGCATTGAGGACACCGCAGGAGACCCCCATGCCGGTGTAGGCAACAAACATAATGCCCACGTTCGGCACCAGCCCGATGCAGGCCAGCACCGCGGACGTCAGTGCCATGGACCCCAGGAGGACGCGGAGCCGCACCGGGGGCGTTTTGATCAGGCCGGCGAGGGCGGCCCCGGCAGACATTCCCAGGGCAAACGCGGCAACGAGCAGGCCGTACTGCGTTTCGGAGGCACCCATCTCGCCCCGGACCAGGAACACTTCAAGGACGTTGGTCGCTTCCCCCACGGCTATGAAAAACAGGGCGCCGATCACCAGGGCCCACACCAGGCTGTCCCGCCGGATAAGCCGGAGCCCGTCCAGCAAAGCGGGCCGGTTCCGGCCGGCGAGGTCCGCTGCGGTCCCCCGTCGTGTCCGGATCAGGACGGCGCCCAGCCCCATGGCGACGTAGCAGGCGCTCGCCACGGAAAAGACCAGCACCGGGCCGCCCCATCCGCTCAGCAGCCCTCCGGCCGCGGGTCCGGCCATCCCCGCGATCATGATGGTGGCCTGCATGGTGCCGACGGCGCGGGGTGTCCGCTCCTCACCGACGATCCGGGGCAGCAGCGCCTGCCATGTGGGGCCGGCCACGGCCTGGCAAACGTTGAGCACGAGAGTGAGCGCGAAGAGCGCGGGAATGTAATTCTCCAGGTAGTGCATGCTCAGGCCCATGCCAGCCACGGCGGCGGCGCTGCCGGCGGAAGTCGCCGTCGCGAGTGTCCGGGAATCCCGCGTGTCCGCCAGCCTGCCGGCCCAGGGGGCGAGGACCACCAGCGGGAGGGCCGAACACAGCAGGTAGGCGGCCACCAGCCAGGAGCCCGCCAGGGGAATGGTGCCGGACGCGTCAGCCGCCTGCAGATACAGCATTACGCTGACAACAACGGCGCCCATGCCGGCGGCGGCCATAAAGCGGGCGCTGCTTGCCAACAGGAAATCCCGGTTTCGCCAGAGCGGTGAATTTGCGCGTAGTAAGGCAGACGATGGCCCGGACGAGTCCCCCATGTCCGCGAAGCTACTCCCCGCCCTGTGGGAATGTCAAGCGTTTCTTTCAGAGTTGCCGCAGGCTCGATAGAATGGAGGTGTGAATGCAGAAACTCCTGAGGCGGAGCCAGCCACGCGAGAGGGCGCCAAACGCAGGGTACGGCCGGAGAAGAAGGTGGAGATCACCGATCCCAAGGCCATCCGCGCGCTTGCCCATGCGGCACGGCTGGAAGTGATCTCGGAGCTGTATTCCACGCAGGTCAGCCGGACGGCCACGGAGCTTGCCGCGCAGACGGGCCTGACGCCGAGCGCCATGAGCTACCACCTGCGGGCCCTGCAGAAGTGGGGAATCGTGGAACCCGCCGCCACCGCGGGCGATGCGCGCGAACGGCGATGGCGGGCTGCCGGGACGGATTTCACCATCAATTCCGGCGGGGGAGTGGCCAGCCCGGAGTTTGCCGTTCTGGACCTGGAACTGGATGCCTTCCGGCGCAGGGTCAACGCGTACGCCAAGGTCCGGGACGAACGCCGGCAAAACAGTGAAACGGCCGAATCCCCAGGTCTCGTGGTGCTGTCCACCGACCTCCTGTACCTGACCCCGACGCAGCGCTCGGAACTGACGGCGAAGGTCTTTGGATTGCTCAGGGAGTACGAGCTTGACGATCCGGACCGGGTCCCCGAAGGAGCCGAACGCATGGCCACAATGTGGTCCCTGATTCCGGACGACCGGAAGTGATTCCCGGCACCCGTTTTCCACATGAATGCGCATCCTCCTGCAAAATATGGTGAACTAGGCGAGTATGGGCTCATCTGCCCGAGCCAACCTTTTTCTGTAGGAGCACCGTGCCAAGCAAGGCCAAAACCGGCAAGAAACTCGTGATCGTGGAGTCTCCGGCCAAGAGCAAGACCATCGCCAAGTACTTGGGCGAGGGCTTCATCGTCGAGGCCTCCATCGGTCACATCCGCGATCTGCCGCAGCCTTCGGAACTCCCTGCCGAGCTCAAGAAAACCTCCATCGGCAAGTTCGCCGTCGACATCGAAAACGACTTCAAGCCGTACTACGTGGTGTCCCCGGACAAGAAGAAAAAGGTTGCCGAACTCAAGGCCCAGCTCAAAGACGCTGACGCTCTTTATCTCGCAACCGATGGGGACCGCGAGGGCGAGGCCATCGCGTGGCACCTGCTGGAAGTGCTCAAGCCCAAAGTCCCCGTGTACCGGATGACGTTCGGCGAAATCACCAAGGAAGCCATCCAGCGCGCCATGGGCAACCTGCGCGATGTCGACCAGGACCTCGTGGACGCCCAGGAAACCCGCCGCGTGCTGGACCGCCTGTACGGTTACGAAATTTCCCCCGTTCTCTGGCGCAAGGTGGCCCGCGGCCTGTCCGCCGGCCGCGTCCAGTCCGTGGTCACCCGCATGGTGGTGGACCGCGAACGGGAACGCATGGCGTTCAAGTCGGCGTCCTACTGGGACCTCACCGGCCAGTTCGGCGCCGAGTCGGGCTCCTTCAAAGCGAAGCTGGCTGCCGTTGACGGCGCCAAGGTGGCCAGCGGCCGTGACTTCAACGACGACGGCGAACTCACCTCGCGCAATGTTGCGCACCTGAACGAGGAACTCGCCATGTCCCTGGCGGCGGGACTGCAGGACGCAGAATTCCGTGTCCGCTCCGTCGACACCAAGCCGTACACCCGCCGGCCGGCCGCTCCGTTCACCACCTCCACGCTGCAGCAGGAAGCCGGCCGCAAGCTGCGGTTCTCCTCCAAGAGCACCATGCAGGTGGCCCAGCGCCTCTACGAAAACGGCTACATCACCTATATGCGTACGGACTCGTCCGCGCTGAGTGACGAAGCCGTGACGGCAGCCCGCCGCCAGGCCTCCGAGCTGTACGGCCCGGAGTACATCCCGGCGTCGCCCCGCGTGTACACCGGCAAGGCTGCGAACGCACAGGAAGCCCACGAGGCCATCCGCCCCGCCGGTGACTCCTTCCGCACCCCCGCGCAGGTCGCCAAGCAGCTTTCCGGCGACGAGTTCCGCCTGTACGAGCTCATCTGGAAGCGCACCGTCGCCTCCCAGATGGGTGACGCCAAGGGTTCCACCGCCACCATCCGCCTCGGCGCGGTGGCAGTGGACGGCCGGGACGCCGAGTTCTCGGCCTCCGGTACCGTCATCACCTTCCCCGGCTTCCTCGCCGCTTACGAAGAAGGCAAGGACGAAAGCCGCGGGGATGACGACTCCGAGGAAGCCCGCCGCCTGCCCAACGTGGCCAAGGGCGATTCCGTCACCGCCGCGGACATCATCGCCGTGGGCCACGAGACTTCGCCGCCGCCGCGCTACACGGAAGCCTCCCTGACAGCGGAGCTGGAAAAGAAGGGCATCGGACGCCCGTCCACGTATGCCTCCACCATCTCCACCATCCAGGACCGCGGCTACGTGCGTAAGCAGGGCTCCGCGCTGGTCCCCAGCTGGATCGCGTTCTCCGTGATCAGGCTGCTCGAACAGCACTTCCATGACTACGTGGACTACGAGTTCACGGCGGACATGGAAGGTGACCTCGACAAGATCGCCAACGGCCAGGCCGTGGGCGCTGCCTGGCTCAAGCACTTCTATTACGGCGAGGACGCCGATCCCGGACTGTTGAGCATCGTGAACAACCTCGGCGAAATCGACGCCCGGGAGATCAACTCGGTGCCCATTGCCGAGGGAATCACGCTGCGCGTCGGCAAGTTCGGACCGTACCTCGAAAGCTCCATCCCCACGGTGGACCCGAAGACCGGTGAGGTTGTTGAGTCCGCCCGCGCCAACGTTCCCGAGGACCTGGCCCCGGATGAGCTGACGGCGGCCAAGGCCAAAGAGCTGATGGAAACCGCGGCTCCCGAAGAGCGTGTTCTTGGCGAGGATCCGCATACCGGGCACACCGTTGTGGCCAAGAACGGCCGCTACGGCGCCTACGTCACGGAGATCATTCCGGAGATGACGGAGGAGCAGCTGGCCAACCAGCCGGTGGAGTACTACAAGAACGGCAAGCCCAAGCCGGCGAAGAAGCCCGTCAAGGCCAAGCCGCGCACAGGTTCGCTGTTCGCGTCCATGACCGTTGACTCCATCACCCTCGATGAGGCGATGCAGCTCATGAGTCTTCCGCGTGTCCTGGGCCAGGATGCCGAGGGGAACCCGATCACGGTCCAGAACGGCCGCTTTGGCCCGTACCTGAAGAAGGGCACGGACTCACGCTCCATCGGTTCCGAAGAGGAGATCTTCACGATCACGCTGGAGCAGGCGCTGGAGATCTACTCGCAGCCCAAGCAGCGTGGCGCCCGCGCCGCCGTTCCGCCGCTGGCCGAGTTCGGTCCTGACCCGGTGTCGGAGAAGAACATCGTGGTGAAGGAAGGCCGCTTCGGCCCGTACATCACCGACGGCATCACCAACATCACCGTTCCCCGTGCCACCTCGCTCGAGGAACTGACCCGGGAACAGGCCGTGGAACTCCTGGCGGAGAAGCGCGCCAAGGGCCCGGCCAAGCGTCCCGCCACGGCCCGCAAGGCACCGGCGAAGAAGAAGGCCGCCGCCAAGAAGTAGCGATTCCACTGCTCGCTGAATTCGCCGGAAGGGTGCGAATTCGCCGATTTTCCGGCGAATCCGGAGCTGACCGGCGAATTCGCGTTTGCGCCGCGCCCGGCAAACGTGGTCGAGTAGATGCATGACTGAACAGCCTGCACCCGCGGAAATCCAGCCCCTGAACGACCTCGAGGAGAAGCTCGCCACAGGTGACCACCCGGATGCCAACCCGGTGGACGTCATCCTGTCCTTCCTCAACAACGAGGTCTACATCATCAGCTCCGATGCGCTCGAAGGCGAAGACGCGCAGGTCGAGCCACTGGTACTGTCCAACGCCGAGGGTAAGCCCGTACTGGCCGTGTTCTCGCACCCGAGCCGCGTTGACCAGCAGTTCCTCGACGCAGCCCCCAACGTCCTGGGCACCCAGGGAGCCGCCATCATCGGCAACCTTGGCGAAGAGCTCGGTATGGTCATCAACCCCGGCAGCACCTTCGGCTTTGAAATCGATCCCGAGGGCGTGGCCAACATCCGGCGCGACTTCAAGCGCGCGGACCAGCCTTCCGACGCTACCGCCGACGCAGCAGCCGAGTAATAGCCGCTGTAATCCCGACCCGGACAAGCAAGCCGCCGACGCATTTGCGCCGGCGGCTTGCTATCGGTGAATAATGGCAGAATGCGTCTAGGCGTCCTCGACATCGGTTCCAATACTGTCCACCTGCTCCTGGTTGATGCGCATCCCGGCGCGCGCCCGGTGCCCTTCGCCTCGCATAAACGTCCGCTCTCGCTGGTGCAGTTCCTCGACGCCGAAGGAAACATCAACGACGCCGGCCAGCACGAACTCATCGAATTCGTCCTCGAAGCGTGGGAGTTTGCGGCCAAACACAAAGCCCAGGACCTGCTGGCGTTCTGTACATCCGCCATCCGCGAGGCCACCAACGGGCCCGCCGTTCTGGCCAGGGTCAAGCACGAAACCACGGTGACGCTGCAGGAGCTCACCGGCAGCGAGGAAGCGTCTATGACCTTCTTTGCCGTCCGGCGCTGGTACGGCTGGGGCGCCGGACCCATCCTGAACCTTGACATCGGCGGCGGCTCCTTCGAAATGGCGTTCGGCCAGGACGAGCTGCCGGAGCTGGCGACGTCCGTACCGCTGGGAGCGAGCCGCCTGACCCGGGACTGGCTGTTCGAGGACCCGCCGTCCGCGAAGAGCGTCAAGGAACTCCGCCGCAACATCCGCGCAACCCTCAAGCCTGCAGTCCGAAGCTTCAACGAACTGGGCAGGGCGAATGTGGTGGCCGGGACATCCAAGACCTTCCGCTCGCTGGCCCGGATCGCCGGTGCAGCCCCGAGCGCCGCCGGACCGTACGTCAAGCGCGAACTGGGCGCCACGGACCTTGGCCTCTGGGCGCAGCGGATTTCGGCCATGAAGACGGAGGACAGGCTGCACCTCCCGGGTGTTTCCGAAGCCCGCGCCAACCAGCTCCTCGCCGGAGCGCTCGTCGCTGAGGCGGCCCTGGAACTCTTCGAATTCAAGAAGGTCAAGATCTGCCCGTGGGCACTGCGGGAAGGGCTGATCCTGCGCAGGCTGGACCAGCTGATTTTTGAGGGACCGCTGGAGCCGGCGGCCCTCGTCGCGCTGCCGCCGGTTGCGGCGGCCACCGCCACAGCTGGGGCCGCGACAACCACTAACGGGCCCGGCCACCGTCCCCGCCGCAGCCTCCGGCGGGAGGGCAGACTGAGATGAGCAACGGCGTCGAACATTCCGCTGAAGAAAACCGCGTGATCCCGGTGGCGCTGTCCAGCGCCTCCGTCTACCCGCTGAGCGTGCACGATGCTTTCGCCGTGGCGCAGGACCTGGGCTTTGACGGCGTGGAAGTGATGGTCACCAACAATGCCACCAGCCAGAGTCCGCACTCCCTCCTGGAGCTCAGCCACCGCTACCGGCAGCCGATCGTCTCCATCCATGCACCGACACTACTGCTGACGCAGAAGGTGTGGGGATCGGCCTGGAACAAGATCGAGATGTCCTGCCGGATGGCCCGTGAAGTGGGCTGCGGCACCGTGGTGGTGCATCCGCCGTTCCGCTGGCAGAGCAACTACGCGGAGAATTTCCCTGCCGGCATACGCCAGCTCGCCGACATGTACCAGGTGCGGATCGCCGTGGAAAACATGTACCCGTGGCGTGTGCGGGGCCGGGAGACGGTTGCCTACCTGCCGCACTGGGACCCTTTGGGCCAGGATTACGACGACGTCACGTGGGACTTTTCGCACGCCGCCACCGCGGGGGCCAACAGTGTTGAGGCGATCAAGGCCCTGGGCAGCAAGCTCCGGCACATTCACCTGACGGACGGATCCGGCTCCGGCCGGGACGAGCACCTCATTCCCGGACGCGGCAACCAGGGCTGCGCCGAGGCGCTGCAGCACCTGGCCGGCAGCGGTTTCGACGGCGTGGTGGTGGCGGAGATTTCCACCCGGCGGGCGAAGTTCGCGGGGGAGCGGGAACAGTGGCTGAACGAAACCCTGAGGTTTGCCCGGCAGCACCTGAGCCTCCCGCTGGTCGGAGCAAGGGACGCCTAGGCAGGCCTTGGCAAGAAAAAGATGCATGGGGTGCCACAGGCGGTGTCGATACGGACGGGCGCCGTTCGTATAGAAGGTGAGCGGCCGGCACCGGGCCGGCCGAATCCTCAAGGAGGAAAACCAAATGTCACAGTACCTGCTCAGCATCTACCAGCCCGACGGTCCCGTACCGGACGCGGACTTCCTGGAACCCATCATGCGCGACCTGGAAAGCCTTAATCAGGAGATGAAGGCGGCCGGCGCCTGGGTGTTCGCCGCCGGACTCCATCCCGCGGATACCGCCACCGTCCTGCGGAAACAGGGGGACGAAGTGCTCATCACGGACGGACCCTTTACGGAAGGCAAGGAACACCTCGGCGGGTTCACGATCATCGATGTCGACGACCTGGACGCAGCCCTCGACTGGGGCCGCAGGCTGGCGAAGATCGTCACCTTGCCGGTCGAAGTCCGCCCCGTCCAGCACTAGGCGTTCGGACGCATCCGGATGACCGGGCCCGGTTCCGCGTCGGACGATTCTGCTCCGGGGGATTCTACGGAGTCGATAGCCCGTATCTTCCGGAGGGAGTACGGCCGCGCCGTGGCAGTCCTGGTCCGGGTTTTCGGCAGCATCGACATCGCCGAGGATGCCGTCCAGGACGCCTTCACCGCGGCCGTGCAGCGCTGGCCGTCCGCAGGCATCCCGCCCAGCCCGGCAGGGTGGATCATCACCACTGCCAGGAACCGGGCCATCGACCGGCTGCGCAGGGACGCCGCCGGCGAGGACAAGTATGCCCAGGCCGCCCTCCTGCACTCCCGGACAGGGGAGGCCTCCGGTGTGGCGCCCGAGGACCTGCTGCTGGATGACTTGGCGGAGGAAGCTGGGATGCGCGACGACACACTGCGGCTGATCTTCACGTGCTGCCACCCGGCCCTGGGAATGCCGGCCCGCGTGGCACTGACGCTGCGGCTCCTAGGCGGACTGACCACCGCTGAGATCGCCCGGTCCTTTATGGTTCCCGAAGCAACCATGGCCCAGCGGCTGGTCAGGGCGAAGGCGAAAATCCGGGACGCCCGGATTCCGTACCGGGTGCCCCGCGGCGCGGAACTGCCGGAGCGGCTGACGGCTGTCCTCGCGGTCGTCTACCTCATCTTCAATGAGGGCTACAGCGCGAGCTCCGGCGAGGCGCTGATCCGGGACGATCTCTGCACGGAGGCTGTCCGCCTGGCCCGGCTCCTTGTTTCGCTCATGCCGGATGAACCCGAAGCCCACGGGCTTCTGGCCCTGATGCTTTTGATTGAGTCGCGGCGAGCGGCCAGGATGACGGCCGACGGCGGCCTGGTGCTGTTGCCGGACCAGGACCGGACGCTGTGGGGCAAGGAGTTCGTCACCGAGGGCCAGGCCATCGTGCGGCAGTGCCTGCGCCGGAACCGGCCGGGACCGTACCAGGTGCAGGCCGCCATCAACGCGGTCCACAGTGACTCCCCGTCGGCCGAAGCGACGGACTGGGGCCAGATCCTGGCGCTCTACGATCAGCTGCTGCAGTTGTCACCCGGTCCCGTGGTGGCCCTCAACCGGGCGGTGGCCGTTGCCGAAGTGCACGGCCCTGCGGCGGCCCTCGGGCTGGTGGACGGGCTGGACCTCGCCGGCTACGGGCTTTTCCACGCCGTGCGGGCGGACCTGCTCCGGCGCCTGGGCCGCTTCCGGGAAGCCGGTGCGGCGTACCGTGATGCACTGGCGCTGGCAGGAAATGCCGCTGAGCGGCGGTTCCTTGAGGGCCGGCTCCTTGGGCTGCCCGAAGGGGACTGAAACCTCGCCCTCAAAGCGAAACCTTGGTCAAAGGGAAACCTCGGTTAAAGCGAAAACGCCGGGCGGTTCTGCCGAAGGAATTGGGGGAACCCTTCCGCAACCGCCCGGCGCCGCGCCGGTTCCGAGGAACCGGCTGTCATCACTCGCACCTATGAGGCACTTTCCAAGTTACAGACCCAGAATGTGTGTTTCAGCAGTTTTCCCTGTGCATAGGCTGGCAATGCGCTGCTGCGGCCGGCAGCCAGGGTCGATGCCTGATGGTAGCGGGACGCCGGTTCATGGCCGGGACACCGGTCAGGCGGGTAGGCAACGGTTAAAAGAGAAAGCACCGGCGGCCCTGGCAGGAAAATGGGGGAAACCTGCTGTGGACCACCGGTGCCGGGCAAACATCCCCATGCTTGCCTCATCACTCGCACCCTCAATGAGGTAAGTACTACGTTAGGGGCCCACTTTGTGAGGAAGCTGCGGCGAGCATGTGAGCCACCTGTGAATGAGTTTCCGCGGTTCCGCCGGCTGCGGCCAAGGGTCCGGTCCATAGACTGCGGATGCGACAACCAGCAGCGAACTGCAATGATGGACCAATGAGCAACCGAATCGCATTCCTTGGCTGTGGATCCATGAACGAGGCCGTCATGAGCGGCATGCTGGAGGCCGGAACGGACCCGGCGGACATCGTGGCGACTGTCCGGCGCGCGGAGCGTGCTGCCGAACTTGCCCAGCGCCACCATGGCATTACGGCCATCGCAGGCGAAGAGGAGCCGGACAACAACAAACAGGCCGCCACGGGCTCCGCCGTCGTGATTCTTGGCGTCAAGCCCGTGGGTATCACGGACCTGGCCCGGGAGATCAGCGATTCGCTGTCCCCGAAGACCATCGTGATCAGCGTGGCCGCTGCGGTGTCCATCGCGCAGCTCGAGGCCGCGTTGCCGGCGGGCCAGCCGGTGATCCGTTCCATGCCGAACACTCCCGCCAAACTGGGGCGCGGCGTCGTGTCCGTGTCGCCGGGAACCAACTGCTCGGCCGAACAGCTGCAGCTGGCAAAGGATGTCCTCAAAGGCGCCGGGACTGTGGTGGAGGTGCCCGAGGAGCAGGTGGATGCCTTGTCTGCCATCAGCGGTTCGGGTCCGGCCTACGCGTTCTACCTGGCCGAGGCGATGGCTGCCGCCGGAGTCGAACTCGGGCTGGATCCTGAGCTGTCCCTGCTGCTGGCACGGGAAACCGTTGCGGGCGCCGGCCTGATGCTGGCGGAGCCCGGCGCGGATCCCTCCGCTCTGCGCAAGGCCGTGACCAGCCCGAACGGCACCACGGAACGCGCCATTGCCACGTTTGACGACCGCGGCATGCCGGCGATCATCGCCGACGGCGCCCGCGCCGCAGCGGCCCGCGCGGCCGAGATCACCACCCAGCTCGGGTAAGCGCGGCCGGGCTACGGCCGGGCAGCGAACCTCTCGAGCAGGTCCACGTGGCCGGACACGATCAGCATGTCCCGGGAGGACACCTTGGTTTCCGGCCGGGCGTAGGTGAAGTCCTCGCCGGGCGATTTCACGCCAACAATGGTGACGCCGTACTTGGACCGGACCTTGGACTCGTCCAGGGTAAAGCCCACGGTTTCTCGGGGCGGGTACATCTTGACGATCGCAAAGTCGTCGTCGAACTCGATGAAGTCCAGCATCCGGCCGGAGACCAGGTGCGCGGCCCGGACGCCGGCGTCGGCCTCCGGATAGATCACGTGGTTGGCGCCGATCCTGGTGAGGATCTTGCCGTGCGAGGGCGTGATCGCCTTGACCCAGAGGTGTTCGATGCCGAGATCCACCAGGTTCACGGTGATCAGCACGGAGGACTCGATCGACGTGCCCACGCCACAGACGGCGGAGCTGAACTCCTGTGCGCCGAGCTGGCGCAAGGCATCGATGTTGGTGGCATCGGCCTCGACCACGTGGGTGAGCACCGGGGCCCACTTCTGCACCAGGTTGCGGTCACGCTCGATGGCCAGCACTTCACGGCCCTGCTTGACCAGCTGTTCGGCGGTCGATGAGCCGAAACGGCCCAGCCCGATCACCAGAACGGGGGCATTGTGGGCGGGGCGATGGGTGGCGCCTGACGGATCAGCCAATGATGGGCCTCTCTTCCGGGTAGTGGTACAGCTGGCTGCGCTGGCGCAACGCCAGGGCAGCAGCAAGGGTTACGGTGCCGACGCGGCCCGCAAACATCAGCGCGGACAGGACATAAACGCCCGACGGCGGCAGTTCGGCACTGAGGTTCGTGCTGAGCCCCACCGTGGCGAAAGCTGAAATGGTCTCGAACAGCACCCGGTCCAGGGAAGCACCGCTGATGTTCAGGAGGATGAAGGCTGAAACGGAAACCAGCGTTGCGCCTGCCACGATCACCGAGATGGCCACCCGCATGGTTCCCTGCGGGATGGTGCGGCCGTAGACCTTCACGTCTGCGTCGCCGCGGGCTTCGGCCACGATGGCCAGGAACATCACGGCGATGGTGGTCACTTTGATGCCGCCGGCAGTTGACGCCGAACCGCCGCCGGCGAACATCAGCGCATCCGTGAGGAGCATGGTGGTGGATTCCATGTGGTTCTGGTCCACCAGGTTGAAGCCGCCGGACCGGGTCATGACGGAGGCGAAGAGCGAGTGCGTGATTTTGTCGCCGACGTCCATGGAACCGATGGTCCGCATGTTTTCCCACTCCATCAGCCCCCAAAGGACGGTTCCGCAAGCCAGGAGGATGAACGATACCTGGATGGTCAGCTTGGTGTGCAGGTTCCATTTCTTCCAGTTCAGCCCGTTCTGCTGCAGCACCATCACCACAGGAAAGCCCAGGCTGCCGAAAAACACGCCGAGCATCAGCGGAATGAGGATCCACAGGTCGGTTTCGTAGGGGACGATGCCGTCCGAGTGCGGCGTGAAACCGGCGTTGTTGAAGGACGAGATCGCATAAAAGACGCCGTGCCACACAGACTGGCCGAAACTTTCGCCCAGGGTCAGGAACCGGGGGATCAGAGCCAGCGCCAGGACTGCCTCAATGACCACGGACGTGGTGATAACGATCCGCAGCAGGGTACCCACCTCGCCGAGCCGGCCAGCGTTGTTCATGGCTTCCTGGGCGATCAGCTTGCCGCGCACGCCGAGCTTTTTGCTGACCATCAGCGCCAGCAGCGAGGCCAGGGTCAGGGTGCCGAGGCCGCCCACGAAAATGCCGATCAGGATGACCAGCTGGCCGAAGAAGGACCAGTGCACGGCGGTGGACACCACGGTCAGGCCGGTGACGCAGACAGCGGACACTGCGGTGAAGAGGGCCTGGTGCAGGGGAGTGAAGTCGCCCGTGGCGGACGACGCCGGCAGGGACAGGAGCCCCGTGAACACGAGGATGACAACACCGAACGCCGTCAGTGCCAGCCGCGCGGGTGAGGTGTTGGCGATGTTGTCGATGAAGTCGCGGATGCCGGTGAAGATCCACAGGCCCTCACGCTCCGGCATGCCGGGATGCCAGTTAGCCGGGCTCTTGGACCTCGGCTGGCTTTGCGTCATGTGCGGCTTTTCCTCGGTTGAAACTGCTTCCTTCAGTAGTAAACCACTATATTCCGCGCGATGACCGCGAAATTCTGTCACCAGGCTCGGGTAGCCTGTCCTTGATGACATTCCTGCCCGGACTCGCTCAGCCCGCACTGCCAACGACGGTGGTGTGGGACATGGCCATGACTGCCTACAACTTCGGCCACGGGCACCCGATGGCCCCCGAACGCATGGAGCTTACCGCCCGTCTGGCCCAAAGCCTGGGCCTGCTGGACCTGGCGCACGTCACCGTGGCTGCCCCGGACGTGGCTGGCGACGACGAACTGTGCACCGTTCACAGCCCCGAGTTCGTGGCGGCGGTCCGGCGCGTCAGCCTGAACCCGGACGTCCCCGACCTGGAGCGCGGCCTCGGCACGGAGGACGACCCCGCCTTCGCCGGGATGCACGAGGCCAGTGCCCGGCTTGCCGGCGGGTCGCTGCTGGCGGCCGGTGCCATCCTGGACGGCAGTGCCGTGCGGGCAGTCAATTTCGGTGGCGGCATGCATCACGCGGCCCGCAACCGCGCCAGCGGCTTTTGCATCTACAACGACGCCGCCCTGGCGATCCAGAAGCTTCTCGACGGCGGTGTGCAGCGTGTGGCATATATCGACGTCGACGCCCACCACGGCGACGGGACGCAGAGCATCTTCTGGGATGATCCCCGGGTCCTCACCATCTCCCTGCACGAGACCGGGCTGACGCTGTTTCCCGGCACGGGCTTCGCCAACGAGATCGGCGGCCCCAACGCCCAGGGCAGTGCGGTTAACGTGGCGCTTCCGTCAGGGACGGGCGACGCCGGCTGGCTGCGGGCCTTCCATGCCGTGGTCCCGCAGCTGATCGGTGCCTTTGAACCCGAGGTTATCGTGAGCCAGCACGGCTGCGACTCGCACCGGCTGGATCCCCTCACGCACCTCAACATCAGCGTGGACGGCCAGCGCGAAGCCGCCACCGCCGTCGGGAACCTTGCCGCCCGTTACTGCGGCAACCGGTGGATTGCCACGGGCGGAGGCGGCTACAACGTGATCAGCGTGGTGCCGCGCTCCTGGAGCCACCTCATTGCGGTCGCCGCCGGCCGGCCGGTCCCGCTCAGCACTCGGGTTCCCGAGGATTGGCGGCAGTACGTCCAGGATAAATACGGGGCCAAATACGGTGTGTCCGCGCCCGAGCTCATGGGTGACGACGTGGATCTGTGGTGGCGTTCGTGGGAGGTCGGCTTCGATCCCAATGACGAGGTGGACCGGACGGTGATGGCCACGCGCAAGGAACTGTTCCCGCTCTACGGACTGGACCCCTGGTTCGACTAGCGTGTGCTCCGGCCGGGCCTGCGCCGGCTAGGAGACCGGCTTTTCCGTCTGGAACACCACTCCGGCGGCGCCGAGGAGCCAGCCCAGCAGGGACAGCGCGAAGGCGCCGATCAGGTCCGTGGACGCGGTTCCCTTGACCAGCCACAGCAGCAGGACAAGCAGCCCCACCGCCAGGTAAACCACTACCGCCGCCACGATCCGCGGGGACAGCCGGGCCGTGACTTCGGCCGGGTTGAAGGCAACGCCGGCGTCGGCGCCGGGTTGGAGATCACGGCGGACTTCTTCGTCGCGGCGGACCTCGGCGATGGTGAACCCCAGGGCCGACGCCGTCAGTGAGCTCAGTGATGTGGCCAGCACACCTGCTGCCGTGACCAGGGCGCCGTTCAGCGGCGGCGCCACAGTCCTGCCGTCCGGAACCCAGAACCCGACGCGCAGCAGCACTGAGCTCCAGACCGCCACGAACAGGCCCAAAAACACAAAAGCGATGATGTTGAACAGCTGCTGGCGCAGGAAATCCATGGCCACCCACCCCTCACGTTTGTGCGGCCGCAGCCGGACAGCCCGGGGCAACCGTGAGTCCGTTCTAGCACCGTGGCCGGTACGGGGCAATGGCCCGTGCGCGGGGCGAAATAGTGGATGCCATCCGGCGTATATGTCGCTAGGGTGGATCACATGGTGACAGACGACGTATTTGCCGTCATTGCTGAGGCAACCCGGCGTGACATTCTGGTATCCCTCCGCTCGGGGGACAAAGCAGTGGGGGAGCTGGTTGAGGAACTGGACGCCAGCCAGCCCACCATTTCCAAACATTTGAAAGTACTCCGCGAGGCGGACCTCGTCAGCATGCGTGCCCAGGGCCAGAAGCGCTACTACGCGCTGAATCCCAAACCGCTTGCCGGTGTGGCCAGCTGGCTGGAGACGTTCGACGTCGGGCCGCGGGCCGCCGTCGCCAGCGCACCGGCCGCAAGCTCACCGTCCGCGCGGATCCTGGAGGAAAAAACGGAGCAGGCCGCCGAACTCGTGGCCGCGGCGCCGTCGCCGGCCAGTGCGGGGACGGCCCGCCCCGCCGCCGCGGAAGTGTCCGGCGTCTCCGCGGGCGGGCAGCTGAGCCCGGCCGTTGCAATTCCGGTGGCCACGGCCGGGGATGACTCGGTGCCGCAGCAGATTGGCCGTACCGTGGGCCGCGCCGCCACGAAGGCCGCCGACCTCATTGCGAACCTGCCAAAGTTCGGACGCAAGAAGTAGCCACTTGACCCCAGCGGGCGTCGAGTCTCCGATGACTGCCGGTCCCCCCAATGGTGATCGGCAGCCACCGGACACGGGATCCCGTGTCGGCGGCTATGTCAGCTAGCCCTGCGCAAGGCGTCGGGGGATTGGTGTCTTAGGAAGGCTCGGCACCGGAGGCCGGGCTGTCTGGTCCGAAATGTAGGACGTGGCAGCGCCTTCCCTCAGCGCCTCGACGCCTTCCACCGCGGCGGAAATGTCGGGATATGTTCGGGAGAAGGCAAGCACGGTCCCGTTCCCGTCAACGAGCCGTAGGAGGAACCCTCCTCCGTCGGCGCGGACAATCTCAAACGTACCGGGCGTTGAGCGGCAGGGAAGTTTATCGACGGGGACAGCGTCGGACCCTGCTGGCGCCGGGACAATTGGCCGGCCCCGAGACACGTGAGCGCCTTTGGCGGCGACAGGCAGGCCCTGGGAAAACTTCGGCATGGTAGCTCCACAATGAGGTTCCAACGGCCGAGTCTTGACCTTGTCCGACTATACGCCCCCAAGACAGCGCCTGGATTTGCCACGCGATAGAAAATGGCTGCGCGTCGCGGCCGCTCAGCTGTCGGCAGCAGAGAACCTCGGCGCGATAAGTTCCCCGCTGCTGGCAAGGTGTCCGGCAATATCCCGGAGTTTGATGTTGGATCTGGAGCTGGCCCGGGTGAGGAGGAGGAAGGCCTGCTCCGCTGTGAGCTTGTATCGCTCCATCAGGATGCCTTCTGCCTGGCCGATCAGCTGCCGGGAAAGCAGCGCTTCGCCGAGCTGATTGATTTTCTGGGAGACCGCGAAAGCAACGGCGGCGTGCGCGGCAACAAGGAGGCCGACGTGCTCGGATTCGTCGTCGAAGGCATTCGGGGCGGCGCCATAGAGGTTCAGCGCGCCGAGCCGATCACCTTCAACGAACAACTGGAACGAAAGCATGCTCCGTGCCCCGAGTTTGACGGCGCCCTGAGAGAATTCGGGCCAGCGGTCCTCCCGGCTGAGGTCTGGAACACGAACCACGCGGTCCCGGTAAGCCGCGTCCAGGCAGGGCCCTTGCCCGGTGGAGCTCTGCAGGGCGTCGACTTGGCGGGCCAGGTCTCCCGAAGCGACTTCGGAATCAACTTTTTTCCGGCCGGTCACGAGGCTGATTGAGGCGTGCGCGGTACCCGGGATCAGGTCCAGGGCAGCCTGGACGATGCCGGACAGGACGGCGTGGACATCATCGTCCTGCTGCAGCTCCCGTGCGAGGTCACTGAGCTGCTCAGCCAGCTCGGAGCTGACGCGGCCGTTTCCCTGCCCAGTATTGCTTACCTCTGGTCGGTTCACGCCCATCCCTGGCCTTCGCTGCTCCGTGTGATTCGACAGCGCCCCGTTTTCAGGCACGACATCCGTCGTTGCACCTGTACACGATGCACCAGTACAGATAGTGCTGTAAAAATCCAGACATTCATAGCGTAGGCCACATCCTTCGAACGAGCCCGGCTGGTTCCCGCCAACAGTCACAGCCCCGATCCCCAACTGACTCGCAGATAACGCTGTCAAAACCCGTTTTGGGTGCGTTGTCTGCGAGTCAGTTGGGCGGGGATTTCGAGACGGGACCCGGGCTACTTGCGGAGGATCCGCACGTGGTCCGGGGTGAGCTCGGAGAGCTTGCTGACGCCCAGCAGGGCCATGGTGCGGGTCATGTCCTTCTCCAGGATCTGGAGGGCTCGGTCCACGCCGGCGCGGCCGCCGGCCATGAGTCCGTACAGGTAGGCGCGGCCGATCAGTGTGAAGTCGGCGCCCAGGGCCAGCGCGGCGATGATGTCAGCACCGCTCATGATGCCGGTGTCCAGCATGATCGCGGCGTCGGAGTTGTCCTTGGTGAAGGCTTCCTTGACCTCGGGCAGCAGGTGGAACGGGATGGGGGCGCGGTCCAGCTGGCGTCCGCCGTGGTTGGAGAGCACCACGCCGTCGGCGCCGTGGTCCACCACCTTGCGGGCGTCGTCGACGGTCTGGATGCCCTTGACCACCAGCTTGCCCTTCCACGTTTCACGCAGCCAGTCCAGGTCCTCGAATGTGAGCGTGGGATCGAACATGGAGTTGATCAGGTCCGCCACCGTGCCGGTGTAGCGCGAGAGCGAGGCGAACGTCAGCGGCTCGTGGGTGAGGAAGTTGAACCACCAGGCCGGGCGGTAGGACGCGTCTAGGACGGTCTTCAGCGTGAGTGCCGGCGGGATGGTCATGCCGTTGCGGACGTCCCGGAGGCGGGCACCGGCGACGGCGGTGTCCACCGTGACCATCAGGGTGTCGTTGCCTGCCTTGGCGGCGCGCTCGATCAGTTCGAGGGAGCGGTCACGGTCCGTCCACAGGTACAGCTGGAACCAGTTGCGTCCGTTGGGCGCGGCCTCGGCGACGTCCTCGATGGACGCCGTGCCCATGGTGGAGAGCGTGTACGGAATTCCGGCGGTCTCGGCGGCCTGGGATCCGGCGTACTCGCCCTCGGACTGCATCATCCGGGTGAAGCCGGTGGGTGCGATGCCGACGGGCAGCCGCGACGGCTTGCCCAGGATGTCGGTGCTCAGGTCGATACTGGAGACGTTCCGGAGGATGCCCGGCCGGAACTCGATGTCCAGGAACGCCTGGCGTGCACGGCGAAGGGTGATTTCGGCTTCCGCGGCGCCGTCGGTGTAGTCGAAGGGCGCCTGCGGGGTGCGGCGCTTGGCCATGTCTCGCAGCTCCCAGACGGTGCTGGCGCGCTGGAGCTTTGCGGCGCGGCTGAACTCCGGCTTCTTGAACTGCATCAGCGGGGCGAGGTCCGAGTACTTCGGCACGCGGCGCTTGAGCGCGGCGGGGACCGCCGCTGCCGCCCGGTTCCCTGCGCCCGTTACGGAGGCGCCGGGGCCAGCGGGAGCCGTGCCGGTCGCGGTGCCGGGTACGCCGGTTGCGTCGGGGGCCGGAGTGGTCTCCGGGTTGTTGGGCTGGATGGTGTGCGTCATTGCTGCCTCCGGGGCGTAGGGCTTGGTGGCTCTGGACAGGATGGTGCTGGACAGGATGCCGCTGTGGTCTAACCACACTCTAAGGGGTGTGGTCCAACCACATCAAGTACCATTGGCCCATGCGTACCCATCAATTGGTCCTGCGATGGATCGAGAACCAGCTGTCGAGCGGCGAGTTGGCCCTGGGCGGACGGCTGCCGGCGGAGCGGACGCTCGCCGAACAACTGCAGGTCTCGCGCACCTCCGTTCGCGAAGCGATCCGGATCCTGGAGGCCATGGGGGTCGTGCGCGCAGGAGTGGGGTCCGGTCCCGAAGCCGGCACCGTGGTCATCGCGGACCCGACGGCGGCGCTCGGCTCGGCGCTCCGCCTGCATGTGGCCACTTCGCACCTCCCCGTGGCAGACATCGTCCAGACGCGCGTACTGCTGGAATCCTGGGCAGTGGCCCGGGCCCGCACGGACTCCCCGGCGCTGGCCGAGGCCGCCGCGCTGCTGGAAAAAATGGAGGCGTGCCCGGATACGGACGAATTCCTGGCGCTCGACGTCCGATTCCACCTGGCCCTCGCCGAAGCCGCCGGGAACGCCGTGGTCAGTGCCATGATGGGCTCGCTGCGGGAGGCCATCCAAAGCTATGCCGGCAAGCTCACGGCCAATCTTCCCGACTGGGAGGCCACCGCCGCCCGCCTCCGCTTGGAGCACCGCGAAATCCTGGCAGCCATCCACAGGCACGACGGCGGCATGGCCGCCGGGCTTGTGGCAGCCCACATCGAGGGGTACTACAAAGAAGCCGGGTTGGGTCCGAAGGAATCGGACCCAACCCGGCCTTAGCCCGGTAGTTTTTGTCCAGATAACGCCCCGAAAGAGGCGCTTATCTCGCGTTATCCGGACAATAACTCCACGACACAGAGCTAGCGCAGTTCGATCTCCAGCACCTGGAAATCGTCAGCCGCGTGCCGGCCCACCAGCAGGCGGAACGTGCCCTGCTCGAACTGCCACCCGCCGTCATAATGCCCGAAGGCCTTCGCCGGTATGCGCACCTCAACGCTGTCCGTTCCGGCCGGTGCAAGGTGCGTTCCGGCATAGCCGGCGAGCCAGCGGACCGGGCGCTCCACAGCCGACTCCGGGCGGTCAAGGTACACCTGGACCACTTCGCGTCCCGTGCGGGTGCCGGTGTTCCGGACCGGAACATGCACCACAACGTCCTGCCCGGCGGGAACCGACTGGGGCGCGTGGGCGGTACCAAGCTCGAAGGTGGTGTAGCCCAGTCCGAAACCGAACGGCAGGGCCGGGGCGGCTCCGCCGGCAGCTTCCTGCTTAAGCCAGGCCCGGTAGCCGACGTGGATGCCCTCGGAGTAGTCCACCTTGCCGTCAACGGGCATGGTGTTGAGGACGGGTACATCCGCCAGGGCTGCGGGCCAGGTGGTGGGAAGGCGTCCGCCCGGCTCCTCGTCGCCCAGCAGGATGCCGGCGATGGCAGTGCCGAATTCCTGGCCGCCAAACCAGCCCAGCAGCACGGCGTCCACCTTGTCCAGCCATGGCATGAGCACCGGCGAACCGGAATTCACCACCACCACCGTGCGCGGGTTCACGGCGGCGACGGCCTCCACCAGCTGGTTCTGCCGGCCGGGGAGGTCCAGGTCCTTGCGGTCGAAGCCCTCGGACTCGATGGCCGCGTTGGTGCCCACCACCACAACGGCCACATCGGCTGTGCGTGCGGCCGCCACTGCCGCATCAATTTCCGCCTGCGGATCGGCCACCACCGTTTCCTCACCCAGGAGGATGGCGGTGAAGGGGATGATCTGTTGCTTCGGCAGCTGGTACTCGGCCTCGATGCGCACGCGCTGGCCGGCCGCGGTTTCAATCGCGTGGACGGTCTTGGGCGGATCGAACAGGGCGGCGCCGAGGACGTCTGTGTCGTCCTCGAGCTCGCTGTTGAACACCTCGTCGCCGTCGAGCGCGAGCCGGATCTGTCCTACCGTCCCGACGCCCAGGTGGTGGACGCCCGCCGTCTCGGCCGTCCAGTCGGCCTGCATCCGGATGGCTGCGGCCCCGTCGGGGATGCCCACGCCGAACCAGATCAGGTGCGAGGCGAGGCGGTCCTCGCCGGAAATTTCCGAGCCGTCCCCGGCGAGGAACGTGACCCGGATGCCGGGGCCGCCGGACACCGGGTTGCGGAGCGAGGTGCGGGGGAACGCCTGCAGCCCCTCGGCCACCTTGGCGCCACGGACATAGGCGACGTCGACGTCGTCGGGCAGTGCCTTCCGCAGCCCTTCGAGCGGCGAGACGGTGTATTTGGGCATCACGGTGGCGCTGCCGCCGCCCTGGGTGCGCGCTTCCTCGGCGTTGTGGCCGATCACCGCTACGCTGCTGAGCCTGGTGGCGTCCAGCGGCAGGAGGCCGCCTTCGTTGCGGACCAGGACTGCGCCGCGGACTGCCACTTCACGGGCGACGGCGGCACCGTTCAGCTGGGCGGGAAGTTCTGTCACGGCGGGCGTGAATCCCTCGAGGGAGCCTACACGGGCTGCCAGCCGCAGGATGCGCGTGACCTTCTCGAGGATGGCGTCCCGGCTGACCCGGCCGTCGTTCACGGCGGCCAGCAGCTTGGGGCCCCAGTGGCCCACCGGGCCGGGCATTTCGAGGTCCTGGTGTGCGTTGGCCGCGTCCACGGACCGGACACCGGTCCAGTCCGAAACCACCACGCCGTCAAAGCCCCATTCGGTGGACAGCGGGGTTTCGAGCAGCTTGTTCTCACTGGCCGTGGTGCCGTTGATGGAGTTATAGGAGCTCATCACCAGCCACGCGCGGGCCTCCGTGATGGCATCCTCGAAGGCCGCCAGGTAGAGCTCGCGCAGGGGACGCTCGGCCACCACGGAGTCCGCGGTGAACCGGTCCGTTTCGGCCTCGTTGGCCAGGTAGTGCTTGGGCGTGGCGCCGACGCCCATGGACTGCACGCCGGCGATGTACCCGGCGGCCATGGTTGCCGTGAGCCGCGGGTCCTCGCTCATGCATTCGAAATGGCGGCCGCCCAGCGGGGAGCGGTGCAGGTTGATGGTGGGGCCCAGGATGGCGTGCACGCCCTTGCGGCGCGCTTCCTGTCCCAGGACCTGGCCGTAGCGGCGCGCCGTTTCGACGCTCCAGGTGGCGGACAGGGCGGACGACGACGGCAGGGAGAGGGAGTCGTGGCGCTCGTCGAAGTCTTCGCCGCGGACGCCGGACGGCCCGTCCGACATCACCACGCGGCTCAGCCCGATTTCAGGAATGGAGTGCGTGGCCCAGACGTCCGCTCCGGTCAGCAGCTGGACCTGCTGCTCGAGGGTAAGGCTTCGGGCGAGTTCGCGGATCCGTGCCTCGGCGTCCGGGGAATCCGGGGCCGGGACCGATACAGCCGGTGACAGTGCGGGGTTCATTTACTTGACTCCTTTGATGCGGATGACGAGGACAGCGCCGATGATGCCGACGGCTGCGCCGCCGAGGAACAGTGCGGGGTAACCGCCGAAGGCGATGACCGGGAAGGCAACGGCGGGCACCAGGGACTGCGGCAGCGCCTGGGCGATGTTGAAGACGCCGAAGGTCTTGGCATTCTCTGACTGGCTGCCGGGCAGGAGGTCTGCGATGAGGGCGACGTCCACCGCACCGAAGCAGCCGAGGCCGAGCCCGGCGATCGCCTGGCCCACGAGGACCTGGTCGGTGGTGCTGCTGGTGGCAATCACGATGAGGCCCACCATCATGATCAGCGCCGAGGCGATGACCATGCCTTTGCGCTTGCCGATGCGGTCGCTGATCCAGCCTCCGGCAAGGCTGGTGGCGACCGTGCCCGCGGAGCTGACAAGGGTGGCCTGGAACACCAGGCTGGTGACGTCAGCTTCAGCAACGTGAAGGTGGTCCGTGAAAAAGTACGGCAGGTAGAGCAGGCCCGCGCAGTAGCCGATGTAGACCATGAATTTGGTGAGCCAGGCCCAGCCCAGTCCGGGATAGGTGCGGGGGTTGAAGTAGAACGACCCCAGGATCTCCTTGAGGTTCAGCGGTGCAGGCTTTTCCGTCAGGACCCGGTCCTTGAAGGTGAAGGCAAAGGCAATCGCCACTGCGGTTCCCACAACACCGGGGACCACGGCCATCTGCAGCGCGTTGTCGAACAGCTGCGCGAAGAAGGCCGCTGCAACCAGGCCTACGGGCAGGGTCATACCGATCAGCCCGGACAGGCGCCCGCGCTCGGCCGGAGCGGCTTGGTCGGGGAGCGTTGCTACGAGTGCCGCGAGGGCGGCATTGAAGCCGAGCTGGGCGATCACCCACGCAATGAGCACGGTGGCGACGTCGGCGGCGGAGCCGAGCAGGAAGAGCGATGCCAGCCCCAGGAGGGAGCCGCCGACGATCCAGGGCTTGCGCATGCCGAACCGCGAGGTGGTGCGGTCGCTGAGCCTGCCGAAGAACGGGTTGGCAAGCAGGGCCACCATGGCGCCCACGCCGGCCACGAGGCTCAGCGCCCCTGCCCGGGTGTCCGGTGTGGTGATCTCGGAGACCTTGATGGCCAGCACCACGAGGGCCGGTGCCAGCACGGCCATCCACAGGCCTGCGCTCGCGATGGGCATGCCGATGACATAGGCGCGGGGAGCCTTGCTCGTTGAAGTGCTGCTCTGTGAGGTACTGCTGTGTGGAGTTCCGCTGGCCGGAGAAGCAGCGGAATCCTGGGTAATGGTCTTGACGGCCACATTGCCTCCTGACGAAAAGTGACCCTCCGTTGGGTCCTGACAATGATGGTAGCGACAAAAACCAAGTCTGACTAGATTTTTAAAGAACAAAGTGAAATACACTGGCTCAATGTCACTGACCAAGACCCGCGGCCCTTATGCAAAAGGGGCGGAGCGCCGCGAGCAGATAATCCAGACGGCCACTGACGTTTTTGCCACGGAAGGCTTCGAGGGAACGGCGCTCAAACGGGTTGCCGAGCTGGTCGGCGTGAAGGAAGCAACACTGTTCCACTATTTCCGGGGCAAGCAGGAGCTGTTGACGGCGGTCCTTGCCGAGCGGGACCGGCGCGGCCTGGCCGCCAGTGACGAGGCGGGTGTGGGCCTCCGGCTGTTGGCGCCGATCGCCGAGCGGAACCGCCAGGAGCCGGGGCTTACTACGCTCTACGCCGTGGCCTCAGCCACCGCAAATGACCCGGGGCATGATTCCCACCCCTATTTCCAGGAGCGCTATGCCCAGGTGGTGGAGGAGCTTGCCCAGGACATCGCCCGGCGCCAGGACGCCGGCGAAGTGCGCACGGACGTGTCCGCCACGCTGCTCGCCAGGCTGGTGGTGGCGGCCTTCGACGGCCTGCAGCTGCAGTGGCTCTATGACAAGAGTGTGGACATGGCGGATGGCCTGACGACGCTCGTCGACGTCCTGCTGGCTCCGCCCGCGGACTAGCCTGCGCGGCGCTCCGTGCTGGCCGGTCCCGTGCTGCCGCGGCCTTCCAGGCGTGGCTGGAATACCGTGGGCCCCTCGGGGGCTGCGTCGGAGGGGACGTTGCGAATCAGGTCCCGCATCCGGTGCCATGCCTGCTGGCCGAGCTCGGTGATGGGGACCGCTGCCGTGGTGAGCGTGGGCGTGGTGTAGCGGGCGAACGGGATATCGTCGAAGCCGGTCACCGAGATGTCTTCCGGGACCCGGATGCCGCGCTCGTGGAGTCCGCTCAGCAGGCCCATGGCCACAAGGTCGTTGAAGGCCAGGACGCCGGTGGCTCCGCTCGCAAGGACCGCATCCACTGACTGGTGCCCCACCTCGAAGTTGGAGCCGCCCTCGAGCATCTGCAGGTCAATCTCCGG
This sequence comes from Arthrobacter sp. NPDC093128, assembly GCF_040683875.1. NCBI lineage: Bacteria > Bacillati > Actinomycetota > Actinomycetes > Micrococcales > Micrococcaceae > Arthrobacter > Arthrobacter sp. NPDC093128. Next base: position 90,030 of record NZ_JBFBEY010000010.1, read on the forward strand.
GTGCGCGGCCTTGAACTTCTCCAGCCCCAGGAGGCGCAGGCCGTTCGACGCGCTCCGCTCGGGACCGGCCAGGAAGGCGAGCCTCGTGTGGCCCAGGCCCACGAGGTGTTCCGCGAGTTCCTGGATGCCCTGCCCATAGTCCACCATCAGACTGGGAGCTTGGGCGTCGGTGGTGCGGTTGATCAGCACCATGGGCTGCAGTGACGGCGCCAGCTCTTCCAATTCGGCATCGCTCATGCGCGGCGCGCACAGCACCAGGCCGTCGCAGCGGCGGCGCGCCTCGCCGGCGAGGATGGCCTCCTCGCTGGAAACCTCGGAGGAATCGGCGATCAGGACGCGGTAGCCGTCCTGGGCGGCGGCCATGCTGAGGCCGCGGAGGATCGCCTGGAACGTGGGGTTGGAGAGGTCCGGCACCACAATGCCGATGGTGTCGGTCTTGCCCAGTGCCAGGCTGCGGCCCACCGGGTTTGGCTGGTAGTTCAGCTCGGTGGCTGCGGCCCGGACCCGGGCGGCGATGGTGGCGTCAACGGTGAAGTTGCCGTTCATGACACGCGACACCGTCGCGTGTGAAACGCCAGCCTTGAGTGCGACGTCGGCAATGCCGATTCGCGGGGTGGTGGCTCTCCTGCCCATGTGGCCCCTTTCCGGGCTTCTCCGACTCCTCCCCGTTTCGGGTGATGGTTGACGTGACCGCCAGAGTCTTGATACAAAGCTTATAACGCGCTGAGAAAACGCTTTCTCATAATTCTCACCGCACCGCTACCGGCCGTCAAGCGGCTAGGGTTCCTGCCTTCCGAAAGGGTTACACCGCAATGGGCAACACAGCCAACACCGTCAATCCAGGCAGCGCCGTCGCAGCCGACGACGCAACTGCCGACGCAGCCGCTCGCTCTGTCCGCTCCGCCAGCCCCGTGCGCAAGGCGCGGATTGTCCTGATCGGCACGGGTGGCCGTTCCGAGATGTACATCCGGGCCATCTACGGCAAGCACTCGGACACTGCGGAACTCGTGGCCTTCTCCGACGTCAACCCCGGCCGTGTGGAGTTCTACCAGAAGCTCATCCAGGAACTCGGCGCTCCCGGCCCCGTTGCGGCCTTTGAACCCGCAGGTCTCACGGCCTTCATCCGGGACAACGATATTGACCGCGTTGTGGTGACCACGCCGGACTACACGCATGCGGACTACATCGTGGAGGCGCTCGAGGCGGGGGCCGACGTCGTCGTCGAAAAGCCGCTCACCATCGATGCCGAAGGCTGCCGCCGCATCACCCAGGCGGTGGAGGAGACCGGCCGGAACGTGGTGGTCACCTTCAACTACCGCTACTCCCCGCGCAACAGCGCCCTGAAGGAAATCATCCAGAGCGGCGTGATCGGCAAGGTCACCTCCATCGACTTCAGCTGGGTCCTGGACACCGTCCATGGCGCGGACTACTTCCGCCGCTGGCACCGCGAAAAGAAGAACTCCGGCGGTTTGCTGATCCACAAGGCATCCCATCACTTCGACCTGGTCAACTGGTGGATCAACGACGTCCCCGAGCGCGTCTTCGCCTCCGGCGGCCTGAAGTTCTACGGCGACAAGAACGCCGCCGAACGCGGCCTCGGCCCGCGTCCGGAACGGGGAACGCCCGACGCCGAAACCCCCGGCATCGGGGACAAAACAGTCGAAAAGGACCCGTTTGCGCTGGACCTGCGGGACGACGAACGCCTCAAGGCACTCTTCCTGGACAACGAACACTACGACGGGTACCGCCGCGACCAGGACGTCTTCACGGCCGGCATCACCATCGAGGACAACCTGGCGCTCGTGGTGGAGTACCAGGGCGGACCGCGCCTGAGCTACTCCCTGAACGCCCACAGCCCGTGGGAAGGCTACCGCGTAGCTGTCAACGGCACCGAAGGCCGGGCGGAGCTTGAAGTCGTGGAGCGCGCCGCCGTCCTGAACAGCACCGACAAGAAGACCGTGGTGGACCCATCTGCGACGCCGGTCGAAGAAGAGGACGCGGTCCGCCGCAACGGCGAACGCCTGGTGGTCCAGCGGCACTGGGAGCAGGCCTACGAGGTGCCCATCGTCAATGGCGAAGGCGGCCACGGCGGGGGCGACGAACTCCTGCTGTCCGATCTGTTCAACGGCCCCGGCGAGGATCCCCTGGGCCGGCCCTCCGGCTACCTGGACGGGCTTCGCTCCGTGTCCGTCGGCATCGCGGGCAACGCCTCACTGGAATCCGGGCTGCCGGTCCGCACCGCGGACCTGGGACTCGGCGTCGATCTTCGCCGCGGCGCCTAGCCCGCGGCCTGAATCCTAAAGGAACCAATATGAGCAGGATCTTTGTCACCGGCGGCTCCGGCCGGCTGGGACGCAGCGTTGTTGCCGGCCTCGCCGGCGCAGGCCACCAGGTCATCTCCGTGGACCGTGACGCCGTTCCCGCCGCCCAGCTGCCCGACGGCGTCGAGCAGCGCACTGCCGACCTCCTGGCGCCGGGAGAGGCGGTACGCCACCTTCGGGAAACAGCGCCCGACGCCGTCGTCCACCTTGCGGCGATCGCCGTACCGTTCAGCGCGCCGGAAGACGTCATCCTCAGCACCAACACGAGGCTGGCGTACGCCGTCATCAGCGCCGCGACGGAACTGCGCATCGGCAAGATCATCACGGCAAGCAGCCCCACGGTGCTGGGCTACGGTTCGCCCGCGGGCTGGTTGCCGGATAGCTTCCCGGTGGACGAGGAAACCACACCCCGGCCCTGGAACGCCTATGCACTGTCCAAGCTCATCGCCGAACAGACGGTGCAGATGTTCGCCGCCGCCCAGGGGGACGCCCTCCGGTACGCGGCCTTCCGTCCCTGCTACGTGATCTCGCCGGAGGAATGGGCGGGCGCGCCCACCCAGCAGGGCCACACCGTCCGCGAACGGCTGGCCGATCCGGCACTGTCCGCGCCGGCACTCTTCAACTACGTGGATGCGCGCGACGTGGCGGACTTCCTGGACCTGCTGCTGGCCAAGATGGACACGATTCCCAACGGCCAGACCTTCTTCGTGGGGGCCGCCGACGCACTGGCCACGGCACCCCTTGCCGAACTGATGCCGCAATTCCTGCCCGGCAGCGCGGAGCTTGCCGCCGGACTCACGGGCACCAGCCCGGCCTTTTCGATCACCAAGGCCCGCGAACTGCTCGGCTGGGAACCCACGCGCAGCTGGCGTACCGAGCTGTCCGGGCCGAACGATGTACAGCCCCTCAATGTTCTGCCCCTCAACGATGAGAACCCCGCCGCGCTGGTCGCGGCCGGCACAGGCTCCAAGGAGACCCCATGAAATTCGATGGCGTACTGTTCTTCCCTGTCACACCCTTCACGCCGGAAGGAGACGTGGACGTGGACATCCTCAAGGAGCACATCACGTCCCGCCTGCCGCACGGTCCGGGCGGAGTGTTCCCGGCCTGCGGCACCGGTGAATTCCATGCCCTGAGCATTGACGAGGTGCGCACAGTGGTGACTGCCGCCGTCGAGGCCGTAGCGGGCCAGGTGCCGGTGGTTGCCGGTGCCGGCGGACCGCTGGGCCATGCGCTTGCCGCTGCCCGGGTGGCCGAGGAAGCCGGAGCCGACGCCCTGCTGGTCCTCCCGCCGTACCTCGTCACCGGCCCCACCGACGGCCTGGTGGCGTACATCGAGGCCGTGGCCGCGGCCAGCAGCCTGCCGGTGATCGTCTACCACCGCGGGAACGCCAAATACACGGCCGCCTCCATGACCCGCCTCGCCGCCAACCCCAAGGTCATCGGCTTCAAGGACGGCCTGGGCGACGTGGGCGTGGCCCAGGAAATCGTCAGCGCCGTTAACGCCACCGGCCGCGAGGACTTCCTGCTCTTCAACGGCCTGCTCACCGCGGAACTGACCCAGGGCGCCTACCGCGGCCTGGGCATCCCGCTCTACTCCTCGGCGGCCTTCGCCATGGCCCCGGAAATCGCCAAGGCCTACTACGACGCCTACGTCTCCGGTGATGAGGACCGCCGGCACGCCCTGCTGGAAGGCTTCTACGCCCCGCTGGTCCGCCTCCGCGACCAGACCCCGGGGTTCGGCGTCTCCCTGATCAAGGCCGGACTCCGGCTGGGCGGCCTGCCGGTGGGCCCCGTCCGCGCCCCGCTGGTCGACCCCACCGAAGAGCAGCTGGTCCAGCTCAAGGCCATCCTGGCCAAGGGCTACGAGCTGGCCGGCCGCTAATGAGTGCGCCCGTCGCCGAAGCCGTCCGGTCGGCGCCGCTCATTAAGGGTCTGTCCACCCGCCTCCTGACGGTCCCGCTGCTGCGCAGCTGGGGCGCGGAGGCACCGGAAAACCACGTGATCGCCACCGGGATCCACACGGACGACGGCGGCACGGGGTACGGGTTCTCCTGGACGCCCACCATCGGCCCGCAGGCGGTCAAGGCGCTCCTGGACTGCGACATCGCGCCCTTCATCGCCGGCCTTGCAGCGAACCCCGAACCGGTTTGGGACCAGCTGTGGAAACGGCTGCACGAGGCGGGCGGCGGGGGACTGACCACCATTGCCATGGCGGGCGTGGACCTTGCGCTATGGGACCTGCAGGCACGCCGTGCCGGCACCTCGGTCACCGGGCTGCTGGGCCAGCGCCAGGATTCGGTGGAGGTGTACGGTTCCGGCGTGAACCTGCACTATTCCCTCGAGGAGCTCGTGGCGCAGGTGGAACGCTGGGTGGCAGCCGGGCACAACGCCGTCAAGATCAAGGTGGGCAAGCCGGACATCCGGGAAGACGCCGAACGTGTTGCCGCTGTCCGGCAGGTCCTCGGGCCGGAGCGGAAGCTCATGATCGACGCCAACCAGCGCTGGGACCTGCCCACCACGTTCCGTGCCTTGGACGTGCTGGGGGAGTTCGGCCTTGACTGGCTCGAGGAACCCCTCCGGGCGGATGACCTCTGGGCGTACCGGCGGCTGCGCCAACAATCCCCGGTGCCCATCGCACTGGGCGAAAACCTGCACAATATCTACCGCTTCCGCGATTTCATCGAGGCGGGAGCGGTGGACATCATCCAGCCCAACATCATCCGCGTCGGCGGCATCACGCCCTTCCGCCGCATCGTTGAACTGGCCCGCACGCACAGCATCAGGGTCATGCCGCACCTGCTGCCGGAGCTCTCCGGCCAGCTCGCGCTGACCATGGCCGAACCCACCCTCGTGGAGGACGTCGAAGACGCCTCCTTCGAACAGCTGGGTGTGCTTGACGGGCCGTCGCCCGTGCTGGTCAGCAACGGCCGGCTCACCCTCGCCGGCCGGGCAGGACTGGGCTTCGCCTTCAGCGGACCATCCGCCGACAACCAGAACAGGAAGTCACTGTGACAACAGCAACCTTTTCACTGTCCGAGCTCACGGCTGCCGCCACCCGGGCCGCCTCCATCGCGGCCGTCGCATCGGACGCCGAGCGCGCAGGCTGGCTCACCGCCGTGGCCGACGCTCTGGACGCCAACGTGGCCGAACTGGTGAAGATCGCCGACTCGGAGACCAGGCTGGGAAAGGCACGGCTCACCGGTGAGGTGGCCCGCACATCCGGGCAGCTGCGGCTGTTCGCCACGGTGATCACCGAAGGTTCCTACCTTGAAGCGGTGATCGACCACGCCGATCCATCGGCTGCGCCGCCCAAGCCTGACCTTCGGCGGCTGCTGAAGCCGATCGGGCCTGTGGCTGTCTTCTCGGCGTCGAACTTCCCGTTCGCGTTCTCCGTGGCGGGCGGCGACACGGCGTCGGCGCTCGCCGTCGGCTGTTCCGTCGTAGTGAAGGCGCACTCCGGCCACCTCAGGCTCTCCGGGCGGACGGCGGAAATCGTCACCGAGGCACTGGCCGCGGCCGGTGCCCCCAAAGGCCTGTTTGCCCTGATCAGCGGCCGTGAGGCCGGCACCGCCCTGGTCCAGGACCCGGCCATTAAGGCCGTCGGCTTCACCGGGTCCATTCCCGGCGGCCGGGCACTGTTCGACCTTGCCGTCTCCCGGCCCGAACCCATCCCGTTCTACGGTGAGCTCGGCAGCCTCAACCCCGTGGTCATCACCGCGGCCGCGCTGGCCGAGCGTTCCAGCCAGCTCGCGGCGGGTCTTGCAGCATCCTTCACGATGGGCGCCGGCCAGTTCTGCACCAAGCCGGGCCTGGTCTTCATTCCGGCAGGCACCGGCTTTGCAGCCGAACTCGCTGAGGCGGCCAAGGGCAAGGACGCGGCGCCCATGCTCACCAGCCGGATCTCCGACGCCTACCCCGACGGCCTGCGGAGCGTGGCTTCGCTGCCCGACGTGACCATCGTCAGCGGCACGGCGGACCAGGACGCCACCCGCGACGGTGCCGCACCGGTGGTATTTTCCACCTCCGCCGCCAACGTCCTGGAACGCCCGGACGAGCTGCTGGAGGAGTGCTTCGGCCCCACCACGCTGCTGATCGAGTACACGGACCAGGCGGAACTCTCAGACGTCCTGGCCAAGGTGCCCGGCAGCCTGACCGCCACAGTCCACGCGCAGCCGGGCGAGGACGTTTCGGGGCTGGTGGAGCAGCTTGCCGGCCTCGCCGGGCGCGTGCTGTTCGATGGCTGGCCCACCGGCGTAGCGGTGAACTGGGCCCAGCAGCACGGCGGCCCGTACCCGGCCACCACGTCGCTGTTCACCTCGGTGGGGGCGACGGCGGTCCGCCGCTTCCAGCGTCCCGTGGCCTACCAGGACGCCCCGGAATCTGTGCTGCATCCTGCGCTGCGGGAAGCCAACCCGCTGGGCATCCCGCGCCGCGTTGACGGCGTTCTGATGCCGTCCTGATCCAGCCCCTGCGCAAGCGACACAGGAAAATCACCCTCCGGAAACGTTGCTGCAATCTTGCTGGAGGATGCTGATCTCAGTTGATGACCAGCCGTAGTTGAAGCGCTGGTCGCAGCACACTTGGCGCCAGGGGAGGGGCTCATTGTGGATGCAGGCGGGAAATCAAACGTCCGGACATGTTCGGAGTTGTCGGCCGGGGAAGAAATCGAGGCCTGGCACAAGGGCCGGCTGTTCCACCGGGGACGCGTGACAGAGACGATTCCGTCCATGGACCTGTTCTGGATCGTGGACTCACGGACGGGGGCGCGCAAGCTGCTGGACGTGGAGGCCCTGGAGATCGTCAGGGTGGAAAAGATCATCCCGGCTGAGGCCGTGCGGACGGAAAATGTCCGGACTGACACTGTGCGGGCTGAAACGGCCCAGGTTGAGACCGCCCGCGTTGAAGCCGCCCGGACTGAGCGGGCCGTCCACGCGGAACGGGCCCCGGTTACGCGGCCGTCCCGACGGGAACCACACGTCGTGTGGTTCTCCTCGGCCTGAGGCGTGCCGTACGGCTGCGTCAGGCCGAGGAGAACGAACCACTGAGCCGGCTCCGCTTTGGGGTGACCGCCGAGCGGGTGACCGCCTAGTGCTTGAGGGCGGCGGGGTCGAGGTGGCTGATGCCGTCCGGCGTGATCTGCAGGACCCGCGCCGTGGAGATGTCATAGAAGAGACCCACAACGTGCACCCGTTCGGCCTGCAAGGCTTCCCGGAGGCCGGGGTGTCGCTCGAGCCTGTCCAGCTGGACAGCAACGTTCACCATCGCCAACTGGTCGACGGCACCGTATCCGGCATCGGCCGCCGCAGCCTGGACCGGATGCCCGTCGCGGAAGGCGGCCAGGCTCGGCCGTGCGTGGTCGAGCCAGACGTCGATGGCGCCCCGCGTCCCTGCGGCCGTCCCGGGTGCCACGCCGGAATCGGACGCAGCACCACCATCGGGTGCAACACCACAATCGGACGCAGCCGTGGCACCGGCACCGTCCGGATCGGCCCACAGCGCCGTCATGGCACCGCAGCCGGAGTGCCCGCAGACCACGATCGACTCCACGGACAGCTCGCTGAGGGCAAATTCCAGGGCCGCCTCAATGGACGCGTCGCGGCCGGTGTCGCCCACCACGTTGCCCACGTTCCGGACGGTGAAGAGGTCGCCGGGACCGCTGCTGGTGATCAGGTTCGGCACCACGCGCGAATCCGAGCAGGCAACGAACAGGGTGCCCGGGTCCTGGAACGAGGACAGCTCCTGCACGTGCGGACGCACCAGGTGGGCGTTCCGCCGGTGATAGTTGTCCACTCCGGTGAGCACCGAGCGCAGCGGCGCGGGTACTTCCGGGCCAGCCGCCGTGTGCCCCGGCAGGAGTCGCCGCTGCCAGCTGCGCCACGGGGCGAATCCGCTCCGAAGGGCAGAACGTGAACTGCCGCGGCTCGGCGGACCGGCCTGGGCATCGTGCAGCGTGGCCGTACCGCTTTCCTCGATGACCACCGTGCCGCCGTTGCCCACATGCCTGTTGCGCCAGGAATCAATGGTGTCGTGCACGGGATGGTCGAGGAAATCCACCTCCAGTTCAACTGTGACATGCGCACCGGCCGGAACTGAGGCCAGCACGGCGCTCAAGCGCGGGAGCGAGAGGAAGCTGCACGATCCGTCGATGACCACGCGCCAGCGGTTCCCGCCGTCGGTCCCGACGTGCTCCGCGTGGATGCTGGCCCGCGCCACACGCCAGACAACCAGGGCTATGGCAAGCACCAGGCCGGTCAGGACCCCGGCGAGCAGGTTGACGAACACCACGCAGAACAGCGTCACACCGTAGACGGTCAGGTCACCGGTCCGGCGGGCTGTCTTGATGTCGGCCGTCCTGACCAGGCGGGAGCCGATCACGATCAGCAGGCCTGCGAGGACAGCCTGGGGAATGAGCTGGATCAGGCCCGCCAGCAGCAGCGAGAAGACCAACACCCAGACACCGTGGAGCACGGCCGACTTGCGTGTACGCGCGCCGGCCTCCAAATTGGTGGCGCTGCGGACGATCACCCCGGTGACGGGCAGGCCGCCCAGCATCCCCGAGGTCACGTTGGCTGCGCCCTGCCCCATGAGTTCACGGTTGAAGTCGGTCCGCTGGCCGTGGTGCATCTTGTCCACGGCCACTGCGGAGAGCAGGGATTCAACGCTGGCGATCAGTGCAATGGTCACCACGCCAAGGACGACTGCCGTCCAGTTCCCGTCGGGGAGTTCGGGCAGGGCAATCGCGCCAAGCAGGGAACCGTCGAAACTGATCCGGTCCACGTTGAAGGGCAGGGAGAGAGCCGTGGCGGCGATGACTGCAACGAGGGGCGCGGGAACCTTGCGGACAGCCGCGGGAAGGTGCTTCCACCCGAGCAGCAGGGCGATCACCACAGCGCCAAGTACTGCCGCGGCGATGTCGGCGGCGAAAATGCTGGCCGGGAAGGCCGTGATGTTCTCCCAGGCTTCACTGGCGGACTCGGCCCCGAGCATCACGTGTATCTGCTGCAGCACAATGGTGATGCCGATGCCCGCCAACATGGCGTGGACCACCACCGGTGCGATGGCCAGCGCCACGCGGCCCACCTTGGCCAGTCCCAGCAGGGCCTGGAGCACGCCGGCCGCGGCGGTGATGGCGCAGGTCACGGGCCAGCCGAACTGTTCGATCAGGCCGGCAACGATGACCGTCAGGCCGGCGGCAGGCCCGCTGACCTGCAGCGGTGAACCGCCCAGGCTGCCGGCCACGATCCCGCCCACGGCGGCCGCAATCAGGCCGGCCATGACCGGCGCACCGGAAGCGGCCGCAATACCGAGCGAAAGCGGGACCGCCACCAGGAACACCACCAGTGATGCTGGCAGGTCCCAACGGAGTCCCGCTGTCAGGAACGTCCTGAGGCTCTTGGGGCCGGGCGGTGCAGGCATGCCTTGCCGGACACTTGCAGGCTCCTGTTCGGCGGGCTTCTGGTCAGTCGGGGCAGGCGGGTCCGTCTTGGCGGGTGCTGATGGCATTGCTGTCCTTCGCTGGTTCGTCGCGGTCCCGTGCCACGCTATTGACGCCCCGGTTCAGCCCGCAAGGGAACTGATGGTGAGATAAAACACGCCAAAAAACCGCTCGAGGCAACGTAACGGAGGCTCAACAAACCGGTTGCAGGGAACGCGGTGCCATCAATTTCCCCATGGTCGGGAGCCGGGCGGGGCCCCACCGAATCCGACTTGGGTTTCAAGTCAAATCCATTCGATGGGGCATCGAATCGGCATACAAGGCGGAAAACTTTCTGTGGATTCCTCCCGAAAACACCTGCCGGTCTATACCAGTGACTCCGTATTGCGGCAGGAGTTTGGGCCTGCGCAATGCTGTGCGGGTGCTGGGAAGCGAGCGCTCACAGCTGCAGCGTCAGCGGCCGGGCGATGCCGTTCACGACGGCGGCTGGCCAGCGATGATCCACCGTGAGGGCGGTGATGCCCGACTCCGTCAGCTGCACCGTGTCCTCGATCTTCACCCCCGGACCCGAGGGGTTCCAGGTGAACGTCTGGTTGCGGACCACAGTGTCGTCGGTGGCGGGCGTGGCCCGCGGATCGCGGCCTGCATAGCCGGCCGGGCCGCCCTGGTGGTGCAGGGTCCACTGGCCTGCGCCGAAGCCGTGCCGGGAGTACGCTTCCTGGATTTCCGCGAAGATGCCGTCCAGCCGGGCACCGGGAACCGTGGCGTCAAAGATGTCCGCCTCCACGGCGGCAATCCGGGCTTCGGCGTCGCGTTCTGCCGGCGTCCCGGCGTCGAACCGCACCCAGCGGGTCACGTTGGCCACCAGCCCGTTGCGCCGCGCACACACCACCGCCATGGCCCGCCGTCCGAGCGGCTCGTGCGTCGGGAGCGGATGCCGGAACTCGCTGCGGCCGGCGCCGTTGCAGAGAAGGACCAGCGGCTCGGCTCCCATCGCCACGATCCGTGCGGCCAAGGCGGAGGCCACACCGAACTCCGTGGTCTCCGGCGTGGCCTTGGACAGTACCTCAGTCATCGCGGCAGCCGCCTCGGCGCAGAGCCTGGCGTACCGGGCGCTTTCGCCCGGCAGGAATTCCTGGCGGGCAGCCCTGAGCTCGGTGGTGACATCCGCTTCTGCCAGCGGTTTCCCGCCGGGGGCGAGCATTGCTGCGGCGGCATGCAGCTCTCCGTGCCAGGGCACGGTGTGGAGGGCGACGCCGTCGGGCAGCTCCTCCGCGGCGATCCGGGCGGCCTCGTTGTTGAACGTGACCAGCTGGTCGCCGTCGCGGTCAACCAGCATGGCCGCGATGGGGTCGCCGGCGAGGCTGATGTGGACCCGGCTCCCGTCCAGGTACCAGGTCAGTGCCGTGTTGGTGGTGAGCAGGAGCGAATCCGCGCCCGCGGCATCCAGGATGTCCAGGACGCGCCGCCGTTTCACGGCGCGATCGGTCGGGTTCCCCGGTGCGGCTCCTTCTGCTGCGGCATTGGTGCCGCCCGGATCCTGCTGTGTCTGCTGGGTAGCGGTATTCATGTGGTTTCCCCCAATGTAGTGATGAGCTGTTCGATTTCGCTGGTGGACAGGAGGCCGTCGGCCACCAGGACCGTGACGGTTCGATGAAGCGGGCTGGCGTGGCTGGCCGTTGCTGCCTGCTCCCACGCCAGGGACAGCCCGACGCCGGGATACCCGGCCGCGCGGACGAACCAGGGATCGCGGGGCTGCCCTGCGCCGGCGCCGGGCAGGAAGGCGCCGGGCAGGAAGACCAAAGTGGCGGGGCCGCCGTCGGACTCTCCGCTCCCGAAGGTTCCGGACCAGGCCAGCCAGGGCGCTGCGGGGGAGGGTGCCGTGCCGTGTATGGCGTCCTCGCCGTCCGCGGCCGCGGTCCATACCGCGGCCCCGCCGACGGCGGGCAGGCGCCAGAAGAAACCGCCGTAGCCGCCCTGCGGCCGGCCGTTCGAGCCCGGGCTGCCGAGTTTGACCGGGTCCGGGCCGGAGGGGGTGAGTTCGAAGTCGAGGGTGAGCCGCCATGTTGAGGCATCGACGGCGGCCCAGCTCCAGGTCCGCCGTTCATTGAGGAGGGGAGACCCGTCCGGCGCCAGCCAGCCTAGGGTTTCGGTCCGCGAACTGCCCTGGTGTTCCACCGCGAGCGTTACGATCCGACCGTGGTCCTTCCGCCAGACGTAGGCCCCGGCGTCGCGGGTGAACGTGCGTCCGCCCCAGAAATTGACGCCGTCCACGTCCTGGACGGCAACCCCCGCGCCAAGGTGCCACACATGGTCCTCGGGCAGATGGTCCGTCACCACGGTGCCGGCCAGGGTGCTGACCGGATGGAGGTACGGCCGCGGCGATGACGTGGGTGCTGTCCGGCTGCCGTCGGCCGGCCTCGCCACCACTTTCCCGTTCACCGTGAACGGAGCTTGGGCGCCGGCAGCCGCTGCCCCGGCCGCGGGCAGGTCATCGGGCAGTTCACGGGGCAGGTCGCGGGCCCAGGGCGCGCCGAGCTCCGCGAACGTGGCCTGCGCCGCCGCGGCCCTGCGCATCAGCTGGCGGATGCCGGCGACCACGGGATGGGCGTCGTCGCCCTCGCCTTCCCAGGTCACGTGCGTGGCGCCAATCGCGCGCGGCGGCTCGGCCGTCCGGATGGCTTCCAGCACCTTCATGAAGGCCCCGTTGCCGGCCAGCGGACTCAGCAGTCCGTGTTCCGGACCGGGGGACCGGCGGGCAGCGAGCAGGTTTTCGAGCAGGTCGGTGCGGCCGAACACCTCGGTGCGCCCGCCGTCGGGCGTGGTGACCGCCAGCCGGTCCTCGGTGTAGAAGAATTCGGCCCGCCCGAGGGTGCCGTGGACCGTGACCGATGGCGCAGTCTGTTCGTCGGCGCACAGCGTCAGGACGCACAGCAGCACGGTGCCGCCGGCAGTCCGCACGCGGATCACCGACGTGTCGTCGCTTTCGGTCGCGTTGGCCCGGTAAAGGTCAGTTTCAACGGACACGACGTCCGCGGCCAGCGCCGCACCGGCGATCCGCAGCCCGGTGGCCACGGCATGCGCCAGTGCATTGGTGGCGACACCGTCCACGACGTCGGTACCGTCCAGGCTCCGTTTGCCCGCCCAGCGCGAGCGTTTGAAGTATCCCTTGGTGCGCACCCAGGTGCCGACGGCGCTGACACCGCGGACCTCGCCGATTTCACCGGACGCCACGAGCCGGTCCAGGGCCGGCAGGGCATGGGAGCCGAGGCTTTGGAAGCCCACCTGGACCAGCCGGCCCGCCTGTTGGGCCGCGACGAGCACGGTGTCGAACTGGGCCAGCGACGCCATGGGCGGTTTCTCAACATAGACATCAGACCCGGCGGCGAGTGCGGCCAGCGCCAGCGGTGCGTGGGTCTGGATGGGGGTGGCCAGGATGACCACGTCCGGCGCCGGCCCGGCGGCCAGGAGTTCCTCCAGGGAAGGGAACGTTGCAACGCCGACAGGCAGGGTGCCCTCCGCCGGTGGCCGAGGGTCCGCCACTGAGACGAGCTCCACGAGGTTGAGCGCGGCGAGCCGGGCCAGGTTGTCCAGGTGGCGGGCCCCATACCCGTGGGCGCCCACGAGGGCGACCCGCGCTGGGAGGGCGGAATCCGGGGCCCCGGTGGATGGCCCCGGCCGCTGGCTGGTCGCGGCGGTGCTGAAGATGTCGGCTGTCATGAGTGTCCGTTCTGGCGGGCGAAGACCCGGTGGGCTGGGGAAAGGGAGTCGAGGAGGAAGCCGGCGGCTTCGTCCTGCATGTCCGTGGTGAAAGCGTGTCCGCCCGGCCAGAAGCTGCCGGTGTAGCGGCCGGACGCATGCTGCGCGCCCAGCAGGGCATCGGCGTCGCGCATTCCGTCCGCAGGGAACAGCTCGTCGGCGAGCGCGTACTGCACCAGGAAGCGGTCCGCCGTCGAGCGCGCCGCGAGCTCGGGATAGTCGCCCAGCCGCGATAGGCCGGGGGTCTGGAAGAGCCAGGAGTGGGCATCCAGGTACGACGGGACCAGCGAGCGGTATGTGGTCATCATGCACGTGACCACGAAACTGCGGACGAGAGGGCTGAGCGCGGCCAGGATCAGCGACCGGCCGCCTCCCCCGGAGAAACCGATGCTGCCCAGCCGGCCGGCGTCCACGCCCGGAAGTCCCGCAAGGACGCGGAGGGCCGCGAGGTCGTCGTGCGCCACCATTCCGGCGAAGCTCGTGCCCAGGAGGCCGGCTGCTTTCGCAACAGTGTCCTCGTGCGCCGCCGCGGCGGCGTCGTAGAGGTCCGCTTCGGAAGGTACGACGCCGGCCTCCCGCCAGAGTGCCTTGCGACCCTCGACGACGGCGGCTGTCCGCCACGGGGGCGTGCCCAGGTCGAAGCGGCGGCTGCCCCAGGAGAAGGCGTCGTGGGCCAGGACCGCGAAGCCCCGGGATGCCAGCCAGGTGGCAAAGGGGCGGCCGCCGTAGAGCTTCCGCTGGAGGGCCGACGTATGCAGGCCGCGATTGGCGGAGTGCGGGTTCACGAGCTGTGCATCCACGAGGCGTTCGGCGCCGCCGGACTTGATGCCGGCATGGCAGTGGAGGGCCAGGACTCCCGGCAACGGGCCGGACGCGCCGGCCGGGCGCAGGAACCAGGCGCGGGTGCGGGGACCGAAACCCAACTGCCAGCTGACCCGTGAAGTAGTGACGCCGTCGTGCGTCTCCTCCGACTCGAAGGCAACTGACTGCAGTACAGCTGAATCCGGCGCAGCCAACTCAATCCCGGCGCCGGAGTTCGCCGGAGCGGACGGGACTCCGAGGGCGTCTGCCAGTTCCTGCCCCGTGGGAGTCTCCGCGACATGGCGCGGGTGTGAGCGCAGGTAGGAAGGCCAGTCCTCGTAACCGCCGACGGCGCTGGGCCGTGGTGCAGTATCCTTGGTGCCCGGATTCATCGGCGCGTCCTGCCGGGTGCAAACATCATTGTCCTGCCTCTCGCAGCTGCTCTGATCCGGAATTGGCCGAATTCCAGAAAACGCTTTCTCAAAAATTAGCAAAAGGCTGTACAGGGGTCAAGAAAGCGTTTACTTTGGTACAAAGCCGCTGTTGGCCGGGTCACTCCGGGAGCCAGGCAGGCGGGTGGTGCCGGAACTGTTTGGCACGGCCCGGGACGGCTAGAGCACTTCACACCAGCACGCCGTGGAAGGCCACGATGACCAAAGGAGACCACATGGCCGCACAGCATTACCCGGGGACGCCGGCAGGCGCCCGTCAACCGAGGGGGACGCAATGAGCGCCATCAGCGAACTGTCCTCCATAGGCCGGCGCAAAGGGCCGGCCACTCCCGAGGAGAAACGCGCGAACCGCCGTGACAACAAGGCGGCCTACATCTTCCTGTTGCCATGGCTGATCGGTCTCGTGGCCATCACTGTTGGCCCCATGATCATGTCCCTCTACCTGTCCTTCACGGACTACAACCTGCTGCAGCCGCCGGAATGGGTGGGGCTGGATAACTTCACCCGCATGCTGGGCGATGCACGGCTGCACAATTCGCTCCGGGTGACCTTCACGTACGTGCTGGTCGGGGTCCCGATGCAGCTGGCGGTCGCGCTGCTGATTGCGCTGGTGCTGGACAAGGGCCTACGTGGCCTGCCGTTCTACCGGTCCATCTTCTACTTGCCGTCCCTGCTCGGCGGCTCGGTGGCCGTCGCCATCCTCTGGAAGCAGATCTTCGGAACCTCCGGCCTGGTGAACCAGGTGCTGGCCATGTTCGGGGTCACCGGACCGGGCTGGATCTCGGATCCGTCCACCTCGCTCGGCTCCATCATCCTGCTCCATGTCTGGACGTTCGGCAGCCCCATGATCATCTTCCTTGCGGGCCTGCGCCAGATTCCCAGCATGTATTACGAGGCGGCCGAGGTTGACGGAGCCACCACCCTGCAGAAGTTCTGGCGGATCACACTGCCGATGCTGAGCCCGATCATCTTCTTCAACCTCGTCCTGCAGATCATTGGCTCCTTCCAGTCCTTCACCCAGGCGTTCATTGTCTCGGGAGGCAACGGCGGACCGTCCGACTCCACGATGTTCTTCACGCTTTACCTCTACCAGAAGGGATTCGGCCAGTTCGACATGGGGTACGCCTCGGCGATGGCCTGGTTCCTGTTGGTGATCATCGGCGCTTTCACGGCCATCAACTTCATCGCTTCAAAGTATTGGGTGTTCTACGATGACTGAACTAAAGACCTTGCCGGCTCCGGAGAAACTGCCGTCCTCCGAAGGGAAAACGACGGGCAAGAGCCCCAGGGGCGGCAGCCGGAAACGCGAATCCCGGGGAACGCTGGCTTTCAGCCGCGGCGCGCGGATCAAGGCGCTGGCCAAACATGCCGTTCTGATCATTGCCGGCGGCGTCATGATCTACCCGCTGCTGTGGATGGTGGTTTCATCGCTGCGGCCCAACGACCTGATCTTCCGCGAACCCGGGCTCTGGCTGAACAGCCTGGAGATGGGCAATTATGTCGACGGCTGGTCCGCGCTAACCCACCCCTTCGGGCACTACATGCTCAACTCCGCGGTGGTGGTGATCGGCTCCATCCTGGGCAACCTGATCTCCTGCTCCATGGCCGCCTACGCCTTCGCGCGGCTGCAGTTCAGCGGCAAGAAGCTGTTCTTCGGCATCATGCTGCTGACCATCATGCTGCCGTTCCACGTGATCATCGTGCCGCAGTACATCCTGTTCTCGCAGATCGGCTGGGTGAACACGTTCTGGCCGCTGATTGTGCCCAAGCTCCTGGCGACGGACGCGTTCTTCGTGTTCCTCATGGTGCAGTTCATCCGCGGCATTCCGAAGGAACTGGATGAAGCCGCACGGATCGACGGCGCCGGCCACCCGCGCATCTTCCTGCAGGTCATCCTGCCGCTGATGGTCCCGGCCCTGGCCACCACCACCATCTTCACGTTCATCTGGACCTGGAACGACTTCTTCGGAGCCCTGATCTACCTGACGGATCCCGAGATGTTCACCGTCCCGGTGGCCCTGCGGGCGTTTGTGGACTCGCAGTCCGCGACAAGCTGGGGCTCGCTCTTCGCGATGTCCATCGTGTCCCTGCTGCCCGTGTTCCTGGTGTTCCTCTTCGGCCAGCGCTTCCTCATCAAGGGAATCGCGACCACCGGCATCAAATAGGCAGGGCTGTACCGCGGCGGGCCGGGCCGCGGGCCTGGTCAGGCTACAGAGTTCCGGGCCGCGGGCCTGGTCAGGCTACAGAGTTCCGGGCCGCGGGCCTGGTAGTTCCTAGCGGTTCCTGGCGGTTCCTGGGGTGGATGGGCGTTCGTTGCCCCTCCGCCCCAGCCCCTTGGGCCAGGTGTCCAAATTGGCAGACGAAACGTCTTGTATTACAAGTGTCTAGCTTGTATTCTCAGGTATGAGAAAGCGTTTTCTCGCCAGCTTTCAAGTCATTCAGTTTTCGAACCCAATCAGCTTTCAAGATCAAAGAAGATCGGAGAATCCAGTGCCGCTATTTTCCCGCCCTGCCTCAGCCGCCAGTCGTGGCGCAGCAGGGGCAAAATCCGCCCAGTCCCGGCGGGGGCTGCGCCGAACCGGCGCGGTCGCCGCAGCTGCCGCCGTCGTCCTTGCCCTCAGTGCCTGCGGTGGGGGAGCCGCTCCGCAGACTGCCGACGGCAAGGTTGAACTCCGCTTCTCCTGGTGGGGAGGCGACAAGCGCGCACAGCTGACACAGGCCGCGATTGCTGCCTTCGAAGCCGAGAATCCGAACATCAAGATCAAGCCCGAGTTTGGTGACTGGAGCGGTTACTGGGACAAGTTGGCCACCCAGGTTGCGGCCAATGACGCCCCGGACATCATCCAGATGGACGAAAAGTACATCACGGAGTACTCCAGCCGCGGTGCCCTGCTGGATCTTTCCAAGTACGACATCGACACGTCCAAGCTTGACGAAGCCGCCCTCAATGCCGGCAAGAACGAGGACGGTCTGACCGGCATTGCCGCCGGAATCAACGCGGCCACTATTCTGGCCAACCCGGCCGTCTTCAAGGCTGCAGGCGTTGAGATGCCTGATGACAGCACATGGACGTGGGAAGACTTCGAACGCATCGCCGCCGAGGTCACGGCGAAGTCGCCGAAGGGTACGTACGGCGCCGCCGCTTATGGAACCGACGAAGCCTCGCTCGGTGTTTGGCTTCGGCAGAACGGCAAGTCGCTGTACACCAGTGACGGGAAGCTCGGCTTCGAACCGAACGACATCGCCGAGTGGTGGGCGTTCCTGAAGGAGCTCAGCCAGAAGAAGGCCGTGCCCACTGCCTCCGAGGTGGTTGAGGCCGAGGCTGCACCGCTGGATCAGAGCGGCCTCGCCACGGGCAAGAACGGGCTCGCCTTCTGGTGGTCCAACCAGTTGCCGGCCCTGGAGAAGGCTGCCGGCGGCGAGCTGCAGATCCTGCGGTTCCCGTCCAAGACCGGTAGCTCGGCCGACGCCAATCTTTGGTACAAGGCTTCCCAGTTCTGGTCCGCGTCTTCCCGCACCAAGCACCCTGAAGAAACCGCTAAGTTCATCGACTTCCTGGCCAACAACACCAAGGCCGGCGAAGCGCTCCTGGCCGACCGCGGCGTGTACCCCAACTCCGATGTCCGGGCAGCAATCGAGCCCAAGCTGACCCCCGCCGACATCAAGGTGGTCAAGTTCATCGACCAGATCAAGGGCGAGCTCGGCGAGGCTCCGGCTCCGCCGCCGAAGGGCGCTGGTGCCATCCAGGAGATCGTCAAGCGCTACACCTCGGAGGTGCTCTTCGACCGGCTGTCCACTGAGGAAGCCGGAAAGAAGGCCGTTGATGAAATGAAGTCGGCCATCAGCTAGCTCTCGAAGCTAAGCAGCCCGCGGATCCCAGGCTTGTCCGCAGATCCTGACCTTGCAGGGCAGGAGCTGCGGACAAGCCTCCGTCGTGTGCGGTGGAGGTCCGGCGACGTAGTTAGTCCTCCGCGATCACCGCCACGCCGCCGGCCGGAACCGTACCTGCGAACCGCTCGCCGGACAGCAGCTCTTCCCCTGCCACACGGACCGTGGCATCGGCGCGCGAGTGGTTGATGGCGAACACGAAGCTCCTGCCGTCGGCGCCGCGGCGGCGCGTCAATTCGACCCCCTGGTCAGCTTCGGCCACTGCGGCAACTCCGGACTCGGCGAGCAGGCGGTCCACCAGTGCTTCGATCCCGTCCTGATCCGGGAACGTGGCCAAGTACCAGGCCGAACCCGCGCCCTCGGGACGACGGGTCAGGGCGGGAACGCCGTCGAGCGGATATTCAGTGAACGTCGCGAGGACCTCGGCCGGCCCGTCCGTGGAGGCGTCCCCCGAAACATCTGCCACGTGTACGTGCTCGCTCCACACCGAGCCCACCCAGCCGACGCCCGGCCCATCGCCGGGGCCGTTGCTGAGCTTGACGGTCGACCCGGCCAGCAGTGGATGGAATTCCTCCACGGTGACGCCCAGCAGGCCACGGAACGCGCCGGGGTAACCGCCGAGCCGGATGTGGTCCCGTTCGTCGACGATCCCGCTGAAGTAGCTGACCAGGACGGTGGCCCCGGCCCGCGCAGCCGAAGCGATGTTGGCAGCGGCCGCGTCCGTCACCGAATAGAGCGTGCACACCAGGACCAGGTCGTAGCCCTCCAACGAGGCTGAAGGATGGACCAGGTCCGCCGCAATCCCGCGCAGGAACAGCGAACGGTGGAAAGCCCGCATCAGGTCCAGGTATTTGACGTCATGGCTCGGGTGGGAATCGATTTCGCTGGCCCACCAGGCTTCGTAGTCGAACACGATGGCCGCCCGGGACTCAACCCGCGACCCGCGCACGGGCGCCAGCCGCTTCAGGGAGGCACCCAGCTCCACCACCTCGCGCCAGACACGGGTATCGCGCCCGCCGTGGGGGACCATGGCGGAGTGGAATTTCTCCGAACCGGCGAAGCTTTGCCGCCACTGGAAGAACATCACGGCGTCGGCACCGCGGGCCACGTGCGCCAGGGAATTGCGCAGCATTTCGCCCGGCATCTTGGGCTGGTTGCGCGGCTGCCAGTTGACGGCCGACGTCGAGTGTTCCATCAGGATCCACGGGTCACCGCCCGCAACGCCGCGCGTGAGATCCGCGCTGAACGCGAGCTCGATCTGCCGTTCCGGATCGGCGGCCACCAGATAGTGGTCGTTGGCGATCACGTCCAGATCCTTGGCCCAGTCGAAATAGTCCATGGACTTCGTTGCGCTCGAAACCATGAGGTTGGTGGTGGCTGGCACCCCCGGAGTCACCTCCCGCAGCACCTCGAGCAGGGCATGGTAGTAGTCCATCAGGGCCCAGGAATTGAAACGCTGGAAGTCCAGCTGCTGGCCCGGATTCAGCGTGGAAGGTGCCACCCGCGGCGGCAGGATTTCCTCAAACGAAGCGTAGTGCTGGGACCAGAAGGCCGTCCCCCACGCCGCGTTCAGGGCATCGATGCTCCCGTAGCGCCGTTCGAGCCAATCGCGGAAGGCAGCCGCGTCCTCGTCGCCGTAGAACTCCGAGACGTGGCAGCCGAGTTCGTTGTCCACGTGCCACAAAGCCAGCGCCGGGTGGTCCTTGTAACGCTCTGCCAGCACCCGGGTGATGCCGGTGGCGTACCGCCGGTAAACGGCCGACGACGGCGTGTAGTGCCGCCGTGAGCCCGGCCCCAGCACGGTCCCGTCAGCCGTGACCGGCAGGATTTCGGGGTGCTTGCGCACGAGCCAGGCCGGGGGAGCGGCGGTAGCGGTCGCGAGGGCCACCTTGATGCCTGCGGCCGCCAGATTGTCCAGGACATCGTCCAGCCAGCCGAAGTCATATTCGCCTTCGGACGGCTCGAGCAGCCCCCAGGAGAAGATGCCCACGCTGAGGAAGGTGACCCCGGCTTCCTTCATCAGTTCCAGGTCCTCCATTCGGACACTGACCGGCCACTGTTCGGGGTTGTAGTCGCCTCCGTAGGCGATGCCCTCGAGGCTGGTCCACACCGCGGGCGCAGGTGGTTTTTCCTGGGGTGACATGGGACTCCTTCGTCGTTGCTGATGCATGGTGCCGGCAAGAAAGCAGATGTTTGGAAAACGCTTGCCCAAATGTGTGAATGACGATATTGTATCGTTTCAGAAAGCGTGTGTAAGCCAAGTCACTACTCTCGTTGTAGAGAATCACAAAGAATCGCGCTTACACAACCGAGCAAGGAGGCTCTAATGATCAACAGAAGGAATTTCCTCACCACCGTGGCACTGGGCACCGCATCTGCCGCCGTGCTGGCGGCGTGTGGCTCCCCGGCCCCCGCACAGACGGGTTCGGCGGAGAACCCCGTCACCATCAACTACACCTGGTGGGGCAACGACGACCGCGCGGAGCGCACCCGCAAGGCCATCGCCCTGTTCGAGTCGAAGAACCCTGACATTAAGGTCAACGGCAACTTCACCGACTTCGCCGGCTACTGGCAGAAGCGTGCCACCGAAGCTGCCGGCGGCGGACTTCCCGACGTGATGCAGTGGGACCTGTCCTACCTGCGGGACTACGGCCAGCGCAACCAGCTCCTGGACCTCGGCACCGTCAAGATCAACACGGACGCCTTCGACAAGTCCCTCCTGCCCTCCGGCCAGATCCGCGGCAAGACCTACGGCATCCCCACCAGCACCAACGCCTTCGCCGTCTACTACGACCCCGCCAAACTCGCCTCACTCGGCATCGCGGAACCGGACGGCACCTGGACCTACGAGGAATACAACGCCTTCCTGGCCGAGGTCGGGGCAAAGAGCAACGGCGCTCTCTTCGGCGGCACGGACTACACCGGCATCTGGTGGATGTTCAACATCTGGCTGCGCCAGAACAACATCGAGGCCTTCACCGAGGACGGCAAGCTCGGCTTCACCAAGGACGACCTGAAGAAATGGTGGAACCAGACCGTGGCCCTCCGCGGCACTCCTGCCCTCGTTTCCGAAGAGCGCGTCACCCAGCTCGCCCCGAAGTCGCCGTTCGGCTCAAACGTCTCAGCCACCGAATCCACCTGGGACAACTTCATGGCCGCCTACCTCGGGGACAGCGGTGCCAAGGAGCTCAAGCTCGTTCCGGTTCCCTCCGATGACAAGGACAACCTGGGCCTGTTCCTGAAGCCCTCCATGCTGATGGTTGCCAGCGCCAAGACCAAGTTCAAGGACGCCGCCGCCCGGTTCATCGACTTCATGGTCAACGACCCCGAGGTGGGCCAGATCTTCAAGACCTCCCGTGGCGTTCCGGCGTCGAAGACCCAGCGCGACGGCACCACGTTCGAGGGCACCGACAAGCTGGTAGTCGATTACGAGAAGTCCATCGAGAAGTACCTCAAGGACGCCCCGGAGCCGCCCATCGTCGGTTTCGGCACACTGGAAACCTCCTTCAAGCGCATCAGCTCGGACCTGAACTTCGGCAAACTCACCGTGGACGGCGCGGCGGATGCGTGGTTCAAGGAAGCCGAAGACCTCATCAAGCAGAACGCCTGAGCAGCGTATTGTCTGCCCGACGATCACAACTGACGGATTGAACTCGTGACCCAAAGCCCAACCCTGAGCAGGCGTTCGACGCCGTCCGCTCCCTCGCAGCCGCGCAAATCGCGGCAGCGGGGGGCGGACGCCCGCGCCGGCTACACCTTCCTGCTGCCCTGGCTGCTGGGATTCATCGCCCTGACCGTGGGCCCGATGATTTCCTCGCTCTACCTGTCCTTCACCAACTACAACCTCTTCGACCCGCCCAAGTGGATCGGGCTGGACAACTACACCACCCTGTTCCAGGACGAACGGTTCCTGGGGTCCGTCGGCGTGACCCTGTCCTACGTGGTCTTCGGTACCCCGCTCAAGCTCGCCGCTGCACTGGCCGTGGCCATGCTCCTGAACAGTGCGCGCAAGGGCCAGGGCTTCTACCGCTCAGCGTTCTACGCCCCGTCCCTGATCGGCGCGTCCGTTTCCATCGCGATCGTCTGGAAGGCCATGTTCGGCGATTCCGGTCCGGTGGACCAGGGCCTGTCCTTCTTCGGCATCAACCTCGGCGGCTGGGTGGGCAACCCGTCCATGACCATGCCCATGATGATCCTGCTGACCGTCTGGCAGTTCGGCGCCCCGATGGTGATCTTCCTGGCCGGCCTGAAGCAGATCCCGGCCGATCTCTACGAGGCAGCGTCGATGGACGGTGCCGGGCCGGTGCGGAAGTTCTTCAACATCACCTGGCCCATGCTCTCCCCCGTGATCTTCTTCAACCTGCTGATGGAAACCATCCACGCGTTCCAGATCTTCGCCTCGGCCTACATCATCTCCAACGGTGAAGGCGGCCCGGCCGGCTCCACCCTCTTCTACACCCTCTACCTGTACCTGCGGGGCTTCAGCGACTTCCGGATGGGCTACGCCTCCGCCATGGCCTGGCTCCTGGTGATTGTCGTCGGCATCATCACCCTGATCTTCTTCAAAACCTCCAAGTCCTGGGTCCACTACAGCGGTGATGCAAAATGACAACCATGGCAACCCCCACCAAACCGGTAGCAGAAGCGCCGGCACCCGTGTACAACCCGAAGTCCGAGTCCGCGGGGGCCAAGCGCATCAAGAGCGCCATCTTCCACGTCGTGGCGCTTGCCCTGACCGGTGTGGTCCTCTACCCGGCGCTGTGGATGGTCGCGTCGTCCTTCAAACCGAACTCCGAAATCGGCGGAGCCAACACCTCCCTGTGGTCCAGCAACTTCAGCTTCGACAACTTCGTCACCGCCATGGACGGGATCGGCGGTGTGTCCACCCTGCAGTTCTTCACCAACTCCCTGATCCTGGCCATCGGCGCGGTGGTGGGCACCATCCTCTCCGCCAGCGTCTCGGCGTACGCCTTCGCCCGGATTAAGTTCCCGGGCCGCAGCGTGTTGTTCGGGATGATGATCGCCACCCTGCTCCTGCCCTTCCACGTGGTGATCATCCCGCAGTACATCGTCTTCCAGCAGCTGGGCCTCGTGGACACCTACATCCCGCTGCTGATCGGCAAGTTCCTGGCCGCGGACGCATTCTTCGTGTTCCTGATGGTCCAGTTCATGCGCAACCTCCCGGCCGAACTGGACGAGGCGGCCCGCATCGACGGCGCCGGCCACGTCCGGATCTTCACCTCGATCATGCTGCCCCTGATGAAACCGGCCCTGATCTCCACCTCGATCTTCTCCTTCATCTGGAGCTGGAACGACTTCCTGGGCCCGCTGCTCTACCTGAACACCCCGGAGAAATACCCGCTGCCGCTGGCCCTTCGCCTCTTCGTGGACCAGACCCAAAGCTCGGACTACGGAGCCATGATCGCCATGTCCGTGCTGGCCCTGCTCCCGGTACTGATCTTCTTCCTGGTCTTCCAGCGCTACATAGTTGAAGGCGTCTCCACCCAAGGCCTCAAGGGCTAACAGAAAATGAGCATCATGGAGAGCACCACACCCGCGTCAGGCCGCGACGACCGGATCCCGGTCAACCGCTTCGCACTGTTTTCCGAGACCCTGCTGGCAGGATTGCTGGTGCTGGTGCTGTCCCTTCCGCTGGTCACCATCCCCGCCGCCTACGCCGCGGGCATCGCCCACCTCGAGCGCCACCTCTCCGGCCGGGACGATTCCATCCGTGCCCTCTGGGGCACGTTCCGCTCAGCGCTGCCGGGCAGCTGGAAGCTGGGAATCACGACGGCGGCAGCCGCCGTCGTGATTGTCCTGAACCTCCTGCTCACCATGGTGGGGCAGTTGCCCGGCCAGGGGGTGGTCCTGCCCGCCACCCTGATCCTTGCGGCAGCCGCAGCGATCCTGCTGCTGCGCACTGCGGCGGCATGGTCCGACTTCGCCGGCCACGTTGTTGACCCTGCCGCGGGTTCCGGGAGCGCAGCGAGGGGAACGGCAGCCAAAGGAACCGGCGCCAAAGGAACAGGTACCAAAGCAGCAGGCGCCTGGTCCGCCGCACTTGCCGCCGGCAAGGCATTGTCGCTCCGCGACTGGACAGGTTCCCTGCTGCTGGCCGCAGCGCTCTTTGCGGCCGTGGTGTTCGTCTGGATGCTGGCCGCGCTCTTCGTTGTGGTTCCCGGCACCCTGATCCTGGCCTCCGCTTCGGTCAAAATGCGGTCCACCCGCGCCTAGCTCCACCCGCACCAAATTACTGCCCCTGCAGGTCCCCCTCTTTGCAGGTCTCCAGTAGGTCCATTTCACAGGTCCATTTCACTATCGAGCTGAGCCAGACGTGTCTTCCGAGCGCCCCCAGTCCGCAGAGTCCCTCCAAGCCGCCACTGACCGTCCGCCGCGCTGGTACCACCCGCTGGCCCAGCGCAACTACCGACTCTTCGTCGCCATCCAGCTCGCCGGGAGCACCGGAATCTGGATGCAGCGGCTCGCCCAGGACTGGCTGGTCCTGCAGCTGACGGGTAGCCCCGGGGCAGTGGGTGTGGCCGTGGCCCTCCAGTTCCTGCCCATGCTGGTGGTGGGCCCGCTGAGCGGCATCCTCGTGGACCTTTACCCGAAGCGCCGCATCCTCCTCGTCTGCCAGGCGATCACGGCCTTGCTCGCCTTGACCCTTGCGGTCCTGGATGCCGGTGGCGGGATATCCGTCTGGGCCGTGTACGCCTGCTGCGTTGCCCTGGGCATCACGTCCGCGGTGGACGGGCCGGCCCGCCAGGTGTTCGTCAACGAGGTGGTGGGCGACGCCGCCCTGCGCCCCGCGATCGGACTGAACAGCGCCATCGGCCAGCTTGGCGCGATGCTGGGTCCCGCGCTCGGTGGCCTGCTGATCGCCAGGATCGGGTCCGCCGCCGCCTTCGCTGCAAACGCCCTGGTGTGCCTGGCAGTGCTGGGCCTGATCGCCGCCATCCGGACGTCCCGGCTTTACCCCAGCGCGCCGCCCCTTCGTGGCCGCGGGCAGGTCCTCGCCGGCTTCCGCTACGTCCGCCACCGGCCCTCCCTGCTTCTGGTCATGCTGCTCGCCGGGCTCCTGGGCGCCTTCGGCATGAACGGGCCCGTGGTGCTCGCCGCCTTCGCCGAGGACGTATGGCACAGCGGCGCCGCCGGATTCGGCATGTTCAACACCTTCAGCGCCCTGGGCGCGCTGGCCGGAGCCCTGCTGGCGGCGAGGCTGCGGACCCTGGGCCGCAAGGGGATCGTGGCGAGCGCCGGGCTGTTCGGGCTGACCCAGCTGATCGCTGCGCTGATGCCCACGCAGGAGCTGTTCGTGGCCATGCTGGTGCTCGTGGGCGTGATGACGCTGCTCTTCCTGACCAGCGCCGCCACCACCGTCCAGCTGGAGGCAGGCGCGGAAGTCCGCGGCCGCGTGCTGGCGCTCTACCTGCCCCTCCTGCTGGGCGGGCACGCGCTGGGCGGGCTGCTGGCCGGCTGGCTCACGGAGGAGTTCGGCGTCCGCACCGGCCTGGTGGTGACGGGGGCGCTGGGCATGCTGTCCGCTGCGGTCATCGGCCTGCTGCTTTGGCTGAACGCCCGACGGCGGACCGCGGCTTCCTGAGGGAGCAGGCCAGCCTGAGGGAGCATGGCCGAGAGTCGGAAATGACCCGCGATCTGACCCCGCGACCCGCGGCTGACCCCGCGATCTGACGAAAAGGGCCGCTAAACGCCGGGTATAGCGGCCATAGATGGCGAAGGGCCTAGCGCCGTGCCCCGGCAGTCCCGGGCAGGACCAAGTAGCCCTTGACTGTGATGTGACACATACCTAGGGTGGGTGAGAAAGCGTTTTCTCGCTTCGACAAACCAAGCCGTCAAGAGGACATCGAATGATTTTGCGCGCCCTGAAATCCCGAACTCCCAAGATCGCAGCCGTGGCAGCCGCACTCGCCCTGACCCTTTCGGGCTGCGGTGGTGGTGCCCAGCCGGATGCCGGCGGACCGGTGACCTTGCGCTTCACCTGGTGGGGTTCGGACGTCAGGCACAAGATGACGCAGGAACTAATCGACACCTTTGAGGCCAAGAACCCCAATATCAAGATCGAAGGCGAATACGGGGACTGGTCGGGCTACTGGGACAAACTCGCTACCCAGGTGGCTTCGCAGCAGGCCCCGGATGTCATCCAGATGGACCTCCAGTACCTGGGGGAGTATTCCAAGCGCGGTGCGCTGCTGGACCTGAAGGACGTGGACCTGTCCAAGTTCGACAAAGCCGCGGCCGACGCCGGCAAGACTCCGGACGGGCAGTTTGCCGTGACGGCAGGAATGAATGCGCTGGTGGTGCTGGCCAACCCCTCGCTGGTCTCCGCCAGCGGCGTGACCCTGCCGGACGACCAGTCCTGGACCTGGAAGGACTACGAGCATACGGCCGCGGACATCACAGCCAAGGGCAAGGCGGGCACCTACGGTTCCGGGCCGGTGACCGGTGACGCCTCCTTCAACCTGTGGCTGCGCCAGCACGGCAAGTCACTGTTCACCTCGGACGGAAAGCTCGGATTCGACGAAGCGGACGCCAAGGGCTTCTTCGAGTTCCAGGCCGACCTCCGTGACGCGAAGTCCGTCCCGCCGGCCTCCATCCTCACCGAAGAGGCCAGCGCGCCGCTGGACCAGACGGGCATGGCCACCAACAAGTTTGCCCTGGGATGGATGTGGTCCAACCAGCTGGGTGCCCTGACCAAGGCCTCCGGGCAGCCACTGGAAATCAAGCGCCCGCCGAGCACCGACGGGAACGCAAAGTCGGCCCAGCAATACTACAAGGCATCCCAGTTCTGGTCGGCAAGTTCCCGGACCAAGCACCCCAAGGAAGCCCAGCAGTTCATCGACTTCCTGGCCAACAGCGTCGAAGCGGGAGAGATCGCGCTGGCAGACCGCGGCATTCCCGGCAACTCGGAGGTCCGTGCCGCCATCACGCCCAAGCTCAGCGCGGTGGATGCAGCAACAGCATCCTTCATTGACGACATTGCGGACGAAGTGGGCGACTCGCCGGCAGTGCCCCCGGCAGGTGCAAGCCCGGCCGGGGAAATCCTCACCCGGTTCTCCAGCGACGTGCATTTCGGCCGCCTCAGCCCGGAGGAAGCCGCGAAGAAAGCCATCGAGGAACTCAAGAGCGGGTTGAGCTAGCCGCCCGGAAGGGCCGGGCAGGTGTTTAAGGGTTTCCCGGACCACCGAAGCGGACCAGGTGCGCCCGTCACCGGTCCTCAGATAGTGAGGCAGCTTCGCCTGGTCCGGCAGCCGGCCCGGCAGCCGGCCCGGCAGCCAAGGCGGCAGCTTCCTCCGGGGACAGCATGCCGTCCGCGATCCACACCGTGAAGGAGCGCGAGACGGCGTCCCCCGCGGCGAGGTCCACGGGCCTGTTCCAAGCGAAGGCCGAGCCTACCCCGGGGTAGCCGGACAGCCGGACGAACCACGGATCCGGCGCCTCCGCAGGGGCGGCGAACACCAGGCTCGCCGGGCCCTCCGGGAAGTCCGCAGTCCACGCCAGCCAGGGCGAGACGGAGCCGTGGACGTCAGTCTCACCGTGCTCCGCGGCTGTAAAGACTTCAGCGGCGGAGCACGCGGGCAGCCGCCAGAAGAATCCGCCGTAGCCGCTGCCGGCGGCACCGTTGGAGCCGGGTCCTCCCAGTGAGGCGTCGACGACGGCGGTCAGTTCCGTCGCCAGGTCCAGCCGCCAAGTTCGGGCGTCCACCTGAGTCGACCGGATGCTGCGGCGCTCGCGGAGGAGCTCGCTGCCATCCGGAGCCTGCCAGCTCAGTTCCTGCTGCACGGAATTACCGTCAAGCGACCCCGGCACGGGAGCGGCGGAGAGCTGCACGATCCGGCCGTGGTCCGGGAGTTCTTCGTACCGTCCGGCTGTGCGGGTGTAGGTCTTTCCGCCCCAGAAATTGATGCCGTTGACGTCCTGCAGGGCCACGCCCGCACCGAGGTGCCAGGAGTGGTCTGACGGGAGGTGGTCCGTGACCGTGACACCACCGAGCGTGCGCACCGGGTGCAAGTATGGCCGGGGTGAGAGCCGTGCCGCGATGGCGGTGCCGTCCTGCAGGGTGGCCACCGTGGTGGCGCCGCTGAGCGCACCGGCCGCAGGACCGCCGTCGTGCCGGCCGCCGTCCTGAACGGCGGGGTCCTGAACGGCGGGGTCCTGAACGGCGAGTGAAGGCTTCTCCGGGTTGTCGGCCGTGGACCGTGCCCACGGCAGGCCAAGCTCGCTGAAGGTGGCGTGTGCCGCCGTCGCGCGTTCCAGGGCGTCTTCGATGCCGGTGATCACGGCGTGGGCGGAATCGCCGTCGCCCGTCCAGTTGATGTACTGCGCAGGGATCAGTGCCGGAGCGTCGGCGGTGCGGATGGCTTCAAGCACGCTCATGAACGCGCCGCTGTCGGCGAGCGGGCTGATGAGCGGCGCAGCGTGGGATGAGCTGTCCGGCGAGTGGCGCTGGCGCAAGTGTTCCAGCAGGTTCTCGGTGAGGTCATCCCGGCCGAAGACCTGGCTGCGCTCGCCGTCGGTGCCTCTGATGCTGAGGCGGTCTTCGGTGTAGTGGAACACCGCGGTTCCTTCGCTGCCCTGCAGCGTGATGTACGGTTCCACGGATTCGGTGGCGCACAGCGTGAGCGCGCAGGTGATGGGCAGCCCCGATGTGGTTCGCACCCGGATCACGGAGGTGTCATCCGATTCAATGTCGTTGGCCCGGTAGAGGTCCGTATCCACCGATTCGAGGTCATCCAGGGTCCGCGCGCCGGCGATCCCCAAGGCCGTGGCGATGGCATGCGCCAGTGGATTGGTGGCCACGCCGTCCACGACGTCGACGCCGTTCAGGCTGCGCTTGCCCGCCCAGCGCGAACGTTTGTAATACGCACGGTCCCGCACCCAGCGCCCGGTGGCGGAGATTCCCAGGAGTGTGCCGATCTCGCCCGCCGCGAGCAGGTCCTCAATGGCCCGGAGCGCGTGGGAGCCAAGGCTTTGGAAGCCGATCTGGACGCTGCGTCCGGCCTCGGCGGCGGCCTCCTGCAGCCGGTTGAAGTCGGCCAGTGAAGCGACGGGAGGCTTCTCCAGGTACAGGTCGGCGCGGGGGAGGGCGGTCAGCGCCAGGGGTGCGTGCGTCTGGATGGGCGTGGCCACTATAACGAGGTCCAGTGCAGGGGTCGCCGCCAGGAGCTCGTCAAGGGTGCCAAAGACCGCAGTCTCGGGAGGAAGAGCGCCCGGCGCAGGAGGATTTGGATCCGCTACAGCCACGAGGGTGACGGCGCCGCTTGCCTGCAGCCGTTCTAGGTTGCGGAGGTGGTGCGTCCCGAAGCCGTGGACCCCGACGAGTGCCACCCTGGCCGCTGACATAGTGGTGAGTTTGCGTTCTTCCGGGACGGGCTCGGACAGGGTGCCCATGGCTCTCCTCTTCTGTCCCCGGGACGGGGTGTTGACGTCGGTGTCTGGTCAGCAAATCGCCGGGCCGTGGCCCTGGACGGCTGACATCAGCCTAGGCCGGGACCGCCAGGCACACCCATGGTAAGCGCTTTCCAAAATGCTGGTGACAACAGCATAACCCGCCCGGGCGGATTATGTAACGATTCAAATTGCATCTTGACCGCCACCCCAAAAGCGTCTACATTTTCGAGAAACCGCTTACTTACGTGACGTGGACCACTGTGGCCCCCGTTCCTGCAACGATGGAGAGATCGGAGGCCAGACGTGCCGGCTGGAAGTTTTAGCGCGAAGGCCTATTCATTCTTCGACACCCTGCTGTGGATTGCATGCCTGAACCTGTTGTGGATTGTGTTCTCGCTGGCGGGCGTGGGGGTGTTTGGCGCTGGCCCCGCGACCGCCGCCGCGCATATCCTGGTGCGCCGTAGGGTCCGGGGCGAGGCTGCCCCGCTGTTTCGTGCGTTCACGAAGGAATTTCGGCGCAACTTTGGTCGCGGAAACGCCCTGGCGCTGCCGGTTATGCTCGCCGGCGCAGCCCTCGCCCTCAACTGGAACTACTTCTCCGGCTCCGGGGACCTTTTGTCGCAACTGATGGCTGCCGGTGTGTTCGTCGGTGCCATCTTCCTGGTGGCCGCGGTCTGCCATATCTTCCCCATGTTTGCCCGTTATGAGCTGCCGCTCCCGCAATACCTTTTGATGTCCTCGCGGTTTGCCCTCCGCCATCTGGCGGGCACCGCGATCCTGCTTTTTGTGACCGCGGCCGCCCTGTTCGCCAGCCAGGCGTTGCCGGGACTTATCCCCTTCTTCAGCATCGGCGCGTGGCTGTACGTGACCGGCTGGTTGTGCGACCGCTTCTTCACCGCCAATGACGACTCCGTGACGGCGGAGTCTGGCGCCGGTGCCGGTGCCGGTGTTGGTGTCGGTGTTGGTGTCGGTGATGGCTTCGGGGTCAGGGTAGGGCGCGAGATGGCGGCTGCCGGAAGGTCTTCACAATCGACTTGACCTGCCTTGGCGCGGCCCAGGAATGAAACGTATCAAACAGTGAACTCCCAACAAACCACAAACCACCAAACCACCAAACCATTAACAGACTTACCCAGCCAACCCCCGAAGAAGTGGAAAAGGAAAACACCATGATCCGCAGAAAACTCAGCCTGGCGGCCGCCGTCGTGACCGCCGCCGCACTGACACTCACAGCCTGCAGCGGGGGTGAAGCCCCGGCTGCGGACACCTCGAAGATCAGCCTCATGGCGCCGTTCCTCGAGGCGCAGCCGCCGTCGGCCGACGGCGCCGTGCAGCAGAAGCTCGAGGAGCTCACCGGCAAGGACATCAGCATCACGTGGACGCCGAATGCGTCCTACGAGGACAAGATGAACATCACGCTGGCGTCCGCCGAAATTCCCCAGGTCCTGGTGGTCCAGAGCAAGTCGCCCGGGTTCGTCAAGAACGCCGAGGCCGGCGCCTTCTGGGATCTCACCGACAAACTGGACCAGTACCCGAACCTGAAGACCACCTTCCCGGAGGTTGAGCAGAACGCCAGCATCAACGGCAAGGTCTATGGCGTCTTCCGCGCCCGCAACCCCATCCGTGCGGCCGTGATGTTCCGGCAGGACTGGCTGGACAAGCTTGGGCTGAAGGCACCCGAGACCACCGAGGACCTGTACAACGTGGCCAAGGCCTTTACTGAACAGGACCCGGACGGCAACGGCCAGGACGATACCTGGGGCATCACCATCCCCAAGTGGGGCGCCCTGGGCTCCAACAGCCCCTATGACATCATCGAAGAGTGGTACGGCGCCGGCAACCGCTGGACCGAAAAAGACGGGAAGCTGATCCCGAGCTTCGAAACCGAGGAGTTCCTCGAAGCCAACCGCTTCGTCAAGAAGATGGTGGACGAGAAGCTCATCAACCCTGACTTCGCCACCTTCGACGGCACCAAGTGGAACGAGCCGTTCTTCAACGGCAAGGGCGGCATCATCGTCGACGTCGACTCCCGCGTGAGTGTCCTCATCAACCTTTTCAAGCAGGCCAACCCCAATGACTTCGAGAACAAGGTGGGCTTCGTCGGTAACCTCAAGGGGCCGGACGGCGAACTCCACGCACACCCGACGGACGGCTACTCCGGCTTCCTGGCCATTCCCAAGACCAGCGTCCGGACCGAGGCTGAGCTGAAGAACGTCCTTGAGTTCCTGAACACCATGAACGGCAAGGAAGTGGCCGCCCTCCTGAACAACGGAATCGAGGGCGTGAACTTCACTGTCGAGGACGGAAAGACCGCCGCCATCAAACCCGAGACTGCCGAGGGCAAAGCTGTGGCCACGGACATCAAGAGCTACGCGCAGCTGGGCACCAACGTCACCGGCAACAACTTCTATCCCGTCAAGCAGGCCTCCGACTACGAACAGGAAGTCTTCGACAAGCGCGTTGAGGTCATGGCGGGGGACCTGAAGAGCGCAGTCTACAACCCGGCTGCGGCCTTCGTATCACCCACCTACGTTGCCAAGGGCGCGCAGCTGGACAACATCGTGGCGGACGCCCGGATCAAATACCTGGCCGGCCAGATCGATGAGCAGGGCCTGAAGGACGCCATCAAGCTGTGGAAGTCCAGCGGCGGGGACAAGGTCCAGGAAGAGATCAACAAGCTCTGGCAGGACAGCAAGTGACAGCGTCCGCAGTTGACGTCAAAGCCCCGGGGCAGGCGCCGCCACCCGCGCCTGCCCCGGGGCGGCGGCGCCGCTTCGCCGTCCATTTCGCCCACTACAAGTGGCTGTATCTGTTGCTGTTGCCGGGTGTGGTCTACTTCGCGGTGTTCCGCTACGCCCCGATGTACGGGGTGTCGATCGCGTTCAAGGACTACGTCCCGTTCCTGGGCGTGAACGGCAGCCCGTGGGTTGGCTTCCAGCATTTCCAGGATTTCTTCAGCAACCCGGACTTCGGCCGGCTGCTGGGCAACACCCTGATCCTCGCGTTCCTGAGCCTGGGGATCGCGTTCCCGCTGACCATCGTCCTGGCTTTGCTGCTGAACGAGGTCCGCCTGTCGATCCTCAAACGCACGGTCCAGACGCTCGTGTACATCCCGCACTTCCTGTCCTGGACCATTGTGGCGTCGCTGAGCTTCCTGCTGTTCGCCCTGGATTTCGGGCCGTTGTTCCTCTTCATCAACAACGTGCTGGGCACGGACATCGATTTCCTGTCCGACCCGGCCTGGTTCCGGCCGCTGATTGTGCTGCAGGAGATCTGGAAGAACACCGGCTGGGGAACCATCATCTTCCTCGCCGCCCTGGCCACCGTGGACCAGGACCAGTACGAGGCCGCCATCATTGACGGCGCCGGCAGGTTCCGCCGGGTCTGGCACATCACGCTGCCCGGGATCCGCTCCACCATCATCGTCATGCTCATCCTGGCGATCGGGCAGATGCTGAACACCGGCTTCGAGCAGATCTACCTCATGACCAACGCCCTGAACCGGTCCGTGGCAGACGTCTTTGACACCTACGTGTACTTCGTGGGCATCACCCAGGGCGCCTACAGCTACTCCACCGCCGTCGGACTGTTCAAGTCCCTGGTGGGCATCGTGCTGATCTTCGGCACCAACGCCCTGGCCAAGCGGTTCAACCAGAGCGGACTGTTCTAATGAAGATCCACAACACCACCGGCGGCCGGATTTTCGACGCCGCCAACTACGTCTTCCTGACCGTGATCGGCGTCCTGACGCTACTGCCGTTCGTCTACGTCTTTGCGGGCTCCTTCGCCACCGAGGCCGAGATCACCCGGCGGGCCTTCTTCGTCTGGCCGGAGCAGTTCAGCCTGGGCGCGTACGAGTACATCTTCTCGACCCCCGCGTTCATCCGCGCCCTGGTCACGACGGTGCTCGTCACCGTGGTGGGCACGGTGGTGCAGCTGATCCTGACGGTCACCATGGCCTACCCGCTGGCCAAACGAAACCTCCGCGGCCGCCAGCTGATCCTGTCCCTGGTGGTCTTCGCCATGGTGTTCTCCGGCGGCATGATCCCCACGTTCCTGCTGATCAAGGACCTCGGCCTGCTCAACAGCTACTGGGCGCTCATCCTGCCGGCTGCGATCAACCCGTTCAGCCTGATCATCATCAAGAACTTCTTCCAGGAACTCCCGCAGGAGCTGGAGGAGTCCGCCAAGATGGACGGCGCCACCGAAATCGGGATCCTCTGGCGGATCCTGCTCCCGCTGTCCAAACCGGTGCTGGCCACGTTCGCCCTGTTCTACGCCGTGGGCATCTGGAACGACTTCATGTCACCGCTGCTCTACCTGAGCGACAACTCCAAGTGGACCCTGCAGATGTACCTGCGCCAGGTCACCGCGTCCTCCGACCTGCTCGGCACCGGAAACGTGGACCCGAACTACATCCCGCCGGAACAGGGCATCAAGTTTGCCGTGATCGTCGTCGCCACCCTGCCCATTTTGATCTTCTACCCGTTCCTGCAGAAGCACTTCGCCAAGGGAATGCTGATCGGCTCCGTCAAGGGCTGAGCCGCGCCGCCCCGGCACGGCCTGCCGCTCCGGCACCGCCTGCCCCGGCACGCCCGGAAACCTGTCACCCCAACCGTCACCTGACCGAAAGGCCGAAAATGAAGATCCTCCTGGCCGGCGACTCGACGGTCGCCACTTGTCCCACCCATGAGTACCCGATGAGCGGCTGGGGCGCGCAGCTTGCCCCGCACGTCCACACTTGGGGTTCCGTCCACAATTTCGCCAAGGGCGGGGCCAGCACCGAGTCCTTCCGGGTCGAAGGGCTGTGGGACGCGCTGCTGGAACTGGCCGGCGAGGGCGACCTGGTGCTGATCCAGTTCGGCCACAACGACCAGAAGCGCCCGCACCTGGCGGCCAGGACCGGCTACGCGGCCAACCTGCGGACCATGGTCGCCGAGGTCGGGGCCCTCGGCGCGGTAGCGGTGCTGTGCACGTCGGTGGAGCGGCGCCACTTCCTGGCCGGGGCAGCTGCCGCGGCTGGTGCACGGCTGGAGCAGAGCCTGGAGGATTACCCCGAGGTGGTCCGGGAGCTCGCGGCGGAGCTTCACGTCCCGCTGATCGACCTCAACAGCTGGACGCGCGGCCTGTACACGCGGCTCGGCGTGGAAGGATCCAAGTCACTGTTCTGCCATTTTGGTCCGGGCGAGCACGCCCACTGGCCGGACGGACTGGCGGACAACACGCACTTCCACGTGGACGGTGCCCGGCTGGTGGCGGAGCACGTCTCATCGCAGCTGACATCGCTGGGCCTCGCGGTCCCCGGGGGAACCCGTCAGCACTCCACGGCGGCGTCCGCCTGATGGGAACGCCCGGGGAGAACTCCGGCGGCGTGCTGTACAGCAACCCGCTCACCGGGCCGGAGGACGTGGCGGACTGGATTGCCGAGGGCCCGGTCAGCCTGGCCCGGCATCCGGAAACGCACGACGACGGCGGGACGCCACCCTCCGCTGACCCGCGGCCGGGGGCGCTGCTGCTGTCCGGGTCAAGGGACGAGGAAGAGTTCGGCGACCACGCCCACTGGACGTTCTGGTGCCCGGTGGAGTTCCCGGACCGCGTCAGGGTGAGCTGGCAGTTCCTGCCGCTCGCGGAGCCGGGGCTGGCCATGGTGTTCTTTGCGGCAGCGGGCCACGGCGGACGGGACCTGTTCTCGGGCGGCCTGGCGCCGCGAACCGGTTACTACCCGCAGTACCACTCGGGCGACATCGATGCCCTGCACGTCTCCTATTTCCGGCACAAGTACGCGGAGGAGCGGGCCTTCCGGACCTGCAACCTGCGCAAGAGCTCAGGCTTCGAGCTGGTGGCGCAGGCGGCGGACCCGCTGCCGCCCACGGAGGACGCCCTGGATTTCTATCGGATGGAACTCGTCAAGGACGGGCCGGGCGTTGCCTTCTCCATCAACGGCCTGCCTGTGCTGGCCTGGCGGGACGGGAGCGGCAATGTGCTGGGCGGCGGCTATCTCGGCTTCCGGCAGATGGCCCCGCTGCGGGCTGCCTACCGGAACCTGGTGGTGCAGGCGCTGTAGGCCCCCACTGAGCGCGAACGGGCAGAGAATGACCCCAAAAGTGAAAAACAGGTCATTATCTGTCCGTTCGCGCTTAGCCTCCGCACCCGTAGACCGGGCCGGAGTAGCCGTAGTATTCGGACCATGGCCTTCGACCCCGCCCTGCTCGACTGGTTGCTTGATGCGGACCCGGCCTTGCGCTGGCAGGTCGAGCGCGACCTCGCGGGCGCCCCGCCGGACGTGTGGGTCGCGACCCGGGCACGCATCGCGACGGAAGGGTTCGGGGCGCGGCTGCTCGCGCTGCAGGATCCGGACGGCCAGTGGGCGGGCGGGGCATTCTTCCCGAAAGACTTCGACTTCCGCGGCCCCGAGGCAGCCGAGGACGCGGGACAGCCCTGGACCGCGACGACGTGGACCCTCAACACCCTCCGTGACTGGGGCCTCGATGCTGCCGCCCTCGCCGGCACGGCCGAGCTGCTCGCCCGGAACAGCCGCTGGGAGTACGGCAACCTGCCGTATTGGGGCGGCGAAGTCGACTGCTGCATCAACGCGTACACCCTCGCCAACGGCGCGTGGCTTGGGGCGGACGTCTCCGGAATCGCCCGGTGGTTCCTCAAGCACCGCATGGCCGACGGCGGCTGGAACTGCGAGTGGGTGGAGGGCTCCACACGCTCGTCGTTCCATTCCACCCTCAATTCCCTCAAGGGCCTGTTGTACTACGAGGACGCTACCGGCGGCAGCCGCGCGCAGCGGGCGGTTCGGCGGGCCGCCGAGGAATACCTGCTTCAGCGCCATTTGCTCCGCACCCTGTCCGCAGGCGAGCCCGTGGGGCCGTGGGCGACCCGCTTCGCATACCCCTTCCGCTGGTTCTACAGTGCGCTCAACGCGGCAGATTACTTCCGGGCAGCTGCCCTGCACGACGGTGCGGTGCCGGATCCGCGGCTTGCCGACGCGATCGAAGCGATACGCGCCGCGCGCCGTCCCGACGGCACCTGGCTGCAGGAGCTTCGCCACCCCGGGCGGGTGTGGTTCGACGTCGATGTGGCGCCCGGAGAGCCGTCCAAATGGCTCACGTTCTTCGGCACGCGCGTGCTGGCATGGTGGGACGGGCAGCCCGCGCCGCGCTAGTCCCCGGCGGGTTGGTGACGGAGGAGGTCGCCGACCTGGCATTCCAGGACCTCACACAAAGCCGTCAGCGTGGAAAAGCGAATCGCCCTGGCACGGTTGTTTTTCAACACGGACAGGTTCACCAGGCTTACGCCGACCTGGCGGCTCAGCTCCGTCAGGCTCATGCCGCGTTCTGCAAGCAGTTCGTCGAGCCGGCAGTGAATGGCGGAGTAGTCCTCGGCCGGCATCAGATAAGTCCCTCGGTGTCCCTCTGCAACCGGCGGCCAAACTGGAAGACCCCGGCGACGAGTACCAGGACAGTGCCAGCCAGCAGGGGTGCAATGTTGAAGTCCGCCACGAGGACAATGATTTCGCCGGGGGTCCGATGGTTCGCGCCAATCAGCTCGGCAATGCGGGTTCGGGCCGCCGCATCGAGAGCCTGTGCCACGGTTCCGGCCAGGGCAAGGACCGCTCCGCAGCTCCCCACGATCCAGGCCGACGACGGCGTGAACAGGTTCTCTCCGCGGAGCCGGAAAGCGAGCAGGAACAGCAACGCCATCACAGCCAGGAAACTGACCTGGTTCAGGGCGCCGGCCCAGGCCAAGAGCACGGCTTCGCCCGCCGGCAGGGCCGGGATGGTTGCTTCCATGGACGTAAACCGTGCCACCGCATCCAGGCCGAGTCCCGTCGGGCTCTGATGCGCAGAGTGCAGCGGGAGGATCAACGTCACCGGCCCGGTAAATCTTTCGATGATTCCGGAGGCAGTCAGGCATGTCGTGACCGCCGCTGCCGCGCCCGCGGTGATCATGATCGCCACGGCATCCGCCCTGGACACTACCTTCTTTTCTCCGGGCCGCTGACGGTTCTTGGCCAGTTTCATTGTTCCCCCATGTGTTATCGATGATCGATAGTAACGAATATCGATAACATAGCGGTTTTTCCGCCGATAGTCCATCGCAGGCTCCGGATTTGACCGGAATCGCCCGGCATCGAAACGTGCTTCATTGAGGACAGCTATTGTCCGCAAGGGTCGGTACCGTGTGACGCATGGAAACCAACAGCACTGAGATCCGGCCGTTCCGCATCCAGATCCCGCAGGCCGAGCTGGATGACCTGAGCGATCGGCTGGAGCGCACCCGGTGGCCCGACGAACTGCCCGGCGTCGGCTGGACCTACGGCGTTCCCGTCAGCTACCTGCAGGGGCTGGCCTACTACTGGCGGACCACCTACGACTGGCGCACATACGAGGCGAAGCTCAACGCCTTCCCGCAGTTCACGACGACCGTTGACGGGCAGAACATTCACTTCCTGCACGTGCGCTCACCCGAACCGGACGCATTGCCGCTGATCATTACCCACGGGTGGCCGGGCTCGATCGTGGAGTTCATGGACATCATCGGGCCGCTCACTGATCCCCGCGCCCATGGCGGCGACCCGGCCGACGCATTCCACGTCATCGCACCATCCATCCCCGGATTCGGATTCTCAGGGCCGACACGAGAGGCAGGATGGGACCTGGCGCGGGTCGCCCGTGCCTGGGCGGAGCTGATGAGCCGGCTCGGCTACGAGCGCTACGGCGCCCAGGGCGGTGACACCGGCTCTGTGGTCTCACCCATGCTGGGCGGCATCGCTTCCGAACACGTCGTGGGGGTCCACGTCAACGGCAGCCTCGGATTCCCCACAGGCGATCCGGCGGAATTGGCCGGTCTGAGCGAGGCCGAACAGGCGCGCCTCGCGGGCATGCAACGGCAGATGGAGGATGGTGCGGGGTACGCGATCATCCAGTCGACGCGGCCGCAGACGCTGGGGTTCGGGCTGGCCGACTCGCCCGCCGGGCAGCTCGCCTGGATCGTCGAGAAGTTCAAGGAGTGGACAGATCCTGCCTTCGAGCTTCCGGAGGATGCCGTCGACCGCGACCTGATGCTTACCAACGTCAGCGTGTACTGGCTCACGGGAACTGCCACTTCGTCGGCGCGGCTCTACTGGGAGGGGCGCGCCAGCTGGGGGCAGAAGGCGAAACGGTCCGAGGTGCCTTCCGGGGTGGCGGTGTTTCCCGGCGACTTCGGGGTCCGTGCCATCGCTGAGCGCGACAACAACGTCGTCCACTGGGCGGAGTTCGAGCGCGGCGGCCATTTCCCGGCCATGGAGGTTCCCGATCTCCTGGTGGTCGATGTGCGTGCGTTCTTCCGCGGCCTCCGGTAGCTTTAGCCGGCGGAAGCCCCCGCCGTGCTCTGCCGCACCACCAGCTCGGGAGTGAAGATCACCGCGCGGTGATGGGGCCGCACGGACGTCGGTCCCATGGCGTCCAGCTCCTCGGCCAGCAGCTCGATGGCGGTCCGCCCGAGCGCTTCCGTGGGCTGCCGGATGGAGGAAAGCGGCACCACGGCGGACACGGCAAAGTCGATGTCGTCGTAGCCGATCAGTGCAATGTCTTCGGGGATCCGCAGCGTGTGCATCATGGCGAGGGACTGCATAACGCCCAGGGCCAGCAGGTCGTTGGCGCAGAACACCCCGTCCGGAAGGTCGTCAGCGCTGCGGCGGACCAACTGGTCGCCCACGCCTCGGCCGGCCAGGACCGTCTGTCCGGCGGAATCCAGTACTTCCAAGGAAGCATCCGGAACCTCGGCGACGGCGCGTTGCGCCCCCTGGAGGCGGTCCGCCACCTGGCGTATCGACGTCGGGCCTCCCACAAAGGCGAGCCGACGGCGGCCGATGTCCAGGAGGTGCCGCGCCGCAAGGTAGCCGCCGGCGTCGTCGTCAACGGAGACGGAACTGTACTTCGCCTCGTCGGCCAGCCGGTCCACCAGGACGGTGGGCACCCCGCGTTCGCGCAGCTGGTCCAGGCGCTCGGTGACATCGCCCACCGGCGAGATAAGCAGGCCCTGGACTCGCTGCTCCTGGAAGAGGTCGATGTAGTTCGACTCCCTGCTGGCGTCGTGCCCGCTGTCCCCGAGCAGGACGGCGCTGCCTTGCAGGGCGGCGGCGTCCTCGGCGGCGCGGACCACGGAGGTGAAGAAGGGATTGCCCACGTCCAGGACGATCAGGCCGATGGTGCGGCTGTGCCCGGCCCGGAGCTGGCGGGCCGCATCGTTGCGGATAAAGCCGAGCTCGTCGATGGCCTGCAGCACCCGGTCCTTGGTCCGCTGCGAAACCCGGTCCGGATAGTTCAGGACGTTGGAAACTGTTCCCACTGCCACGCGGGCATGGTTCGCAACATCCTTGATGCTGGCTGACCGTGACATCTTTCTCCAAGCTCTCTCATGCGGGACGGCGGGCAACCGCCTGGACCAGACCCCTGACCAATTGTCCTTGCCAGTGCGGCGTTCGGGGGCGACGAAACGGCCCAGCCAGCAGATAGATGGTTTTCATCCGCTGACAAATGCTTGACACCCACTTCACTTCAAGAGTACTTTGAATCGTAACAATGAAACGATTCAAAGAATCGGAAATCCAGGAGAGTCGCAGATGAGGGTGTGTTTTCGCTCCTCA
Organism: Arthrobacter sp. NPDC093128; assembly: GCF_040683875.1. Taxonomy (NCBI): domain Bacteria; kingdom Bacillati; phylum Actinomycetota; class Actinomycetes; order Micrococcales; family Micrococcaceae; genus Arthrobacter; species Arthrobacter sp. NPDC093128. Next base: position 130,737 of record NZ_JBFBEY010000010.1, read on the forward strand.
GTCCAACCGGGACTGATCGATGAGTACAGGCGCCGCCACGCCGCCGTCTGGCCGGAGATGCTCCGTGCGCTCAAGGACGCGGGCTGGCACAACTACTCGCTCTTCCTGGGCGGGGACGGACTGCTGGTGGGTTACGTGGAGTGCGACGACTTCGACGCCGTGCGGGCACGGATGGCACTGACCGACGTCAACGCCCGCTGGCAGGCGGAGATGGCCACGCTCTTCGAAGACACGGAGCAGCCCCCTGACACAGGGTTTGTGGCGCTCGAGGAGATCTTCAACCTAGAGGACCAGCTGGCCACGGCCAGTGCCACGGACTAGCCAGCGTTGCGGACTAGCCAACGCTGCGGACGGCTAGGCGTCACGGGCCGGGACACAACGCATGCCGCCGACACGGGAGTCGGCACTCAATAGACAAACGCACTACGAGAGACCGGAAGAACCATCATGAATGACGTAGCAACGGCGCTGGGCAGGCTCGGGGAGCTTGCCATTGAAGTACCCTCCTGGGCGTATGGCAATTCGGGCACCCGTTTCAAGGTTTTCGGCACGCCGGGCACGCCGCGGACGGTGCAGGAGAAGCTGGCGGACGCAGCGAAGGTTCACGAGCTGACCGGGCTTGCCCCGACGGTGGCGCTGCATATTCCGTGGGACGAGGTGGATGACTACGCCGCGCTGAAGGACTACGCGGCGGGCCTGGGTGTGGGCCTGGGCACGATCAACTCGAACACGTTCCAGGATGATGAGTACAAGTTCGGTTCGCTGACGTCCTCCAATGATTCCGTGCGCCGCCGGGCGGTGGAGCACCACTTCGAGTGCATCGACATCATGCACGCCACCGGTTCGAAGGACCTGAAGATCTGGCTGGCGGACGGGACGAACTACCCGGGCCAGGATGACATGCGCGGCCGGCAGGACCGCCTGGCGGAGTCGCTGCAGGAGATTTACGCCCGGTTGGGTGAGGACCAGCGCCTGGTGCTGGAGTACAAATTCTTCGAGCCGGCTTTCTATCACACCGACGTTCCGGACTGGGGCACCTCCTACGCGCAGACACTGGCGCTGGGCGAGAAGGCGTTTGTCTGCCTGGACACCGGCCACCATGCCCCGGGCACCAACATCGAGTTCATCGTGATGCAGCTGCTGCGCCTGGGCAAGCTGGGGTCCTTCGACTTCAACTCGCGCTTCTATGCCGATGATGACCTGATTGTGGGCGCGGCTGACCCGTTCCAGCTGTTCCGGATCATGTACGAGGTGATCCGCGGCGGCGGGTTCGGTAAGGATTCCGGCGTGGCGCTCATGCTGGACCAGTGCCACAACCTGGAGGAGAAGATCCCGGGCCAGATCCGTTCGGTGCTCAATGTCCAGGAGATGACTGCGCGTGCCCTCATGGTGGACACCGCCGCGCTGGGCGAGGCTCAGCGGTCCGGTGATGTGCTGGCCGCGAACGCGGTCTTCAATGACGCCTTCTACACTGACGTCCGCCCGGTCCTGGCCGAATGGCGCGAATCCCGCGGCCTGCCCGCGGACCCGATGGCTGCCTTCAAGGCCAGCGGCTACCAGAAACAGATCAATGAGGACCGCGTGGGCGGCCAGCAAGCCGGATGGGGCGCATAACAGCATGAGCACGCAGAACACCAACAAGACTGTTGAAGACCTGATTGCCCGTTCCAACCGCCTCGGTGCGGACAAGCGGAACACCAACTTCGCCGGCGGCAACACCTCGGCCAAGGGCACCGAGAAGGACCCGGTGACGGGCGAGGACGTCCGGCTGCTCTGGGTGAAGGGTTCCGGCGGGGACCTCGGCACGCTGAAGCCGGGAAACCTTGCCGTGCTCCGCCTGGACCGGCTCAACGCCCTGAAGAACGTCTACCCCGGGGTGGACCGTGAAGATGAGATGGTGGCCGCTTTTGATTACTGCCTGCATGGCAAGGGCGGCGCGGCCCCGTCGATCGACACTGCCATGCACGGGCTCGTGGACGCCGCGCACGTGGACCACCTGCACCCGGATTCGGGCATCGCGATTGCCACGGCCGTGGACGGGGAGGCGCTGACCGCCAAGATCTTCGGCGACAAGGTTCTCTGGGTTCCGTGGCGCCGGCCCGGGTTCCAGCTGGGCCTGGACATCGCCGCGATCAAGGATGCGAACCCGCAGGCCGTCGGCACCATCCTGGGCGGGCACGGCATCACCGCCTGGGGCGCCACCAGCGAAGAAGCAGAACAGAACTCGCTGTGGATCATCGACCAGGCCGAGAAGTTCATCGCCGAGAACGGCCGCGCTGAGCCGTTCGGGCCGAAGCTGCCCGGTTACGGTGCACTCCCGGAAGCCGAGCGCCGGGCCAAGGCCGCCGCACTGGCGCCGGTGATCCGCGGGCTGGCGTCGACGGACAAACCGCAGCTGGGGCACTTCAGTGATGACGCCGTCGTCCTGGACTTCCTGGAAGCCGCCGAGCACCCGCGGCTCGGCGCGCTGGGCACGTCCTGCCCGGACCACTTCCTGCGCACCAAGGTCAAGCCGCTGATCCTGGACCTGCCCGCGGACGCCTCCGTCGAGGACTCAATCGCCCGGCTGCAGGAACTCCACGCCGACTACCGCGAGGACTACCAGGGGTACTACGACCGGCACGCTACTCCGGAGTCCCCGGCGCTGCGCGGCGCGGACCCGGCCATCGTGCTGGTCCCGGGCGTGGGCATGTTCTCCTTCGGCGCGAACAAGCAGACCGCCCGCGTCGCCGGTGAGTTCTACCTGAACGCCATCAACGTGATGCGCGGTGCCGAGGCGATCTCCACGTACGCCCCGATCGAGGAATCCGAGAAGTTCCGGATCGAGTACTGGTCGCTGGAGGAAGCCAAGCTGGCCCGCCTGCCCAAGCCCAAGTCGCACGCCACCCGCATCGCGCTTGTGACCGGTGCGGCGTCGGGCATCGGCAAGGCCATCGCCACCCGCCTCGCCGCGGAAGGCGCCTGCGTCGTCATCGCGGACCTGAACCTGGCGAACGCGCAGGCCGTCGCCGCCGAGCTCGGCGGACCGGACGTTGCCATTGGCGTGCAGGCGGACGTGACCGACGAAGCGCAGATCGCCGCGGCCATCGCCGAAGCGGTGCTGGCCTTCGGCGGCCTGGACCTGGTGGTCAACAACGCCGGGCTGTCCATCTCCAAGCCGCTGCTGGAAACCACCGAAAAGGACTGGGACCTGCAGCATAACGTCATGGCCAAGGGCTCCTTCCTGGTGGCCAAGGCCGCGGCGAAGGTCATGATCGACCAGGACATGGGCGGGGACATCATCTACATCTCCTCGAAGAACTCCGTGTTCGCCGGCCCGAACAACATCGCCTACTCCGCCACCAAGGCCGACCAGGCCCACCAGGTCCGGCTGCTCGCGGCTGAACTGGGCGAATACGGCATCCGCGTCAACGGCATCAACCCCGACGGCGTGGTCCGCGGCTCCGGGATCTTCGCCGGCGGCTGGGGCGCCAAGCGCGCCGCGGTCTACGGCGTGGACGAGCAGGAACTGGGCAAGTACTACGCCCAGCGCACCCTGCTCAAGCGCGAGGTCCTGCCCGAACACGTGGCCAACGCCGCCGCCGTGCTCACCAGCGCCGAACTGTCCCACACCACCGGTCTCCACATTCCCGTGGACGCCGGCGTCGCCGCCGCCTTCCTCCGGTGAGCACCGTGCCCACAGCGCCGGACGGTGCATCTGTGGACACTGCCCCGGCCCCGGCCGGGGCGGTGTCCGCCGGCGGCCTGTCCGCCGGCAGGGTGTTCGCCGCTGTCGATATTGGTGCCTCCTCCGGACGGGTCATCCTGGGACGCGTAGCAGCCGGCAGTGCCGGTTCTGAGGGCAAAGCGACGTTGGAAACCGTGCACCGCTTTCCCAATGGCGTGGTGGAGTCCGACGGCGGCCTCCGCTGGGACTTCGATGCCCTGTTCGCCGAAGTGCTGGCCGGGCTCGCTGCCGCGGCCCGCGTCGCCGCCGAGCGCGGCGAAACGATCAGCAGCATCGGGATCGACACCTGGGCGGTGGACTACGGCCTGGTGAACGCTGCCGGGGAACTTACCGCGCAGCCGTTCAGCTATCGTGATGACCGCAGCCGCGCCGCCGTCGCCCGGGTCCACCAAAAACTGGACCCGGCCCGGCTCTACGCCACCACCGGGCTGCAGTTCCTGCAGTTCAACACGATCTACCAGCTCGCCACCGAGCCGGACCTGGACGGGCTGCAGGCCCTGCTCATCCCGGACCTGATCGCGTTCCTGCTCACCGGGGTCCGCCGCACCGAGGCCACCAACGCCTCCACCACCGGGCTCGTTGACGCTGTCACGGGGGAGTGGGCCACCGAGTTCGTCGCCGCGCTGGGACTGCCCAAAAAGCTGTTCCCGCCGCTGATCCAGCCAGGCGAAACCGTCGGCACCCTGCTGCCCGGCATCGCCGTGCGCACCGGACTGGCCCGGGCAACGAAGGTGGTGGCCGTCGGCTCGCACGACACCGCCTCCGCCGTCGCCGCCGTACCGGCCGTCGTCGCCGTACCCGCCGGCGCAACAGGCGCCGCGCCGGGACCCGTGCAAGCGGAGAACTTCGCCTACATTTCCTCCGGCACCTGGTCCCTCGTCGGCGTCGAGCTCCCCAAACCGGTGCTCACGGAGGCCAGCCGGCAGGCGAACTTCACCAACGAACGCGGCGTGGACGGCACCATCCGGTATCTCCGCAACGTCGGCGGGCTCTGGCTTCTCAGCGAGTGCCAGCGCACCTGGGCCCAGCGGGGATACACGGCGACGCTGGACGAACTGCTCACGGCCGCCGCCGCGCTGCCGTTCGGCGGGCCCCAGATCAACGCCGATGACCCGTACTTCATCGCCCCGGATAACATGCCCGAACGGATCCGGGCAGCCGTCCGCAACACCGGAGCCGTCCTGACCGACCACCCGGCCGCCATCACCCGCTGCATCCTGGACAGCCTCGCAGCCGGCTACGCCCGAACCATCGCCGACGCCGAACGCCTCGCGGACGTGCCCGTGGACGTAGTGCACATCGTGGGCGGCGGCTCGCAGAACCGGCTCCTGTGCCAGCTCACGGCCGACGCCACCGGAAAACGCGTCATCGCCGGACCCGTCGAAGCCACAGCTGTCGGCAACGTCCTGGTCCAGGCCCGTGCCGCAGGCGCGGTCTCCGGCGGCCTGGCCGAGCTGCGGGCACTCGTGCGCGGGTCGCAGGCCTTGGAAAACTACCAGGCGGCGCTGGTCTGAGTGGCGGGGCAGCGCGTCCAACAACGTCATCTCCAGTCGCGCTGGTACACAGTCCTCAATGTGGCGTCGTGCCGGTTGAACCTGCCTTGTGCGCCTGAGAAGATACAACATCCTACCTCTCGCCCCGCTTCACAGAACCGGAATCCCCATGCCCCTCTTCGACCTACCGCTTGAGCAGCTCCGAAACTACACGTCCGGCGTCACGGCCCCGGCGGATCTTGATGCCTTCTGGGACCGCACCATCAGCGAGGCCCGGGACTACACGCTGGACGCCGTTTTCGAAGCGGTGGACAACTACCTGACGGTAATCGACACCTTCGATGTCACGTTTGCCGGCTTCGGCGGTTCCCTGGTGAAAGGCTGGCTGCACCTGCCGGCGAACCGGCCTGCGGACGAGCCGCTGCCCGTCGTCGTGCAGTACGTGGGCTATTCCGGCGGGCGCGGGCTGTCCAACCAGGACACCAAGTGGGCGCAGGCCGGTTACGCGCACTTCATCATGGACACCCGCGGGCAGGGTTACGGCGGAATTCTGGGGCACACCGCCGACCCGCACCCCTCAGCGGGCGACGTGGCGCATGCGGGGCTGATGACCCGCGGTGTCGGCAGCCGCGAGGACTACTATTACCGGCGGGTCTATGTGGATGCCTTCCGTGCGGTGGAGGCCGCCCAGGCACACCCCGCCGTCGACGCCTCGCGGGTTGTGGTGGCGGGCGTCAGCCAGGGCGGCGGCATTACCGTTGCGGTGGCCGGGCTCGCGGCCGGAAGGCTCGACGGCGTGATCGCCGCCCTGCCGGATGTGCCATTCCTGCAGGACTTCCCCCGTTCCATCGACATCGCACCGCGCGGGCCGTATCCCGAAATCGCCGCCTTCCTGGCCCGCCACCGGGATCGCTACGAGCCCATCCTCGCCGTGCTGAACTACTTCGACGGCGTCAACCTGGGCCGGGCGGCAACGGCGCCGGCGCTGTTCTCGGCCGCGCAGATGGACGATATTTGCCCTCCGTCCACGGTCTTTGCCAGCTTCAACGCCTACGGAACGAAACCGGCAACGGCCAGGCCTGCGGGAACCGGAGGCGTTCCGGCCAAGGACATCGAGGTGTACCGGTTCAACAACCATGAGGGCGGCCAGGAACACCAGTGGAACCGTCAGCTGCAGTACCTGCGCAAGCTGCTCGGCTGAGGTCCCGCTTTCCCGCCCCCAACTAGGTAGCAGCAGGTGTCGTTTTGGCGGCTCAAAACGACACCTGCTGCTACCTAGTTGGGTCAGGAAGGGCGGGGCGGGGCAGGGTGGTGGGCCGTAACGGGGACTTTTTGTGACGCCTCCGGTTTGCGGACGGTCCGTTCGGCCGTTATGGTCTTGGCTATGACTAACCGTTGGTATGCGTATTTTTCGTTGGCTCTGGAGGAGCCCGCGTCTAACTGACACGCACCCCAACTTTCCTTCAGAGCCAACAGGGCAGAGATCATTCTCTGCCCTTCGCCATTTCTCCGGCGGGTTCTGATCTGGGCCCGCTCCGCACCATCCGGAACAGGACCCGCACACATGAGCACCGCAGCAGCCACCGAAACGCATCCTTCCAATCCACTGGAGAACACTGTTTCCCGGGAAGGTACTGCGTCCGCGCAGAAATCCACCTCCAACCTGCGCGTCAGCGAATTCCAGGCGCTCCCGTCACCGCAGGACATGATCGCGGAGCTGCCGCTGGACGCCCGGGTGGCCGACGTCGTCGAACGCGGCCGGGACGAAGTCCGGGCCATCATGGACGGCGTGGACGATCGCCTGCTGGTGATCGTGGGACCCTGCTCCATCCATGACCCCAAAGCCGGCCTGGAATACGCCCGCCGGCTGGTGAGCCAGGCGGAGAAGCACCGGGAAGACCTGCTGATCGTCATGCGGACCTACTTCGAGAAGCCGCGCACTACCGTGGGCTGGAAGGGCCTCATCAACGATCCCCACCTTGATGGCAGCCACGACATCGCCACTGGACTGCGGGCCGCCCGCCAGTTCCTGAAGCAGGTCACCTCGCTGGGCCTTCCCACGGCCACGGAGTTCCTGGAACCCATCAGCCCGCAGTACATGGCGGACCTCGTCTCCTGGGGCGCCATCGGGGCACGCACCACCGAAAGCCAGATCCACCGCCAGCTCGCGTCCGGACTGTCCATGCCGATCGGGTTCAAGAACGGGACCGACGGCGACCTGCAGGTTGCCGTTGATGCCTGCAGTGCCGCGGCGGCGTCCCAGGCGTTCCTGGGAATCGACGGTGACGGCCGGGCTGCGCTCGTGGCCACGGCCGGCAACCCGGACACGCACGTGATCCTGCGCGGCGGGCGCAAGGGCCCCAACTACTCAGCGGCGGACGTCGCGGCGGCGTCGGCGAAACTGGCCGGCAAGCAGCTCAACTCGAGGCTGATTGTGGACGCCAGCCACGCCAACAGCGGCAAGAGCCACCACCGCCAGGCGGAAGTGGCCTTCGAAATCGGAGCGCAGTTGGAGGATGGCGGAACCGCCGCCTCGGCCATTGCCGGCGTCATGCTGGAGAGTTTCCTGGTGGGCGGTGCGCAGAACCTGGATGTGGCCGAGCACGCTGCCGGTACTGACGAGCTGGTCTACGGCCAGAGCGTCACCGACGCCTGCATGGAGTGGGATGTCACGGCGTCGGTGCTGGGACAGCTTGCTTCGTCCGCGCGCAAGCGCAGGAGTGCCCTGCAGGGCTGAATTTTCAGCGTTTGACCGGGCGCGGGCCCGGAAACTGGTTACGCGGAATGACTTTCACTATGGCACCATCAGCCACTAGAGTAACTAGCACAGGGTAGGTTGATGGCTCAGCATCGGCACACCGCAATGGGGTTTCAATGGGGTTGCCTTTATCAGCTGTTAACAAAAAAGGAATAAGGGAAATGTCCGCAGAGTCGAACTTCTCGAACGCTCAGTTCCTGACTGTGGCCGAAGTGGCCGAGCTCATGCGCGTTTCCAAAATGACCGTGTATCGCCTTGTCCATTCCGGAGAGATGCCGGCCGTCCGCTTCGGCCGGTCCTTCCGGGTGCCGGAGAGCGCCGTCGAACAGTACGTCAAGGGTGCTGTTGTGGAAGGCCAGTCGGACTCCGCCTAGGTTCCTTCGCGGCCGCCGCCGTATGTGCCTTCAGGCAGGCGGTCAGTGGGTGGGCCGGATAAGCGGTACCCTGTTAGGGAACGTTTTTCGTTATTGTAAGAATCTGTTTGTTGTTTAGTCTGTTGCCTAGTCCACGGACCTCTTCCATCAGACAGGTACTCCATCTAGTTTGTAAGGAACTTTCGTGGGTTCAGTTATTAAGAAGCGTCGCAAGCGTATGGCCAAGAAGAAGCACCGCAAGTTGCTTCGTAAGACCCGCCACCAGCGCCGTAACAAGAAGTAGAGATACTTCCTACAGCGTGAGATGCCCGTTGCCTTTGGCAGCGGGCATTTTTCTTTGGGCCAGCGTCCCGGCCGCAGTGCTTCGCCGTCGAGATGCGCTCCTGCGCGAAAAACCGCCGACGGTTGGAGTTCCGGGATGCTCGCTGAAGAGGCGGGGAGCGGGAGTCCGGCTTGGGTTAGACCGTGGGGCCGCGGAAGCGGGTGAAGCCCCGCCAGAGGCCGTAGATTGCCCCGCCAATCGTGGCCGCCTTCAGTCCCAGCGTGGCGGCGCGGCGGCCTGAGCGGAAGTCGTAGACAGGCCAGTTGTTGTCGCGGGCATGGCGGCGAAGCCGGGAGTCGGGGTTGATGGCCACCGGATGGCCCACCATACTCAGCAGCGGAATGTCATTGTGTGAATCGCTGTAGGCCCAGCAGCGGTTGAGGTCCAGGTCCTCGGCGTCCGCGATGCCCTGGACAGCTACGGCCTTGGCCTGCCCGTGCAGGATGTCGCCCACCAGCCGGCCGGTGTACGCGCCGTTCTCAATTTCGCCCACGGTTCCCAGGGCTCCGGTCAGGCCCAACCGCGTGGAAATCACGGTGGCCACCTCGATGGGCGTCGCCGTCACCAGCCACACCATGCGGCCTACCCGTAAGTGTTGCTGGGCCAGGGCCTTGGCGCCGGGCCAGATCCTGGACTCGATCATTTCGTCGAAGACTTCTTCGCCGAGTGCCTTGATGTCCTCCACTGTGATGCCGGCTGCCAGCGTCAGTGCCGAATCGCGGACCGCATGGACATCGTCCATGTTCTCGCCGCGGAGGATGAACTTGAACTGTTTCCACGCCATACCGGCCGCCTGCGGCAGGGTGAACGCGCCGCGCTGGTGCATTTTGCGGGCCACGTGGAAGAGGCTGGCGCCCTTCATAAGGGTGTTGTCGACGTCGAAGAAGGCGGCCTCGCCGTGATGGGACGCACCGGCGGGCTGCCGGACTACGGCGACGTACTTCTCCTCGGGCATGCCTTGAGTCTAGTCAATGCCCGCCCGGCCTTGGTGACGTCGCGGCGGGACGGCGGCCCGGGCTACGGTTAAGGCATGGCAAAACCCGACGTGGTACTGATCACCAAAGCTGACTGCCACCTCTGTGAGGCGGCGCGCGACGCCGTCGGACGCGTCACCGCCGCCTTGGGCCTGGAGTGGACGGAACAGCTGGTGGACAACCGTCCGGAACTCCGTGAGCGGTATGCCGAAGAAATCCCCGTGGTTCTCGTCGACGGGATCCAGCGTGACTTCTGGAAGATCGACGAACCCCGCCTGGACCGGGTCCTGCGCCAGGCCATGGCCAAGTAGGGATGGCGGGGAGCTGCATGGGACGCGGCCGGGTGACGCCGGAGCACGGCGGCATTATGCACCGGGAGCCGTGGCGCGCCGTGACTCCTGCTTTGTTGGCAGTGCAGACTGGGCTCTAGAGTGGACTCACAACGCGACGCAATGGAGCAGATAGTGACTTCGCTGGATTCTTCCCCCGAGGCTGTCCACGGGGATAGCGGTACTGCGGCCAAGCAGATTCCGCCCGCGGCCGTGGCCCGGCTGACCATCTATTTGCGCGCCCTCACCACAATGCTGGCCGAGGGTGTTGAACGCGTCTCCTCCGAATCGCTGGCCGAAGCCTCCGGCGTGAGTTCGTCCACGCTCCGGAAGGATCTCTCGCACGTCGGGTCCTACGGCACACGCGGCGTCGGCTACGAAGTGCAGTACCTCAGCCGCCATATCTCAGCGGCGCTGGGCCTGACCCGCGACTGGAAAGTGGCGATCGTGGGCGCCGGTAACCTGGGCAAGGCCTTGGCGCGGTACGGGGGCTTTGAGTCCCGAGGATTCGACGTTGTGGCGATTTTCGACGCCGACCAGATGGTGGTGGGCAACGAAGTCGGGTGGCTGCGGGTCAGCGACGTCGCGGATCTCGAGCCCGTCCTCCAGCGCACCGGAACCAACATGGTGGTGCTGGCGCTGCCCGCGGCTGTGGCTCAGGGTGTGTGCGACCGCGTTATCGCAGCCGGAGTGCGCAGCATCCTCAGCTTCGCGCCGGTGATGCTGCAGGTGCCGGCCGGCGTAAACCTGCGCAAGGTGGACATGGCCACCGAACTGCAGATCCTTGCCTATCACGCACAGCGGACCCAGGGCCCGGACGACGCCGAATAGCTCCCCGCTTGCCCGGTCAGCCCGGGGGATCCGTTCACTGGAGTGCGTCCCGGGTCTACCGGCGCTCAGCGGCCGTAGGGGTAGCCCGGTTGCGCGTAGGAGCTACCGAATGGCTGGTACTTCCTGAAGAACGGTGCGGATGCGGGGAGGTACAGGAGCACCATCCCGGCCACGCCGGCCAGGATGGACAGCGTGCCCAGCCCCCATTTCGAGGACGCCAAGCAGGGAGAACGCCGCAAGGATGGTGCCGAGAATCCGCGCCCAGTTGCGGCCCTTCCTGATATTGAATGCGACCAGCGCATACATCAGCACACCGATGGCGGCTATCAGTGCCACCATTCCCACGATGACGCCCTTGAGGGCCTCGAAATCCACGTCAGCTCCGCTGGTTGCCAGCCTGGCATCGAACTGACTGCGCATTGCGGGGTCGTCAATTGCACCTATCGACAGGAAGACCGAGCTGACCCACAGGACGCACGCGCCGATCAGCAGCCAGAAGGCGGTGTTCACGAGCGGAGGAGCGGCACTGGAAGCCGCAGTCGGCTGCTGCGGCATCTCCGAAGGGTAGACGAGGAACTGTTGCTGCCCGAACTGCTGGGGCTGGCCGTACTGAGGGCTCTGCCCAAACTGCTGGGGCTGGCCGTACTGAGGATTCTGCCCGAACTGAGGGCTCTGCCCGAACTGAGGGCTCTGCCCGTACTGCGGAGGCTGCTGGTCGTACTGACCGCCTGAGTGGGGATCGTAGGGATACGACGGCGGGACGGGCGGAGTGCTCATGTTGATCCTTTGCAAGTCGGCCACTGACTAAACACTTGCCGGGATCAGCCACGTCTTTCTGCCCCCAGCGTCACTTTGGTTACACGGTACCGCGCGCAGGAGCGATCTGTGGATAGTTTTCACCTCAATTTCGGCTCAAGGAGCGGCCCGCCAAAACACAGCGGGCGCGGACTCCGGAGTCTGGCGGCTGAAGCCGCTGACCTTCCGAAGTCCACGCCCGCTGGCTGTGGAACTGAGGTGTTGCGTTGTGGTGCTGCTTGGCTGCCGTCAGGCAGCCGGGCCGAAGTTAGCGGCCGTAGGGGTTGCCCGGCTGGGAGTAGGGGTTCCCGAAAGGCTGCTGCTTCTGGAAGTACGGCGCGGAGGCCGGGAGGTAAAGCATCACGATGGCTGCAATGCCAAGCAAAACTGCCACTGTTCCGATGCCGAGCGGGAGGAGGCTGAAGATCGAAAGGGCCGCCAGGACCGTGCCCAGGATGCGTGCCCAGTTCTTGCCCTTGCGTACGTTGAGCGCCACCAGTGCGTACAGTCCCGCGCCGATCAGGCCCACCACAACCATCATGCCAATCACAACGCCCTTGATCGACTCAAAGTCGACGTCCGCTCCGCCGGCCCGCATCTGCTCCTCGAACGTACTCCGCATGGTGGGATCATCGAGCCCGGGAATGGCAACCAGAAGGGAGATGAGCCACAGGGCGCCTGCCGCAACGATCATCCAGAAAGCGTTATTGACCATTTTCGGAACACCGCCGGCGGCAGCACCCTGGGGCTGCTCGGACGGGTACTGGGCGTACGGTGACTGGCCGTACTGCTGGGGGGCCTGGCCGTAGGGCTGCTGCGGCTGCTGGCCGTACTGGGGCGGCGTGCCCTGCTGTCCGAACTGCTGCGGCTGCTGCCCGTACTGGGGTGCGGCGGGGGACTGCGGCGCCTTCTGCCCGTACTGCGGGGCTGCAGGCGACTGCGGCGCGTTCTGCCCGTACTGCGGTCCCGCGGGGGACTCTGGCGCGTTCTGGCCATACTGGGGAGCGGCTGGGGACTGCTGCCCATACTGCGGTGCCGCGGGGGACTCTGGCGCGTTCTGCCCGTACTGGGGAGCGGCTGGGGACTGCTGGCCATACTGCGGTGCCGCGGGGGACTCTGGCGCGTTCTGCCCGTACTGGGGAGCGTCAGGCTTGCCGTTCTCAGGTTCGTTCGGGTTGGCCGGCTGGGCTGGAGGCGTGCTCATAGTTGGTCCTTTGCGGGTCGACTACTGATTAAACGGGTACCGGGATCAGTAACGGTGCCCTGCCCCCAGCATGGTTTGCTTCCACCGTACCCCTCTCCGGCCGCGCGGTGGATCATTCCGGAGAGGTATTCCGAATTAGGGAGAACGCACTAAACACGGCGCACAAAACACAACACCCCGCTCCGTCGCAGTGACGGAGCGGGGTGCTGTGTTGGTGTGCGGTTCTTCTCGGGCGCAGAAACTATGCGGCCGGGGCGATGAACGCGAGCTCAAGGTTAATGGCAACCTTGTCGCTGACCAGCACGCCGCCGGCTTCCAGGACGGCGTTCCAGGTCAGGCCGAAGTCCTTGCGGCTGATGGTGGTTTCAGCGGTGAGTCCGGCGCGGGTCATGCCGAACGGGTCCACAGCCACGCCGTGGAGCTCGGTCTCGAGTGCAACCGCGCGGGTGACGCCCTTGATGGTGAGATCGCCCTGGAGTTCGTAGGCGTCGCCCTTGGGAACGATAGCGTTGGAAACGAAGGAGATCTCCGGGAACTTCTCGACGTCGAAGAAGTCTTCGCCGCGGACGTGGCCGTCGCGGTTGACGTCGCCCGAGTCAAAGCTGGCGGTCTGGATGGTGGCGTTGACCTTGGAGTCGGCAACGTTCTCTGAGAGGTCCAGGGTTGCTGCGGCGTCCTTGAACTGGCCGCGGACCTTGCTGATGCCTGCGTGGCGCACGGTGAAGGCGATTTCGCTGTGCGAGTTGTCGAGGGTCCAGGTGCCGGTGGTGATGTTGGTGGGCAGTGCCATGGTGTTGCTCCTTGTGATCTGTGGTCGGAATCTCTTGCGGAAGGATGTCTGATCGCCAGCCGAAACTTCTTTGGTTGAAGTCTCAACTAACTGCTTCACCAAGTATAAACATGCATTTGCATCTTTTATTCCAACTCCTGGGAACATTTCTTCAAACGTCCCAGTTCTACTTCTTGTAGAAGATTTCAGATCACCCGACATCTTTGAGAAACTGGTAAACATGCCCCAAGCCACTGTTCATCTCCTTCGCCACGGCGAGGTCCACAATCCGGACGGCGTCCTCTACGGACGGCTGCCGGAATTCCACCTCTCCGCACTCGGACAGCAGATGGCCAAGACGCTCGCCGTGCACTTCAGCGACCGCGCCGCGCAGGGGGCCAAAATCGTGCATCTGGTGGCGTCGCCGCTGACCCGGGCACAGGAAACAGCCCGCCCCATCTCCGAAGCGCTGCACCTCGAAATCAACACCGAGGACCGCATCATCGAGGCCGGCAACCACTTCGAAGGCCTCAGGGTCAACAAGGCCGAACTCCTCAAGCCCAAGCACTGGCCGCACTTGCGCAACCCGTTCATTCCGTCGTGGGGCGAGCCCTACAAAGACCAGGCCGCCCGCGTCATCGCCGCGGTCCAGGACGCACGCCTGCGTGCTATCGAACTGGGTGGCGACGGCGCCGAGGCCATCCTTGTCAGCCATCAGCTCCCCATCTGGTCCACGCGGCTGAGCGCCGAGGGCAGGCCCCTCTGGCACGATCCGCGCAAGCGCGAATGCACACTCACCTCCCTCACCTCGCTGGTGTTCGACGACGACGGCACCCTGCTGCGCGTGGATTACAGCGAGCCCGCTGCCGCCCTTCTGCCCGGCGCCTCCAGCACCCCGGGGGCCTGAGCGTGGCCGGATCCAAGACCAACAACGGAGTCTACGAAGGCAGCAAGGCGATGCGCCCGGCCTCCCGCCGCAGCGTCCTCGCCGCCGGCGGCCTGGGTCTGGCCGCCCTGACACTGGGCCTTTCCGGGTGTGCGCAGGAAGACGCCCTGGCCAAACAGGCCAAGGCGGGGGACAACAAGAATTATGTGGCCGGCGACGGGTCCGTGACCGAGTTCGCTGCCGCGGACCGCAAATCCGCCGTCAGCATCAAGGGAACCCTGTTCGACGGAACCACCGTGGAGCCCGCGGACTTCGTCGGAAAAGTCACCGTCCTCAACTTCTGGTTCGCTGCCTGTGCGCCGTGCCGCGTCGAAGCGCCGTCGCTGGAAGCGCTGCACCAGGAGTTCAAGGAGCAGGGCGTGCAGTTCTACGGCGTGAACCTCCGCGACGAGAAGGCTGCCGCCGAGGCGTTCGACAAGACCTTCGACCTGACCTACCCCAGCTTCCATGACAAGGACGGCGGCGTGCTCCTGGCCGTCTCCGGGCTGGTGCCTCCCGGTGCTGTGCCCACCACGCTGGTGCTGGACAAGCAGGGCCGGGTTGCGTCCCGCGTCCTGGGCGAAATCCAAAAGGGCACGCTCAAGGCCCTTATTACCGCCGCCGTGGCAGAGTGACGGCGGCGCCCTCACCGTGAACAGCCCCTTCGCCGAAGCCATCCTCAACGGTTCGCTGCTGCTTGCCATCCCGGTGGCGCTGCTGGCCGGACTCGTGTCCTTCCTCTCCCCGTGCGTCCTGCCGCTGGTGCCGGGGTACCTGGGCTACGTCACCGGACTGACCGGCGTGGACCTGGAGAAGCAGAAGCGCGGCCGGATGCTGGCCGGCATCGGCCTGTTCGTGCTCGGCTTCTCCGTGATTTTCGTCCTGCTGGGCGGGGCGTTCGGCCAGCTGGGGTCGATGATCAGCGGCGGTCAGAATGCCTGGATCACGCAGGTGCTGGGCATCCTGGTGATCATCATGGGCGTGGTGTTCATGGGCGGATTCAGTTGGCTGCAGCGGGACGCCAAGATCCATGCCAAGCCGCCCGCCGGGCTGTGGGGCGCGCCGCTGCTGGGCATCACCTTCGGCCTGGGGTGGGCGCCGTGCATCGGTCCCACCTACTCCGCCGTCCAGCTCCTGAGCATGTCCGGAGGGTCCTCGGCCGCCAAGGGCGCCTTCCTGGCCTTCGTCTATAGCCTCGGGCTGGGCATCCCGTTCCTGCTGATCGCCCTGGCCGTGCGCCGCGGCGTCGGCGTGATGTCCTTCTTCCGCAAGCACCGGCTCGCTATCCAGCGGATCGGCGGCGGCATCCTGGTGGTGCTGGGCCTGCTGATGGCCAGCGGAGTGTGGGGCGCCTGGGTTTCCGGGTTGCAGTACTGGTTCCAAACCGACGTGAAATTGCCGATCTGATGAGCGAGCGAGTGAACAAACAGAAGAAGTCCCCTGCCCCGGAGGAAACAGCACCGGAACGCGGCAAGACCGGAGCAGCGACTCCCGTGGCCCAGGCCAAGGCCGAAGCTGCCCTTCCGGTGCTGGGGCCCCTGGGCATGCTCCGCTGGGCCTGGACCCAGCTCACCAGCATGCGCACAGCGCTGTTCCTGCTCCTCCTGCTGGCCGTTGCCGCGGTGCCCGGATCGCTGTTCCCGCAGCGCCCCGCGAACCCGTCGATCGTCACGCAGTACATCGCGGACCACCCGGACTACGGCAAGATCCTGGACTCCCTCCAGCTCTACGACGTCTACTCCTCGGCGTGGTTCTCCGCCATCTACATCCTGCTGTTCATCTCGCTGATCGGCTGCGTGGTTCCCCGCGCGATCGCCCACTACAAGGCCATGCGCTCCCAGCCTCCGCGTACTCCGGCGAGGCTGTCCCGCCTGCCCGAGTACGGCACGCTGGTGATCCCCCCGGATGCCGGGATCCCGGCGTCGGCCGCCATTGCGGACGCTGCCGCGAAGCTGAAGAAGCGCGGTTACCGCGTTGACGTGAGGGACGACGACGGTGCGCGGCCCTCTTTGGGGGCCGAGCGCGGCTTCCTGAGGGAAGTGGGAAACCTGGTGTTCCACACATCCCTGATCGGCGTCCTGGTGTCCGTGGCGGCCGGCGGGCTCTTTGGCTACAGCGGTCAGCGGATCCTGGTGGAGGGCGACACGTTCGTGAACACGCTGGTGGGCTACGACCAGTTCACCCCAGGCTCCAATTTCCAAAGCAGCCAGCTCCAGCCGTACTCCATCCAGCTGGACAAGTTCCAGATCACGTTCGACCGTGAATCGAAGGGCAAGTTCGGCCAGCCCATCGATTTCAAGGCGGACGTGACCACGCGGGATACCCCGGACGCGCCTGCGGAGAAGCAGGTGCTGAAGGTCAACGATCCCGTGAGCCTCGGCGGCACCAGCGTCTACCTGACCGGCAACGGCTACGCCCCGGTTGTGACCGTCCGCGACGGCGCCGGGAATGTTGCGATGCAGGGGCCGGTGGTGGCGAAGCTGCAGGGCGAGAACTACTACTCCTCCGTGGTGATCAAGGTCCCGGACGCCAAGCCGGACCAGCTCGGCTTCGCCGGGTTCTTCCTGCCCACCGCGTTCGTCACCGAGAAGGGCGTCTCTTTTAGCGGTGATCCGGAGCTCATCAACCCGCAGCTCACCCTGAACTCATACTTCGGCGACCTTGGCCTGGACAACGGCTCCCCGCAGAACGTCTTCGAACTCGACGTGAAGAAGCTGACGCCGCTCAACGCCCGGAACCTCGACGCCGGCGGCATCACCCTGGCTCCCGGCAGCACCTACACGCTCCCGGACGGCAAGGGCTCGATCAGTTTCGACGGCGTGAAGCGTTACATCGGCGTGGACATCCACCACAACCCGGGCCAGCTGTACGCCCTGATCTTCGCGCTGCTGGCCGTGGCCGGGCTGGTGACCTCGCTGTACGTGAACCGCCGCCGGGTCTGGGTTCGCACAGGCACGCATGAGGACGGCCGCACCATGGTGGAGTACGGGCTTCTGGCCCGCGGCGAGGACCACCGCCTCGCCGCAGAGGCGGCGGCGATCCGTTCACTCCTCACGGACGAATGGGACCTGGACTCCCAGAATGCTCCCAGCGGGCAGATGGATAATGGCCCGGCGGGGAGTGTCCCGGCCGGCGTCGTCCCCACGGACAGCAGCAAGGCCGGCAGCGGCAAAAACGAGGCCGCCACGGACACGCCCACAGAAGACTTCATCCAGTCAACAGCCGGCTCACCCGAGTCGAAGAAGGACCAGTAATGTTCCCCATCAACGAAACCATGGGCCAGTACAGCGAGCTCTTTATGCTGCTGGCGGCCGGCACTTACACGGTGGCCTTTATCGCCTTCGCGTGGGACCTGGCCAAGAGCAGCAAGGCGCTGCGCGCAGTGGACCTCAAGGCTGCTGCCGCGGCGGGTGCGTCAGACTCCGCAACGGCCAAGGTCCCGGTCGGTGCAGGGGTGGGGGCCGCCGTCGACCGTGCAGCTGTTGACCGTCCCGCAGTCGACCGGGCCGATTCGGACGTCAGCGGGCCGATAGGCCGCGCCGAGCGGCCGTCGTCGGCAACGGGTGGTTTGTCCAATGGCGCCGCGGGCGGTGCCGGGCAGACGGCCGACGCCGGAATGCGTTACGCCGCCGAACGCCGCGTACCTGCCCGCGTTGCAGTTGCCCTGACCGTGCTGGGCGCACTGATCCACGGTGCGGGCGTGGTCACCCGTGCCATCGGTTCGGGCCGGGTGCCGTGGGGCAACATGTACGAATTCCTGACCACCGGCGCCTTCGTGGCGGTTGCGGTCTTCCTGCTGGTGCTGATCCGCCGCGACCTGCGCTTCCTGGGCACGTTTGTGATCGGCCTGGCCATCATCATGCTCGTGGCCGCGTCCGTGGCTTACTGGACGCCCGTGGGGCACCTGGTGCCGGCGCTGCAGAGCTACTGGCTGATCATCCACGTCTCCATCGCCGTTATTTCCTCCGCGCTCTTCACTCTGACCTTCGCGATGTCCGCCCTGCAGTTGGTTCAGGCCCACCGGCAGAAGACCATCGCGGCCGGCGGCGGGGACAAGCTGGGCTTCATGCGCCTGGTGCCTTCGGCGCTGAGCCTCGAGAACCTGTCCTACCGCATCAACGCTGTCGCGTTCGTCGGCTGGACGTTCACGCTGATGTTCGGTGCCATCTGGGCCGAGAAGGCATGGGGCCGGTTCTGGGGCTGGGACACCAAGGAAGTCTGGACGTTCGTGATCTGGGTGGTTTACGCCGGCTACCTGCACGCCCGGGCCACGCGCGGCTGGACCGGCACACGCGCCGCGTGGCTGTCGATCGTGGGCTACCTCTGCGTGATCTTCAACTTCACCATCGTGAACCAGTTCTTCAACGGCCTGCACTCCTACTCGGGGCTGTAGGCAGGGGGCGCCTTCTCTGCGTTCCCCCTGTGCGCGATTTCTGCCCGATTTGCCACTAATGGCCGCTAAGCCACCCGCTTAGCGGCCATTGCTGTCGGATGGCCGACGACGGGGGGAAGCTTTAGGTGCCCAGCCACGCTCCACGAGCGCTTTGCGGACACGGGTCACGGCCCGGGGCTCAGTGCCGGGTGCGAAGGGATCGAGGTCGCTCTGGGTCAGCACCACTACCCGCCATCCCGCCTCCTTGGCATCCTCGTCCCGGCAGATGTCGCTGCGGCGTTGAGCAGGTGAGGCGTGGTGGCCGCCGTCGTACTGGATGGCGACCTTTTCCCGCTCATAGGACATATCCGGGTCCTGGATCCACCTGCCGGAGGCGTCAAGCATGGGCACGTTGATGGCCGGCTCGGGAAGGCCATGGCGACGCAGTAGCAGCCTGACTTCCGTCTCCTTGGGGGAGTCCGTCCGTGTCCGCAGCAAGGCACGTGCCCGCATGGCCCTGCGATAGCCGGGCTTACCGGTCTTGCTGGACAGGAAGTCGTCCAGCTCGGCAAGAGTGGCGAGCGGATTCCTCCGTCGGAACAGGAAATCGCCGGCTGTGACAAGGTCATCGGGACCAAGGATTCCCGCAAGGTCGAACCACGTCCGCAGGGGAGAGGTGCATTGCACGTGCCGTCCGCTGGTGATTTCCGCAGGCTCCAGTATCAGCCGGTGGCCCACCACACCCTTCCGCCGGACGGCTCGCTGGCCCGGACTGCACGTCAGATGGACGACGTCGATGTTCCGGAGGTTCAGCGGCAGCGGGAACCCCCACAGCGCGGCCGCTGAAAGATGGCTGACCACCGCTCCAGTGACAGCGACGAGGGCGGTGGCGCGAAGCAGCAACGTATCCCCGGCCAGTGCTGAAACGCGTGCCCCGCGACAAGGTTGAACCAGGTCGCTTGCCCTCAGGCGCCGCCTCGTCAGGCCCGCGGACCGGGCCTGCGCCACAGTGAACGGACCGTGGCGAAGGTCCTGCGGAAGCTCGGAGGGAAGGTGCATAGGAGCATTTTGACCCCGTAGCAGGACGGCCCCCACAGCCCCGCGGCAATGTGGAGGACAGGTGGAGGTTCCGGACTGCCGCGGCTGGCGGCCGGCGGCGATTCTCCAGGCGCCGCCGTTTAGCCAGTAATGGCCGCTATGCGTGGAGAATAGCGGCCACTAGTGGCAAATGGGGAACGAGGGCGGCTCTACTTTGTGGACCGGATGAGGGTGACCACCAGGACAATCAGCAGCACGGCCATGCCCACGAAGAACAGGACCGCCTCGGCAGTGTCGTTGGTCATGGCAGGGCTCCTTACGCCTGGCTCGGGGGCTCGCTGCATTCGGCTGTCTGCACTCGGCTCGCTGCATTACGTGCTCCGCATGCGAGAGTCCACTAAATTCATCAAACATCCGCGGACTGCACTGCGGTGCGTTGTTGCCGCATTCTTGATGGATTCTTAACGCCATGGAGTCTTAGCACGCATGGAGTCTTAGCGCCGGCTTGTTCAGGGCGCCGGGCACGGCGGAAACCTGCTGCCACCGAAGCGGGCTTACTTGAACAGGCTTACGCGACCGGGCCCACTCAAGCGGCTTACTTGACCTCGTCCGTGCCGTGGGAGTCGGTCTCGGGGTGGTGTGATTCTTCGGAGTGCTTGTCGCCCCGGTGGCTGCCGTTCTGGCTTCCCTTGCCTTTGCCCTCGCCTGATCCGCCCGTGCCGGAAGCACCGCCGTTGAGCTTATGCTCTTTGGCCTGGAGTTCGTCCTTGAGCTTCTTCAGGCGGTCCGCTTCGGCCTGGTTGCGGCGGCGGATTTCGAGGTTGCGCAGGAAATCGGGGTCGTCATCCGGCGCGACGGTGTGGCTGTAGGTCTGGGCGGCGGGGCGGCTCCCGCGCGGCCGTCCGATGATGAACCACAGTGCCGCACCCACGACCGGCAGGACAGCAACGACGATGATCCAGGCAGTCTTGGAGATACCCCTCGTGAGGTGCTTTTCAGTGCGGATCACGTCCACGATGCCATAGACGTATATGGCTAGAACGGCGACGGCGACCAATACACGGGGCATACCATTAGTCTACCGTCCGGACGCCTGCAGCACTGCCCTCCCGATGTTTCGCCTGCCGGGCCCGGCCGCATACCGGCGGGCTCCCTCCCGGGCAGGGGCTCCACCGCACAACTGGCGGGGGCTTCGACGCCGGACGGCTAAACTTGAACCGTGGCTTTTATGAAATACTCCCTGATCCGTCTGGCGCTGTTCGTGCCGTTGCTCGTGCTGTTCAGCTTCCTCGAGGTGGGAATATTGCTGGCCGCAGTCTTTGCCGGCCTGATTGCCTTCGCCATCAGCTACCTGTTCTTCCAGAAGCAGCGCGACGCCGCTACGGCCAGCCTGCATGAGCGCTTCTCCGGCCGGGCCAAGCCCATCCGCACCGCCGGCGAGGTGGAAGACGCCGACGCCGAGGACACCCTGGTGGACGCCAACCCGGACATCACGGTCCGTTCGGAGATTCCCCGCACCGAAGCTCCCCGTACGGAAATTCCCCGTACTGAAGCTCCCAGCAAAGAAGAAACTCCCCGCAAGGACGCCTGAGCTCGCCCGGCGGCCCACCCCGCCTGAGCCACGGGCTGTATCCCTACAGCCCGTGGCTCAGGACGAGGCCCACGGAGAACAGCACGCTGTAGCCCAGGTTGATCAGGCCCGTTTGCTTGAGGACGGGGATGAGGCTCTTGCGCTTCCGGCCGTTGATCATCAGCCATGACGGCATCAGGCTGGCCGGGATCAGCAGCAGCACAATGAGCATCCACGGGCGTGCGGGTGCCAGGACCACCACCAGCAGGATGGCCACGGCCAGCATCAGGACGTAGCTTTCGCGGGCGTGCTTGTCACCGAGCCGCACGGCCAGGGTCTTCTTGCCGGCCTGGATATCCGTGGGGATGTCCCGGACGTTGTTGGCCATCAGGAGCGCACACGCGATCAGGCCGGTGCCGATTGCCCCGATGATGGCGGCCAGGCTGAGCTGCCCCGCCTGCGTGTACGTGGTGCCCAGGGTGGCCACGAGGCCGAAGAACACAAACACGAACACGTCGCCCAGGCCCATGTAGCCGTACGGGTTCTTGCCGCCGGTGTACCCCCAGGCGGCCAGGACACAGCCGAGGCCCACCAGAATTAGCCACCACGCCTGGGTAATGACCACCAGGACCAGGCCGAACAGCATGGCCAGCCCGAACGCGGCGAACGCCGCCCGCTTCACCATCTCGGGCTTCGCAGCGCCCGAGCCCACCAGGCGAAGGGGCCCCACACGGTCCTCGTCGGTGCCGCGGATCCCGTCCGAGTAGTCGTTGGCGTAGTTCACGCCGACCTGGAGCAATAGGGCCACAAACGCGGCCAGGACGGCGTTGAGCGGCTTGAAGGCGTCCATCTCGAAGGCCGCGGCGGTGCCGATCAGGACCGGTGCGATGGCAGCCGGCAGGGTGCGCGGTCGGGCGCCTTGGATCCATTGTGCGGCTGTGGCCACGGTCAGTACTCCGATTGCTTCGTTGTTCATTTCAGTGCGGAGGGGTAAACCCGCCGAAATCCTGCCGCTCCGGCCCTTTGGCCGGGGCGGGGCTTCTCTATTTTCCCTGATGCAGCGCGTCCAGCAGAACAGTCATGCCCAGCCGGTCCGGTTTGCCGTTGGGCAGCATCATCAGCTCGCCGGCAGCGAGGACGGTTTTCGGAGCCAGCCGGCCCAGGCCATCGTGCCGCTTCGCGGTGAAACCCTCGATGCCGGCGGGGGAGCTGTCCTCCACTGCAACGTATGCGGCCACGGCCTGGCCCCACTCTTCCGAGGGGACACCTGCCACGAAGGCCGCCGTCACGCCGTCGAGCTTTTCCAGCTCGGCCTGCACGTGCGTGGCGGAAACTTTCACGCCTCCGGTGATGATGACGTCGTCGGCGCGGCCCAGCACGGTGAGCTTCCCGGTGGCGTCGATGGAGCCGAGGTCGCCGGTGCGGTACCAGCGGACGCCGTCCTCCTCGAAAAAGTCGTCGGCTGCCGGTCCGGCTTCGCCGAGGTAGCCGGCGGCCAGGGTGGCGCCGCCCAGCAGGATCCTGCCGTCCCCGTCGACCCGTGCCAGGACGTCCTCGAGCGGGAAGCCGTCGTACACGCAGCCGCCGCAGGTCTCCGCGGAACCGTAGGTGGTGATCACGCGGACGCCGGCGTCACGGGCCGCATCAAGCAGTTCCGGAGAGGCGGGGCCGCCACCGAGCAGGATGCCGTTGAACCGGCGCAGCACGGCCAGCGTTTCAGCCGACGGTGCGTCCAGCAGCCGCTGCAGCTGAGTGGGCACCAGCGACGTGAAGCGGATCTTGTCCGTGAGCTCCTTGGCAGCCGCGGTGAACGCTTCCGGCGTGAACCCTGCGGAGAGGTCCATGGCCCACGGCCGGGTGCCGGCGAAGAGGGAGCGCACCAGGACCTGCACCCCGGCAACGTACTGCAGGGGGAGTGCGAGCAGCCATTGGCCCTCGCCCTTGAGTGCGAACGCGGTGGCCACGGACGACGCCGCCAGAGCCTCCACGGTGAGGACCGTCGCCTTGGGCGCGCCGGTGGAACCGGAAGTACGCACCACCACGGCGGCGTCCTCGAAGCCGGGAGTCTCCACGGCGGAAACCACAATGTTGCCGTCAGCGTCGGCGGAAAGTTCGACGGCGGGGCCCTCGCCGTGGAGGGCGTCCGCCAAGGCCCGCAGGGCAGAATCGAGGTTTGCGGGTTCGAAGTTCGGGGGCTGGGAAGTCACAGGGGCTGCCTTAGGAGTAGTGCGGGCTTAGAAGTAGTACGGGAACTGGGACCAGTCGGGATCGCGCTTCTCGAGGAAGGCTTCCTTGCCCTCCACGGCCTCGTCCGTCATGTACGCCAGCCGGGTGGCTTCGCCGGCGAACACCTGCTGCCCGGCCAGGCCGTCGTCGGCAAGGTTGAAGGCGAACTTGAGCATGCGGATGGCCTGCGGCGACTGCCGGGCGATGTCCGCCGCGTACTCCAGGGCCACTTCCTCGAGCCGTTCGTGGTCCACGGCTTCGTTCACGGCGCCCATCCGGACCATGTCCTCGGCCGAGTATTCGCGGGCCAGGAAGAAGATTTCGCGGGCGGCCTTCTGGCCGATCTGGCGTGCCAGCAGCGCGGAGCCGTAGCCGGCGTCGAAACTTCCTACGGTGGCGTCCGTCTGCTTGAACTTGCCGTGCTGGCGCGAGGCGATGGTGAGGTCGGAAACGACGTGCAGCGAGTGCCCGCCGCCGGCCGCCCAGCCGTTGACGACGGCGATGACCACCTTGGGCATGGTGCGCATGAGCCGCTGGACTTCCAGGATGTGCAGGCGGCCCGCGCGGGCGGGATCGATGGTCTCCTTGGTCTCGCCCTCCGCATAGCGGTACCCGTCACGGCCGCGGATCCGCTGGTCCCCGCCCGAGCAGAACGAGTGCCCGCCGTCCTTGGGTGACGGCCCGTTGCCGGTGAGCAGCAACGTGGCCACGTTGGGGGTCATACGGGCATGGTCCATGGCGCGGTAGAGCTCGTCAACGGTGCCCGGGCGGAACGCGTTCCGGACCTCCGGGCGGTTGAAGGCGATGCGGACCGTGGGCAGGTCCCGCAGCACGGCGCCGTCCGAGTCCCGCTCAACCTGCCGGTGGTAGGTCATGTCCTGGAAGTCGTCGAAGCCGGCCACGGTGCGCCACCGGGAGGGTTTAAAGACGTCGGATACCTTGGCTGGGAATTCGTTGCTCACAGACCGAGTCTAGTAATCGCCTCAGCTGATACAGAACTCGTTGCCCTCGGGGTCCGCCATGGTGTGCCATTCGTGCGGCCCCTGGCTGGCGGTCCACAGGAATTTTGCGCCGCGTGCCTCAAGCTCCGCGCGGACCTCATCCTTGTCCCTGCCGTCAAGGCGGACATCCCAATGCACCCGGTTTTTTATGGTCTTCGCTTCCGGCACGGTCTGGAACAGCAGGCGGCGGGCGGGTGCCTTGGCTTCGAGTTCCTCGACCGGCCGGATCGCTGCGCCGGCAGCCCACACCAGCCTGCCGTTATGGGTCTTCGTTTCGGTTTCGGTGGCAAACCCCTGCTCGATCATGGAGCGGATGAACGCTTCATCCTGCGGTTCCACCGCCCAGTCCAGGGTTTCCGCCCACCAGTCCGCCAGTTCGTGCGGATTGCTGCAGTCGATCGCTATCTGAATGTTGAGTCCCATGGGTCAAAAGTACGACGGCGGTGTTCCCGCCGGAAGAGGTCTGCGGACAGTTCCGGTCCGGGTTCAGCGCGCCCGGGCAGGGCGCGCGGCACCCTTACGCTCACGCTCCGCGGCCTGTCCCTCAACCTAGGGCTGGACCTGCTGCAGCTGCTCCATCAGTTCGGGCGGGATCGCGTAGATGAACACCACGGCCAGCAGGTTCTTGGCGGCATGGACGAAGTAGGAGAACATCACGTTCTTCCCGGTCCACACGTACACGAACACCAGCGTGGCGCCCATGGCCAGGTACGGCATCAGCACCGGAAGCGTGAGGGTTTCCTGGCCCACGATGTGCAGCGCCGCGAAAAGGACCGTGGACAGGATGCAGCACACCCAGATGTTGAGGCGGCGGCTGAGCTTGCCGATCAGCAGGTGGCGGAAGATGTACTCCTCCACGAACGGACCCACGATGACCAGCAGCGGCACAATCAGCCACGGCGACACCTGTTGGACGAGCGCCTGGACATTGGCCTGGTTGGCGGAGCCCTGCACCGGTCCGGTGAGGGCCACCAGCAGGGCCGTCAGGATCAGCATGGCCACCACCGCGACAGGAATCATGATCAGCGTGAACCAGGGCCTGGTGGCCAGGACGCGGAGGTCCCGGGAGACAACCCGGCGGGCGGCAGCCAAGGCCAGGACACCGACGACGCCGTAGAACAGCAGGTTCACCGAGTACACGGCAATAGTGGGGTCCGGGGAGAGCTGCAGCAGCGGTTGCAGCAGCGATCCTGCCACGGCAAAGAGTGCCGCCACGGCCACGTAGAGCCCCACGGTGGTGTAGTCGAGCGCGGAAAAACGATAGAGCTCCGGCTGTGGCGCCGGGGAATTGCGGACAGCTGTTCCCATATCTCCAGCCTAGCTTCCCAACTGACTCGCAGTAGGCGTCGTGAAAACGGAGAATGACGACGTTAACTGCGAGTCAGCTGGGTCGGCAGATGCGTGTCAGTTCGTCGGCGTGTGAAGCAGCGACGTTGCAGCCGCGAGGAGGCGCCCAGTACAATATTCGGTATGCCTAAATTTCTGTTTCGGTGCGCCAAAGTAGTCCGCCGAACCGAGGGCCTTCGCACTGCCGGAGCCGCCGTCGTCGCCGTTTTCCTCTGCCTGTCCCTAGCCGCGTGCGGGGGTGCCGCCCCCGGCCAAGGGTCAGGGGGTGAGAAACCCGTGGTGCTGACCACCTTCACCGTGCTGGCGGATGTCGCGCAGAACGTGGCCAGGGACAAGCTGCAGGTCGAGTCCATCACCAAGGCCGGCGCCGAAATCCACGGCTATGAGCCCACTCCAGGGGACATCCGCAAGGCGGCCAAGGCCGATCTGATCCTGGACAATGGCCTGAACCTGGAAGCCTGGTTCGCCCAGTTCGTTGAGGGCCTGGATGTTCCGCACGCCGTGGTCTCTGAAGGCGTGGAAGTCATGTCCATCAGCGAAGACTCCTACCAGGGCAAGCCGAACCCGCACGCGTGGATGTCGCCGGTCAACGTCCAGATCTACGTGGACAACATGGTGAAGGCGTTCTCGAAGCTCGACCCCGACAACGCGTCCGCCTTCGAGGCGAACGGTGCGGCCTACAAGGCCAAGCTGCAGACCGTGAAGGACGAAATGGTGCAGAAGCTCGCCTCCGTTCCCGAGGCGCAGCGGGCGCTGGTGACCTGTGAGGGGGCCTTCTCCTACCTGGCGCGCGACGCCGGCCTCCGCGAGGTCTACATCTGGGCTGTCAACGCCGAGCAGCAGGCCACGCCGCAGCAGATCGCCCGGGCCATCGAATTCGTCAAGGCCAACAAGGTGCCTGCCGTGTTCTGCGAGTCCACGGTCTCCGATGCCCCCATGCGCCAAGTGGAGGTAGCCACGGGCGCGAAATTCGGCGGCGTCCTCTACGTGGACTCGCTCTCCGAGGCGGACGGCCCCGTCCCCACGTACCTGGAGCTCATCCGGCACGACTCCAAGATCATCACCGAAGCACTGGTTAGTGCCCCGGCGGGGGCGGCATCATGAGCAACCCGGCCATCCTTGTTGAAAACGTCACCGTCCACTACGGCGAGGTCCTGGCGCTGGACGCCGCGTCGCTGACCCTGGACACCGCCCGGATCTGCGGCCTGATCGGCATGAACGGCTCCGGAAAGTCCACCCTGTTCAAGGTGATCATGGGAATGATCAAGCCCGACGCCGGCCGCGTCCTCATCAACGGTGAGTCACCCGCCAAGGCACGCAAGGAGGGCGGCATCGGCTACGTCCCGCAGAGCGAGGACGTGGACTGGCAGTTCCCGCTGTCCGTCCGCGACGTGGTGATGATGGGCCGCTACGGGCACCAGGGCTTCACCCGCCGCCCCTCCAAGGCGGACCGTGCCGCCGTCGAGCTTGCCCTTGACCGGGTGGAACTCTCCGAGTTCGCGAACCGGCAGATCGGCCAGCTCTCCGGCGGCCAGAAGAAGCGCGCTTTCGTGGCCCGGGGCATCGCCCAGGGCGCCACCATGATGCTCCTGGACGAGCCGTTCGCCGGGGTGGACAAACGCTCCGAAGCCACCATCACCCGCCTGCTGCGTGAACTCGCCTCGGACGGCTGCACCATCCTCATTTCCACCCACGACCTCCACGCCCTGCCCCAGCTGTGCGACGAAGCCGTGCTGCTGATGCGCAAGGTCCTGATGCACGGCCCGCCCGAGCTGGTCCTGCAGCCCGAGAACCTGGCCATGGCGTTCGGCCTGGACGTCCTCAACCGGGACCTCCCGACCGAGGATCTCCCCGATGAGGACGCCCCGGGTCCTTCGGGCGCGGGCCGCCGGGTGCAGGATCTCTCGAACCACCAGGGCAGGAACTGACCATGGATCTCTTCGACCTGCTGCTTGAACCGTTGAGCTACGACTTCATGGTCCGCGCCATCATCACCACGGCGCTCGCCGCCATTGTCTGCGCCGTGCTGAGCTGCTGGCTGGTGCTGATCGGCTGGTCGCTCATGGGCGACGCCGTGTCCCATGCCGTGCTCCCGGGCGTGGTCCTCGCCTACATTGTGGGGGCGCCGTTCGCCTTGGGCGCGCTGGTCTTCGCGCTGATCGCCGTCACCCTGATCGGGGTGGTCCGGAACACCAGCCGGGTGAAGGAGGACGCGGCCATCGGCATCGTTTTCACCTCGCTGTTCGCCCTGGGCCTGGTGCTTATCTCGGTCACACCGAGCCAGACCGACCTCAACCACATCATCTTCGGCAACCTGCTGGGCGTCAGCATTCCTGACCTCATCCAGGTGCTGGTGCTGGGAGTGGTGGCGTTCGCCATCCTCATCCTCAAGCGGCGGGACCTCACGCTCTACGCCTTCGATCCCACGCACGCCCACGCCATCGGGCTGTCCCCGAAACGGCTGGGGGCGCTGCTGCTGGGCCTCCTGGCGCTCACCTCGGTGGTGGCGCTGCAGACCGTGGGCGTGGTCCTCGTGGTGGCCATGCTGATCATCCCCGGAGCCACGGCGTACCTGCTGACGGACCGGTTCTCCCGCATGCTGGTGATCGCCCCGGTGATTTCGGCGCTCTGCTCCATCGCCGGCATCTACCTCAGCTATTACCTGGACACCGCCTCCGGCGCCATGGTGGTGCTCACCGAGGGTGCCATCTTCGCCGTCGTCTACCTGTTCAGCCCCCGCCAGGGCCTGATCGGCACCCGTCTGGCGAAAGCGCGCCGCAAGAAAGCTGTGGCGCTCGCCGCCTAGGTTTGTGTCCGGCGACGGAACGTACGACGGCGGTGCGGGCCCGGGGCGTTACGCCCCGGGCCCGCACTGCTTCCTACGCCCGGACGGACTTGCGGTTGTAGAGCCACAGCGCCCACACGTACCCGCCCACACTGAAGACTGCGCACCAGATGAGCGTCGCAAGCATGGTGCCAGCCTCCACGGGCGTGCCCATCAGGAGTCCGCGTACGGCTTCGATGAACGGCGTGAACGGCTGCACGTCGGCGAACCAGCGCAGGACCTCGGGCATGGAATCCGTGGGCACGAACCCGCTGCCAAGGAACGGCATCAGCAACAGGATCATGGGCTGGTTGCTGGCTGTTTCCACGCTCTTGGCGTTGATGCCCATGGCCACGGACAACCACGTCACGGAGAAGCCGATCAGCGTCAGCACGCCCAGGGCTCCGAGCCAGCCTGCCGGGGACCCGGTGGGCCGGAATCCGATCAGCAGGGCAACGGCGGCCACCAGCAGCATGGCGGCCATGGTCTGGATGAGGCTGCCCAGGACGTGGCCCGTGAGCACGGCGCCCCTGGAGATCGCCATGGTGCGGAAGCGTGCAACGATGCCTTCCGTCATGTCCGTGGACACCGAGATGGCGGTTCCCGTCGCGCTCCCGGTGAGGGTGAGCATCAGTACGCCCGGCACGATGTACGCGAGGTAGTCATCCCTGCCGCCGCCCAGACCCGAACCCAGCGTCCCGCCGAGCACATACACAAAGAGCAGCAGGAAAATGATCGGGGTCCCCGCGACGAACAGCGGGATCGAGGGGTAGCGGACCACGTGCTTGAGGTTCCGGCGCAGCATCGTGGTCGCGTCGGACGCGGCATAACTGAGGGTGCTCATCGTGCGTTCTCCTTCTGGCTGGTGAGGGCGAGGAAGACGTCGTCCAGGTTGGGTGTGTGGACGGACAGGTCGGCCACCTCCACCGAGGCGCGCTCCAGGCGGTCCAGTACGTCCTTCAAGGACCGGACGCCGTCGTCGCCGGAGACTTCCAGGGTGAGGGAATCGTCGTCACGGTTGTCCGGTTCGAGCACGACGGCGGCCCGCTCCAACGCGGCCAGGTCACCGAAGGTGAGGCGGATGTGCCCGCCGGGGACCAGCCGCTTGAGCTCGGCAGGGGTGCCCTCGGCCACGATGCGGCCCTTGTCCAGCACCGCGATCCTGTCCGCGAGCTGGTCGGCTTCGTCCAAATACTGGGTGGTCAGGAAGATCGTGACGCCGCGGGCCACGAGGCCCTGGATGATCTCCCACATGGTGCGGCGGCTCCGCGGATCCAGGCCCGTCGTGGGCTCATCCAGGAAGATGATCTCCGGATCGCCCATCAGGGTCATGGCGAGGTCGAGCCGCCGCCGCATGCCGCCCGAGTACGTGGCAAGGGGCTGCTTGGCCGCCTCGACCAGGTCGAACTTTTCCAGAAGCCCTGCCGTCCGGCGCCTGACTTCAGCCGCCGGAAGGTGCCGGAGCCTGCCTATCAGGGCCAGGTTTTCCTCGCCCGTGAGCAGGCTGTCCACGGCCGAAAACTGCCCCGTGAGGCCGATCTTGCCGCGTACCTCATCGGCCTGGCGCACGATGTCGAAACCTCCTACGGCGACCTCCCCGCCATCGGCGGAGATCAGGGTGGACAGAATGTGGACGATGGTGGTCTTGCCGGCGCCGTTGGGGCCGAGGAGGGCAAAGACGGTTCCCGCCGGAACGGTGAGGTCCACGCCTTCGAGTACCTGTTTGCTGCCGTATGCCTTGCGCAGCCCGGCCACAGTGATGGCCGAAGAGGTGGTGCTTGCCATGACTCTTCCTTTGCTGGGTTCGTGCCTGGTTGGGTTACCTGGTGGGAACAGGGGAGCGCCGCACGGTGATGTCGCCGTAGGCGCTGCGGGCACGGACCTCCACTTTGGCGTCCGTCTCGCCGGGCCCGGTGGTGGCGTCGAGTCCGTTGCGGACGCGCCCGTACTTGGTGCTGAGGTCCAGCCACGCGGCGCTGCCTTCGCGGACGCCGATGGCCAGGGAGCCGGCGGCGGTCTGCAGGGTGAGGGTTCCGCGCGAGACCTCGCCGACGGTGATGTCGCCGTTGGAGGCCTTGATCGTTGTTGAGGCACCGGCCCGTTCCAGTGCGACGTCTCCGTTGGCGGCACTGACGCGGAGTTCGCCGGCGGCATCCACGATGTGCGTGCCGCCGTTGCCGTTCTTGACAGAGGCAATTCCGTCGATCTCCCGGATGCGGATCTTGCCCGAGCCTGTCTTGATTTCCGCCCGGCCCGCGACGCGTTCGACGGTCACATCGCCCATGCCCGTGTGGACCTTGAGGTCCGTGCAGTGGTCCAGGCGGACGTGGCCCATTTCGGTCTTCAGCTCGGCCGAGCTGAACTCGCCCTCGCAGCGGAGGTCGCCCATGCCGGACTTCAGCTCCAGGCTGCAGCCGATGGGCACTTCAACGGTGATGTCCACGGCGCCCCCGTCGCTGAACCAGGTGTGGCGGCGCTGGGGACGCAGCCTGACCTGCAGGCGTCCGTCCGAATAGTCCACGGTGGTCTGCTCGGCCACCTTGACGTCCAAGGTGCGGGTTGCGGTGCGGGGCTGGACGTTGACCACGGTGTCGGTGCGGTTGCCGGCGACGATCCAGATATCGGCGCGGACCGAAACGTCCACGACGACGGCGATTGGCTGGGGTGTCTCGAAGGTTTCCATCAGTGTGCCCATCCTGTGAAGGTCTGCTCGCCGGGATCCCGACGGGCGGTTCGGTGTGATGTTTGGCTGCCGTTGAGGGCATCGGCCACGGCCCGGATCAGCCAGGAGTTCACGGACAGGCCTTCAAGGCCGGCGGCCTCTTCAACCTGCTGCTTGAGGTGATCCGGCAGCCGGAGCGTGGTGCGGGAGGTGCTGGCGCCGTCGAGCTCTTCGGTGGCCTGCCGCGCAGGCTGGCTGGACCGCTCCACCACCGCCTCGTACTCGCTGGCGGCGGGCGGGTTGGTGACCACGAACTCGGGATCGCGTCCCCGCAGCCTGACCTCCACTGAGGCCGGTGCCAGCTCCAGGGTGATCTCGCTGGCGGCGTCGGACAGGGCTTCGAGCAGGACGAGCCGGACGGTGGACTCGAGCGCGGCCGTGAGGCGTTCGCTGAGTTCCCGGGCGTCAGGGCCGCCGGCTTCGGCGGCAACGTCCAGCTGGTGCTGGACGGAGGTTACGTATTGGTTGAGTTGCATGACACCACTATGACGCCATTATGGTGTCGCGTCAATGCATTCTGGTGATTGGTGGTGTCACCGTGGTGTCGCGGCTTGACTCGTCCGCCTCCGCCGGGCAGTCTGGAGCGATGAAGTCCTAAGCGCGGCCCTTCTTTCCGGCTGCATTCCCAGTACACATATCGGCGCTGTCGCCATTCACTGCGGACCTGCGAGGACTCCTCTTGACTGAACATCTTTCCCTGACCGGCGTCACCCATGGCTATGGGGACCGCCGGCTCTTCACTGCCGTCGACCTGACCATCGGTGCCGGTGAACACGTGGCCGTCGTCGGCGAAAACGGCGCCGGCAAATCAACGCTGCTGCGGATCCTTGCCGGGCTTGAGTCCCCGGACGAGGGCACGGCGGCGAACCACGGCCGCGTCGGCTACCTGGCCCAGACCACCGGCCTGCCGGCGTCGTTCACCGTGGGCAACGCCATCGACCACGCACTCGAGTCGCTCCGCGCCATCGAGGCCGAACTGGACCGCCTGGAATCCGGCCTGGCCGATGCCGACGAGGAACAGCTGGAACGCTACGGTGACCTGCAGACCCAGTACCAGCTCCGGGAAGGCTACGCCGCCGAGTCCCGGGTGGAGGCGGCCCTGGACCGACTGGGCCTCGGCGGGCTGGACCGGCAGCGGGCGCTGGGTTCGCTCTCCGGCGGGGAGCAGCACCGCGTGGCCCTGGCCTGCGTGCTGGCTGATCCTGCGGACGTCCTCCTGCTGGACGAGCCCACCAACCACTTGGACGCCAGCGGCACGGCCTGGCTCGAGGCGCGGCTGGCCGCTCACCGGGGGACCGTCGTCGTGGTTTCCCACGACCGCGCGCTGCTGCGCAAGGTGGCCGCTTCCGTCATCGAAGTGGACGCCGAGCGGTGCGCGGTCAACCGCTATGGGAACGGCTATGACGGGTATCTGCGGGAGAAGGCCGCCGAGCGGGAACGCTGGGTGCAGCAGTACCGCGGCTGGCTGGACGCGATGGCTGCCGAGCGCCTTCAGGCGGACACCGTGGCCGGGAAAATGGGCTACGCCCGCCGCCGCGACGGCGACAAAATGGGCTTCGACTTCAAGGCAGGCACCTGGCAGCAGGCCGCCACCAGCAAGGTCCGCAACGCCCAGGAGCGGCTGCGCCGGCTCGAAGCCAATCCCATTGACCGGCCGCCGGTTCCCCTAAAACTGGCGGTGGACCTTCAGGGGGAGACTGACGAGGACGCTGCCACGGCGGGACCGGCGCTGGAAGCGCGCGGTGTGCAGGTGCCCGGCCGCCTGGGACCGACCGATTTCCGGGTGGAGGCAGGTCAGAAGATCCTGATCACCGGTCCCAACGGGGCAGGGAAGTCAACGCTGCTGTCCGTGCTGGCCGGCACCCTCGAACCGGAGGCGGGCACTGTGCTGCGGCATGGCCGGATCGGCTATCTGCAGCAGGAGCTGGAACCGCCGGTCCGTCCGGGGATGCGGCTTCTCCCGGCCTTCGTCGCCGGCCTGGGCGGCAACATCGACGAGCACGCGGAAGCGCTGCTGCGGCTGGGCCTCTTCCGGACCACGGAATTCCATGTTCCGGTCGGAAGCCTTTCCGCCGGGCAGCAGCGCAGGCTGGCCCTTGCCCGGCTCCTGCTCGGCGGATTCCAGACGATGCTCGTGGACGAACCCACCAACCACCTGGCACCCGTGCTGGTGGAGCAGCTGGAAGCGGCCCTTTCGGAATTCAGCGGAACGCTGATCATGGTCAGCCACGACCGCGCCTTGGGCGAATGGTTCAGTAAATGCGCCGCACGGTCCGCCGCCGGGAGCACCGGCGGCGCAGGCTGGCTCCGCTACGGGATGGCTGAAGGCGCGCTGGCCTAGTTTCGGGCACCTGGGCCGCCGCGGGAAGCGGCCCGGGAAGCAGCTTCGAAAAATGGTGAGATTTGCGTTAAGGGATCGTTACGCCCTGCCTGCAGGGCCGAAACAACCGCGGAGCACGATGGAAGGGAGTCAGTGATTCCCACGCTCAAGTAGCCTCCCAGCGGTCCGCCGCCGGGACCTACTCAGCCGGCCGAAAGGATCTGTCCCGTGATCACCAAGAACCTTTTCCTGCAGGGCGTCTTCCCCTTCGAGGGAGCGGGACTCGAGAAGCCCGTCCCCATCCACCGGGAGCTCGCGCACTTCGTTCCGGACGGAATCATCAACCAGGCCCTCTACTTCCGGGGCGGCAATTCCAGTTCCGAACTGGTCACCGTGGTCCTGATGCGCGACGGCGTGCCCATGCGGTATTTCCCCATCGGCGCCAAGAGCGACGTCCATGTGCCGCTCCGGGTGGTGGAGGACATCGAGGGCGGGTCCGTCATCGAGGTGTTCCTCCTGGCGGCCGACGGCGTTGCGGGGTACGTGGTCATCGACCTGGGCATGGTGGAACACTGATGACGTCCGTCGCAGACAACACGCAGCTCAAGACGCAGCTCAAGACCCAGCGCAGGCGCCAGGCCAAGCCGGCCGCCCGGCGCCGGCTGGTGGTGATCGGCAACGGCATGGCCGGTGCCCGTGCCGTCGAGGAGATCCTGGCCCGCGGCGGCGCCGAGCAGTTCACCATCACCATGTTCGGCGACGAGCCCTACGGCAACTACAACCGGATCATGCTCAGCCACGTCCTCTCCGGCGAGGAAAGCGACGCGGACATCTTCCTGAACTCCCTGCACTGGTACCAGGACAACAACATCACCCTGCACGCGGGCGTCCGGGTGGAACGGATCGACCGGTTCACCAAATACGTCTTCGCCAACAACGGCCACGTTGTTCCCTACGATGTCCTGATCATCGCCACGGGCAGCCAGTCCTTCATGCCGCCCATGGACGGCCTGTACACGCCGAGCGGTTCGATCAAGCCCGGGGTCTTCACGTTCCGCACCATCGACGACACCCGCAACATGGTCCAGCACGCTCAGCAGGATCGTCCCCCGGAGGGAGAACGCAGTGCCGTAGTCATCGGGGGCGGCCTGTTGGGACTGGAAGCGGCGCGCGGGCTCCAGAGCCACGGCATCGACGTCGACGTGGTGCACTCCGGCGGGCACCTCATGAACGCCCAGATGGGACCCGACGGCGGAGCCATCCTCCGCCGGAGTGTGGAGGCCCTGGGCATCCGGGTGCACACCGGGAGCCGCACCACCGCCGTCCTGGGCACGGACAGGGTCATCGGCGTGCGGCTGCGGGACCGGCCGGACATCGGCTGCGACATGGTGGTGGTGGCCGCCGGGATCCGCCCCAACGTGGACATCGCCGTGCTCAGCGGGCTTCACGTGGAACGCGCCATCGTGGTGGATGACCAGCTGCGCGTGGTGGACGAGGACGACATCTATGCCGTGGGCGAATGCGTCCAGCACCGCGGCGAGGTCTACGGACTGGTGGCGCCGCTGTGGGAGCAGGCCGTGGTGCTCGCCAATCACGTCACCGGCGCGGACTCCACCGCGGCCTACCTCGGCTCCCGGATCGCCACCAAACTCAAGGTTGCCGGCGTCGAGGTGGCGTCGATGGGCCTGCAGGGCCCGGAACGGGAGACGGACGAACACATCGTGTTCTCCGAGCCCAGCCGGGGCGTGTTCAAGTCCATCGTCATCCGGGACAACAAGATGGTGGGCGCCACCCTGCTCGGCGACAGCCGCAAGGTGGCGTACCTGACCCAGGCCTTCGACAAGGGGCTGCCCCTGCCCGAGGAGCGGATCTCGCTGATGTTCGACCTGGGCGGCCCCGCCGAGGAGCAGGGCGTGGCCGAGCTCGACGACGACGCCCAGGTCTGCAACTGCAACGGCGTCAGCAAAAGATCCCTCGTGGACACGGTCAAAGGCGGGTGCAACACCGTGGCCGGAGCAATGGACGCCACGCGGGCCGGCAAAGGCTGCGGGTCCTGCAAGCTGCTGGTGAAGCAGGTGGTGGAATGGGCCGCCGGCGGCGCCGTGGAAGAGGACCCCGCCGCCAGCTACTACGTGCCCGGCATTCCGCTGGACAAGGCGTCACTGATGGCAGCCATCCGCAAGCAGGGCCTGCGCTCGGTATCCTCGGTGTTCGCCGCGCTCGCACCCGGCAGTGCGGAGGACGCGAAATCCAAGATGGGCCTCGCGTCCCTGATGAAGATGATGCTCGCGGACCAATACATCGACGAGCGGGACGCCCGGTTCATCAATGACCGCGTGCACGCCAACATCCAGCGGGACGGCACCTTCTCCGTGGTTCCGCAGATGAAGGGCGGCGTGACGTCCGTGCAGCAGCTGCGCCGGATTGCCGACGTCGCCGAAAAGCACAACATCCCCCTGATCAAGCTGACCGGCGGCCAGCGCATCGACCTGCTGGGCGTGCCCAAGGAGGACCTGCCGCAGGTCTGGGCCGACCTGGACATGCCGTCCGGCTATGCGTACGGGAAGAGCTTCCGCACGGTCAAGACCTGCGTAGGCAAGGACTTTTGCCGCTACGGCACCGGCGATTCCACCAAGCTGGGGATCGAGATCGAGTCACGGTTCCAGGGCATCGAGGCACCGGCCAAACTGAAGCTGGCTGTCTCGGGCTGCCCGCGCAACTGTGCCGAGTCGCTGGTCAAGGACGTGGGCGTAGTGGCCGTGGAGGGCGGCCGCTGGGAACTCTACGTCGGGGGAGCGGCGGGCGCCCACATCCGCAAGGGTGACCTGCTGGCCACCGTCGACGACCCCGAGGAGGTGAAGGTGCTGACCGGCCGGTTCATGCAGTACTACCGGGAGAACGCCAACTGGCTGGAGCGGACCTACGCGTTTGTGCCCAGGGTGGGCATCGACCACATCCGCGCCGTGGTGGTGGACGACGCCGAGGGCATCGCGGCCGCCCTGGACGCGGCCATGCAGGCCTCTGTGGACAGCTATGTGGATCCGTGGACCGAGCGCGACGATCCGCTCACGCCCGGGCAGTTCCGCACGTCGCTGCCGCTCACGGTGCTTCCCCAGGTGCCGGTCCGATGAACGCCGGTCACAACCTCGGTTCCGTGGACCAGATCCCGTTCGGGGAGGGCCGGGCGTTCGGCGTGGCCGGCGAACAGGTGGCGGTGTTCCGGCTCCGCGACGGCAGCCTGCGGGCGCTGTCCGCTGTCTGCCCGCACAAGGGCGGTCCGATCGCGGACGGCACCATCGACCGGGACCTGGTCCTGTGCCCGCTGCATCAGAACGCCTTCAGACTGGACACCGGCTGCTCCACCACCGGCGCCGAACCTTTGACCAGCTATGACGTCCAAATCGATAATCACCAGAATATTATTCTGAGAACTTCGGCCAGGTAGGGAAATTAATTCGGCATAACTCCTCCTATCTGTTGTCTGCGTCACGGGCGGTTCCGTGGGCCTTGTAAGCTAGGTAGGCCGCGCGAACCTTCGACGCCCGAAGAGTTTTGTCCACGTAATTGCCCCAAACGGGGGATAAACCCGAATTATGTGGACAAAAACTCCGCGTTCCGGTGCCGGCCATCCCCCGACCCACAAGGAACAGTTGTGCCACAAAGTACCCCCACAGAACTCGTGAGCTCGACGGCGCAATCCGCCGTTGTCGACTCCACCCTCAGCGCCGAGGGCTACAAGAAGTCCCTGAGCGGCCGCCAGGTCACCATGATCGCCATGGGCGGCGCCATCGGCGTCGGCCTCTTCATGGGTGCCGGCGGGCGCCTGGCCTCCACGGGCCCCGCGCTGATCTTCTCCTACGCCATTGCCGGCGTCATCGCCTACCTGCTGATGCGCGCCCTGGGCGAACTCATCATGTACCGCCAGACCTCGGGCTCCTTCGTCAGCTATGCCGGCGAAATGTTCGGCAAGAAGGGCGCGTACCTGTCCGGCTGGATGTACTTCATCAACTGGGCCATGACCGGCATCGCCGAGCTCATCGCGATCGGACTGTACTTCCAGTTCTTCTTCCCCAACGTGCCTGTTGAACTGTCCGCCATCGCCGCGCTGCTGCTGCTCGTGGGCGTCAACCTCCTGAGCGTCAAGGCGTTCGGCGAATTCGAATTCTGGGCCTCCTGCCTCAAGGTGGGCGCCATCCTGATCTTCCTGGCCGTGGGCACCTTCATGGTGGTCACCAACGCCCAGGTGGGCGACGGCCACGCCTCGGTCAGCAACCTATTCGCAGCCGAAGGCGGGATGTTCCCCAAGGGTGCGCTGGTCATGATCCTGGTCCTGAACGCCGTGATCTTCGCCTACAACGGCATTGAACTCGTCGGCATCACGGCCGGCGAAATGCAGGACCCGGCCAAGGAAGTGCCCAAGGCAATCCGCGCCGTCGTCTTCCGCATCGTGGTGTTCTATGTCGGTTCCGTGACCCTCCTGGCCATGCTGCTTCCCTCGGACCAGTACGTGGCCGGCACCTCGCCGTTCGTCACCGTGTTCGGCCAGATGGGCCTCGGCTGGATGGGCGACGTCATGAACATGATCGTCATCACCGCCGCGCTGTCCTCCTGCAACTCGGGCCTGTACTCGATCGGCCGGATCTTCCGCACCATGGCCAACAACGGACACGCCCCGGAGTGGCTGACCCGGATGTCCAAGAGCCACGTGCCGTACGCC
Organism: Arthrobacter sp. NPDC093128; assembly: GCF_040683875.1. NCBI lineage: Bacteria > Bacillati > Actinomycetota > Actinomycetes > Micrococcales > Micrococcaceae > Arthrobacter > Arthrobacter sp. NPDC093128. Next base: position 169,375 of record NZ_JBFBEY010000010.1, read on the forward strand.
GCCATCCTGGCCATCGGTGCTGTGTACCTTGTCGGCATCCTGCTCAACATCTGGCTTGGTGGCTCGCACGCCTTCGACCTCGCGCTCAACTCGGCGTCGATCGGCGTGATCTTCACGTGGGGCGCCATCTTCGCCAGCCAGATTGCGCTGCGCAAGAAGAAGGGCAAGGTCTCCTCCCTACCCGCGCCCGGCGGAACCTGGAGCAGCTGGGCCGGCCTGGTCGCCCTGCTGGCCATCACGGTGCTGATCGGCTTCGACACCATGACCAGCAAGACCGGCGAGGTCTTCCACCTCGGCCTCTGGACCCTGGCCACCATCCCGTTCTTCGCCCTGGTGCTGTGGCTCGGCTGGCAAAAAGTCAGGAACAACGAACCGAAGAGCGAACTCTTCAGCTAGGGCTTTCCACCCAAGCAGTACGACGACGGCGGCGGTCACCTTCACGAGGCGGCCGCCGCCGTCGTCGTCGTAATATCCACGTCGATTGCTCCGTAACCGCCGTTATGGGGCCGCAAAAAGGCAGTTGCGGAGCAATCGATGGGGTTAGTTCTTCAGGTGCCGGGCGAAGTGGTCCTCGATCCTTTGCCAGGCTTCGGGGGCCGCTTCGGGGTCCGGCTTGATGCCCATCACCCGGAACAGGGGCCGCAGCGGCCGGGGCCCCTCCTCGGCGTCGTTCATAAAAGCGTGGCCGGCGTTTTCGAATTCCTTGACGTCATGCTCGATGCCCAGCGATTCCAGCGTGGCTTCGAGTTTGGCCGCAGCGCCGGGCAGGGTGCGGTCCTTCCTGCCGAAGTTGCCCACCACCGGGCACGCGCCAAGCAGGGCTTCTTCCGGGTGCCTGGGCAGCCTGCCGTAGTTAACGGCCGCGGCATCGAAGCCGTTCCTGGCGACCAGCAGGGCGAAGCCGGCGCCCATGCAAAAGCCGATTACGCCGATCTTGCCGTTGGTGCGTCCCGAGCCCTGCAGCCAGGCCTGCGCAGTGGCGAGGTCCGTGAACGCCTTGCCGGAGCCGGACAGCATCGACCTCATGGCGGACACCAGGCAGCGGCGGGAGCCACCGTCGCTGAAGAGGTCAACAGCCAGGGTGAGGTAGCCGGCCGCTGCCAGCCGGTCCGCCTGGCGCAGGGCAATGTCGTTGAGGCCGAACGCCTCGTGAATCATCAGGACGGCGGGAAACGGACCCGTCCCCGCAGGTTCCGCGAGGTAGCCGCGCAGGTTCCCCGCGTTCTTCGGGGCAGTGCCGGCCCCGCTGAGGTCGATGATCGTCATCGTGCGGACCTTCCGTAGGGCAGTTGCTGTCACCAGAGAATCTCACAAAAAAGACGGCGGGCATCCCCCAAAGGAATGCCCGCCGCCGTTTCCGGGCAGCTGCCGTGGCCGCTGCCTAGGTTGCTCTAGTCTCTTTTGAACTCGTCCTTCACGTTTTCGCCAACTTTCTTGGCGTCGGCAACGACCTGGTCCTTCTGACCCTCTGCACGCAGACGGTCATTGTCCGTGGCGTTGCCGGCCGCTTCCTTGGCCTTGCCGCCGAGGTGCTCTGCTTCGTTCTGAATTTTGTCGCCGATTCCCATGGTGTATTCCACCTCTCGTTGCCGGTAAAAAACTAAGCATCAATACAATAACACGAAGCATGCTTACTAATTCAAGTGGCGTTTTGCGGATGCTCCAAAGGAATTTGAAGGTGCCCTGCGCCGTCCGTGACGGTTGTCGGTGCTCCCGGCTAGGCTCGATTGCATGGACCACAAGACCACCCTCACGCAGCACGTCAATGCCAGCCCGGACAAGGTCTGGGCCGTGATCTCGGACATTCCGGGCTCGGCCGCCACCCTTTCCGGAATAGATTCCATCCAGATGCTCAGCGAGGGCGGATACGGCGAAGGCACCCGGTGGAAGGAGACCCGCACCATGATGGGCCGCGCCGAAACCGTGGAAATGTGGGTGTCCCAGGCCGAACCGCCGTCGCCGACCCGGGCCGGCAGCACCACGGTCAAAGCGCTCCAGGGCGGCGCGGACTACACCACGCGGTTCACCCTTGCCGGGCGCGACGGCGGGACGGACCTCTCGCTGACCTTCGGCGCCGAGGTGGTCAGGCCCACCCTGCTGAGCAAGATCGCCATGGCCCTTTTCGGCAAGATCGGCATGAGCATGACCAGGAAGGCGCTGGCCAAGGACCTGGCCGAGATTGCTGCGAAGGCCGAGTCCCTCTGATGGCGGGCAGGCCCGCCACGGGCAGGGCGGCGGCAGGCCGGGCGCCTTCGGGCAAGGCAGCATCAGGCAAGGCAGCAAAGGTGACAGCACCCAGGCTCTCTCCGGTCCGGCTCGAGGAACTCCGCGATGAGCCGTCGCCGGATTTCCAGCGTGGAGAACGGTACGACGGCCTGAGATTCAGCCGTGCTGATGCCGACGGCCTGGAGCTGAGCGGCACGGACTTCGCCGAGTGTGAATTCGGCGGGGTTTCCTTCAACGAAACCCAGCTGCGCGGTGCCACGTTCCGGGACTGCATCCTGGCGGAGGTCTACGCCCCGGTGTTCACGGCGGCGCGGGCCACGCTGCGGGATGTCGAGATCAGCAATCCGCGGTGGGGATCGGCGGAGCTGTACGAGAGCGGCTGGACGTCGGTGCGGATCGACGGCGGCAAGCTGGACTACGTCAACCTGCGCGGATCGCGGCTGACGGACGTGCAGATCAGCGACTGCATCATCAACGAGCTGGACCTCGGCTCGGTGACGGGGACGCGGGTGGCCTTGAAGAACTGCACCATCGGCACCCTCGACCTGGCCGGCGCCAAGTTCAAGGACTTCGATCTCAGGGGCACCGACTTCCGCACCATCAGCGGGCTCGAAAGCCTCGCGGGGGTCGTGATCGATGACTATCAGCTGAGCCTGCTCGCCCCGCTCCTGGCGGCCCATCTCGGCGTCGTGGTCCTGTAACTTTCTGGAGTTTTTGTCCACTTATCGCGTCCAAAAGGGGTTCCATCTCGCGACAAGTGGACAAAAACTCCGGCAGGAAGCGCCGGGAGCCCGGTTGACCCCTTGCGGCCGCCGTGTAATCTTTATAGAACGAACGGTCGGTAAATTAGTCGCAGGGCTCTTGCCGCCGCAGATGACAGTGCCGTTTATCGCGTGAAGGGTGTTTCCATGGCCTCAGCAGTAGCAGGACCGCAGGCATTTTTGGTGGGCGGTGCCCGGACGCCGGTGGGCCGGTACGGAGGCGCGCTCTCCGCTGTCCGCCCGGATGACCTCGCCGCCCTCGTGGTCCGGGAGGCCGTTTCGCGGGCCGGGCTTGACCCCGACTCCATCGACGAAGTGATCCTGGGCAACGCTAACGGCGCCGGCGAGGAAAACCGCAACGTGGCCCGCATGGCCACGCTGCTGGCGGGGCTTCCCCTCCATATCTCCGGAATCACGGTGAACCGGCTGTGTGCATCCGGACTGAGCGCCATCATCATGGCGAGCCACATGATCAAATCCGGAGCCGCGGACATCGTGATTGCCGGCGGCGTGGAATCCATGAGCCGGGCACCCTGGGTACAGGAGAAGCCGCAGACGGCCTTCGCCAAGCCCGGCGCCATCTTCGACACGTCCATCGGCTGGCGGTTCGCCAACCCGCTGTTCCAGAAGGGCGAACTCTCCCGGGACGGCAAGATGACGTACTCCATGCCGGAGACGGCGGAGGAGGTGGGCCGTATTGACGGCATTTCCCGCGAAGACGCCGACGCCTTTGCTGTCCGCTCGCACGAACGGTCCCTCGCGGCCATCGCCGCCGGACGCTTCGCCGAGGAAATCGTCCCGGTGACGGTCAAGACCCGCAAGGGCGAAACCGTCGTGGACACCGACGAAGGACCCCGCGCCGGGACCACCATGGACGTCCTGGCCGGGCTCCGCCCCGTGGTCAAGGGCGGCTCGATCGTCACCGCCGGCAACTCCTCCACCCTCAACGACGGCGCCTCAGCCATCATCGTGGCGTCCGAGGCGGCCATCCAGAAGCTGGGCCTCACCCCCCGCGCCCGCATCATCGACGGCGCCTCGGCGGGGTGCGAACCCGAGATCATGGGCATCGGCCCCGTCCCCGCCACTCAGAAAGTGCTGGCCCGCAGCGGCTACAGCGTGGGCGACCTCGGCGCCGTCGAACTCAACGAAGCGTTTGCCACCCAGTCGCTCGCCAGCATGCGGCGGTTGGGCCTGGACCCGGACATTGTGAACAACGACGGCGGCGCCATCAGCCTGGGGCACCCGCTCGGTTCCAGCGGCTCACGGATCGCCATCACCCTGCTGGGCCGGATGGAACGCGAAGACGCCAAAATGGGTCTCGCCACTATGTGCATCGGCGTCGGCCAGGGCACTGCCATGCTGCTGGAGCGTGTCTAATGCCGGCTCCGGACAGCGCGAACGGACACTTGGGCACCCACGACTTCCGCACCCTCCTGGTCGAGGAGCGTGACGACCGCGTGGTGGTGCTCCTCAACCGCCCCGAGGTCCGCAACGCCATCGACCAGCAGATGGTGGACGAACTCCACCTCGTGTGTGCCGCGCTGGAGCAGAACCCCAAGGTGCTGATCATCGCGGGCGTCGACGGCGTCTTTGCGTCCGGCGCGGACATCGCCCAGCTGCGTGAACGGCGCCGGGACGATGCGCTGCAGGGCATCAACTCCACGATCTTCGTCCGGATCGCCAAGCTGCCCATGCCGGTCATTGCGGCACTGGACGGCTACTGCCTGGGCGGCGGCGCCGAGCTTGCCTACGCCGCGGACTTCCGGATCGGCACGCCCAGCGTCCGCATCGGCAACCCCGAGACGGGCCTGGGCATCCTCGCCGCTGCCGGTGCCAGCTGGCGGCTGAAGGAGCTGGTGGGCGAGCCCGTCGCCAAACAGATCCTGCTGGCGGGGCTGGTGCTCCGCGCCGAACAGGCCCTCGCTGTCAACCTCATCACGGAGATCCACGAGGCCCCCGTGCTGATGGACGGGGCCCACAGCCTCGCGGACCGCATCGCCCGGCAGGACCCGCTGGCCGTGCGGATCACCAAATCAGTGTTCCATGCACCGGCTGAGGCGCACCCGCTGATCGACCAGCTGGCGCAGGGGATCCTGTTCGAATCCCAGGCGAAGTTCGACCGGATGCAGGCTTTCTTAGATAAGAAGTCAGCCAAGAATTCAGACCAGTCCGACGGGAAGCAGTGACCATGAGCAACTCCGCACTTCCGGCAAACCTTCGCGGCGCCAACTTTCCCGACGCCAAACTTCCCAACTTCGTTGGGGTTCTCGGCGGCGGCCGCATGGGGGCCGGCATCGCCCACGCCTTCCTGATCAACGGTGCCAACGTCCTGGTGGTGGAGCGGGACGAAGCCTCCGCCGAAGCCGCCCGGGAACGCGTCGAGTCCGCGGCAGCCAAGAGCATCGAACGGGGCGCCACGGACGCCAACCTGGACGAGATGGCCTCCCGCCTGTCCGTGACCGTGGACTACGACGACTTCAAGGACCGCCAACTGGTGGTGGAGGCCGTCCCGGAGGACTGGGACCTGAAGGTCACCTCGCTCCGCGGAATCGAAGCGCGCCTTTCCGACGACGCCTACCTCGCGTCCAACACGTCCTCGCTGTCCGTCAACGGCCTGGCCCGCGAACTGAAGCGTCCGCAGAACTTCCTGGGCCTGCACTTCTTCAACCCGGTGCCGGCGTCCACGCTTATCGAAGTGGTGCTCGGTGAACAGACCTCCGAGGAGCTTGCCGCTGCCGCGAAAAGGTGGGTCGAGGCACTCGGCAAGACCGCCGTCGTCGTCAATGACGCGCCCGGCTTTGCCTCGTCGCGGCTGGGCGTGGCCATCGCGCTGGAGGCCATGCGCATGGTGGAGGAGGGCGTCGCGTCCGCGGAGGACATCGACAACGCCATGGTGCTGGGCTACAAGCACCCCACCGGGCCGCTGCGGACCACGGACATCGTGGGCCTGGATGTCCGGCTGGGCATCGCGGAGTACCTGCAGTCCACGCTGGGGGAGCGCTTCGCGCCGCCGCAGATCCTGCGCGACAAGGTGGCCCGCGGGGAACTGGGCCGGAAGACCGGCAAGGGATTCTTCGACTGGCCGGCGTAAGCGTGGTGGCTTAGGGGGTTCAGCCTAGCCGGTGCCCCCTAGGATGGTGCCGTGACTTCCATCGAACCCATCACGCTGACCGGTCAATACGTCGTCCTCGAGCCGCTGAGCCACGAGCACCATGACGGCCTGGTGGAAGCGGCCCGTGACGGCGAGCTCTGGAAGCTCTGGTACACGAGTGTGCCCACCCCTGAAGGCATGGCCGCCGAGATCGACCGCCGGCTGGGGCTCCAGGAACAGGGCTCCATGCTGCCGTTCACTACCCGCTTGATCGACCCCGCCACGGGCGGTCCCGGCCGGGTGATCGGGATGACCACCTACATGAACATCGACGCCGCCACTCCCCGCGTGGAGATCGGCTCCACCTGGAACGCGGCTTCTTCGCACGGCAGCGGCAGCAATCCGGATTCGAAGCTGCAGCTGCTCCGGCATGCCTTCGAAACGCTGGGCTGCCCGGCCGTCGAATTCCGGACGCACTGGCTCAACCACCAGTCCCGGGAAGCCATCGCCCGGCTGGGCGCCAAGCAGGACGGCGTGCTGCGCAACCACTCCCGGACCGCGGACGGCACGCTCCGGGACACCGTGGTGTTCTCGATCCTCGAGCACGAATGGCCCATGGTCCGCACCGGCCTGGAGTTCAGGCTCGCGAAGCAGCGCTAGGGCATGGATCGGCACTAACGCCGGCATTCCCAACCAAAAGTCACAGTCCGGACTGGCAACTTGCGCGAAAAGCCCGCAAGCTAGGTAAGGGGCAACTGGAGTGTCCGCGAAGCGCACGCTCTCCCGCCGCACAGGAAGGCTCGCAATTCCAAAGCCAAAACGGCAACTCAATCCGTTGATCCGCAAGTACGTCAAGGCCAGCCACCCCGCCCAAGCCGACACCAGAGGCCTCGGCGAGCTCAAGCCAGTCGAGCCGGCCGCCTGGCGCGAAGGGGTGCCCGTACTCGGCCAGGATCAGGTCTACGTGATGAAGTACGGGAGGGAGTACCACACGGCGTGGTGCCAGATCGTGGCCGACAAATGGGGCCACGCACCCAGAGGACTGCTCGTGACCCTGTTGGCCGACGTCGGGGCGCGGGCCGCGTGCCAGGAATGCGATCGGGACTTGAAGATAGCCAGAGCGTCGTCTGCGCAGGAAAACCACCTGCAAACCCTGCCCGCCCCGGCACCCCCACCGCCTGACGCGGTGATCCCGCTGAGTGTCGTTGGGGTCGCCCACGGAATCCTGTTCCTCGCGGCGGGACCGGAATATCAGGAACGACTTAAGGAGACTGCGGTAGAGCCGGCGACCCCGCTGCTCGTGGGCGGGCGGCGGGACGGCATAGTGGTGCGGGTGGACGCCGCCCGCGACGAACCATTGTTGATTGTCCAATTAGACCCCCGCGCCACGTTCCGGAATGGCCCGTATCAGGTGCGCCTGCGTCCTCCACTGCGGCGGTCGGCGACTAAACCCTACGCAGTGGAGTCCATTGAACCGGCGCCGGAGGCCTAGCACTCAATATGGCACAGGGGTCGGCGCCGCCAACGCATCGTGACGGATTCCAAAATCAGGGACGACAAAGTGGCTCGAGAGCGGATCTACGTCATGGAAGGCTGGGAGGCGCCGGAATGGCGCGCCCCGTGGCGGGCCGAGTCCCGGCGGACCCGCAGGCATAGTCCACCGGGGCGGCGCTGGCCCGCTACTTAGCCAATTTGGCCGGCTTGACCTCACTCATTACCGCAGTTGCATATGCGCGGTGCCCCGCGGCGTTCGGGTGGAAGTTGGAATCAGCCAGAGGGTTCCCACCGTTGTAGACGATCCAGGGATCGTCGGAGTTCACAGCGTGCCCGGAAAACCTGGGGGTGACATCGACGAACTGTGCGTCCGCCCCGCCGGCGTTGGCACTGGCGACGGCCCCGGCGATGGCGGCGTTGAGCCGATCCGTGGCCAGGTTGATCAGGACCTGCTCGTCCAAGGAGAAGTAGGGATTCCCGTCGGCCGGTTCGAACAGCCTGGGATACCCCAGGACCGCGATCTTCGCGTTCGGAGCCACCCCTTGGATTGTCGCGTAGGCGGTCGCCAGCCCGGTGCCCACCTGTCCAAGGGCGCCCTCCGACGCCGCGACCGCGTTGGCGCACACCTCTACGCCATTGGATGCGCAGGCAAGCAGTACGGGGCTCACTCCGGCGTCATTGGCTCCGGCGGTGACCGTAACCATGCCGGTGGAGGCATTCAGGGCTTGCGTGTACGCCAGAGTCTGGATCTGGGTTTGCACGCTCGTCTCAGTTCCGCCGGTGAGGAGTGCCCCGTGGCAGGCGGCGTTGACCACCAGGGACACTCGACCTGTTTTGTCGACGTCGGCAACATACCCCGGGCTGCTCTGCCAGCACGTTGTGCTCGCCGGTTTGACGTCTTCTCCGGCACCTGTTCCTGCAGTGTAGGAGTCGCCGATAGCGACGTAATTCAGCTGCAGGGCAGGAGCGGCTGTCGCCGGACCCGCCGGACCCGCCGCGGTTCCCAACGCCAAGGCGAGCGTCGCCAGGCCTGCCGCGAACGCCGCGCGCCGCCGTCGTAATATCCGGTCACCCATCAGTTTCCCCTTTGTTCTGAATTGTGCGCCGGGCCGCGTGGCCGCGGGCAGGCGGCAAAGCCGCAAGTACGCCCAAGAGTACGCTTGCGCCGGCCCTGCGAACACCGTTTGGCGTTCCCGTTTGTTTGCCGGCAGCCACCCCATTTTTCGGCAAGTACCGGTGCCGGATGCCGGGGGTCTGTGGTTAGCTGGCTGGATGGAACAGCCTGGACAGCCCGTGCACTGGGACGGAGCCGTGAATGCGTGGCGCATTTCCGGCAGCGTGTTCCGGATGGGGCGCCGGGAATGGGTCACCGAAGCGGGCTGGAAACAGGCGTACGACCACGGCGTCCGCACGGTGATCGACCTTCGGAACGCTGCGGAACACGGCCGCCGGGACACCGATCCCGAAGTGGGCGCGGACGTGCTGGCGGTGTTCGACGTGGTGCATGCTCCCACCGAAGACCCGGAGCACCCGGAGTTCAAGGAACTGTGTTCCCCGTACCTGAACGATCCGGAGTGCTACGCGGCCAACGCCCGGCTGTTTCCGGACAAGCTCGTGGCCGTTTTCCGGGCCGTCGCCGCTGCACCTGCCGGTGTGGTGATTCACTGTTCGGCCGGGCGGGACCGCAGCGGAATGATCGCTGCCATGCTCCAGGACCTCACGGGCGCCGGTGACCACGAGATTGTTTCGGGCTACCAGGCCGCCATGCGGGGGATCAACGAACGCCACCGCACGGCCGCGGTGCCCCACAAGCACGAGCGCTACCTGGAAGAACACGCCCTGGTGCCCCTGCTGGAGAAGCGCGGCGGGGGAGCCCTCGAGTTCGTCCGGCAGTTGGACACCACAAACTATCTTTTGCGGCACGGGATCACCGTGGCCGAGCTGGCTGCGATCCGGTCCCGGCTGGCAACAAGGGTGGCGACGTGAACGAAATTTGGGGGACGCTTTGACGCATCATTCCGGACGTAACCGCTTCAACCGCGCCCTGGGACTGGCTGCCGCAGCCGCCCTGGCCCTCGGCTCCACCTTCCTCTCGGGTCCCGCCGTCGCAGAGTCCGGTCCGCCGCTCCCTGGTCCTTCGGCGCCTGCCGTTTCCACCGCAGCGCCTGCTGCCTCTCCCGCGGCGCCGGCCGTGTCCACACCGGCTCCCGAAGCGGGCGATTCCGCGCCCGCGATCAGCGATGCCGGGCTGATGGAGGCCGTCCTCCGCGACCTGGGAATGACGCTCGAACAGTTCAACGCCGCCGGTGACCAGGGCAAACGCGCGGCCGACGCCGTTGCCTCCTTGCGCGCACTGCCCGGCTATGTGGGAATCAGCCTGAAGGACGGCCGGATAGTGGTCGAGGGCATCGGCCCGGAGCTTGCGGCCCGGGTGGCTGAACTCAATGCTGCAGGATCCGGCGCGGCGGGTCATGCGGATGCGCCCGGTGAATTCGTCCTGGTGGCGCCGGCACCTAAGCCATCAGCCGGGGCGTCGTCCGCCCCTGAACCGTCGCCCGCGGCGCCGTCACCCAGCGCTTCCGCTTCCACACCGGGAACACCGGAAACACCGTCCGACGCGGAAACGCCGGACCGGGTTGCGGCCAGCACGGACCAGCTGTTCACGGACTACGTCCGCGAAGTTGGCGCCGCCGGCCTTCAGGCCGTCGCCTACGCCAACGGCAGCTTTGTGATCCGCACCGGCGGCACCAACCAGGCGGAGGCCGGCATCGCTCGGGCGACCCCCGCGGCCCCGGCGGCCCCGGCTGGAGGCACCGCATCGTCAGCCCCCGCGGCCTCGCCGTCCGAGTTCGTGGCGCGGTATTCGAACGTCCGGCTGGAGCAGGGCGAACCGCTCGCTCCGGAGGAGGACTTCTTCGGCGGGCAAGGGTTTGTCCTCAACAACGGAATCATCTGCTCCGCAGGGTATGGCGCCTACAGCCCGGCGGGGGAGCCGATAGTGCTCACCGCTGGCCACTGTACTGACGACGGAACCCTTTCAACGGCCAACGTGGAACGTCCCGAATCGCCTGCCAGCAACCTGCTCGGCACCCTGGGCTTCAGCCAGTTCGGCGGGCCGGGCAACTCGTGGATCACCGGTGACGAGGCCAACCCGGGAAACATCGGCACGGACATCGCAGTGATCGAGTCCATCCGCTCCGGCCTGGATCTTCGGCCTGCGGCCTCCCGCTGGGATGCTCCCACAAACCCCGGTTCCACGGCAGTGAAGATCATCGGAACAGCGTCGCCGTCACCCGGGCAGGCCGTCTGCCGCTCCGGCCGCACCGACGGCTGGTCCTGCGGCACGGTGGATGAGGTGGGAATCTACGTCGTGGGCGGCATCACCTCCGACCCCTCGGATCTCCGGGCGTTCCGCGGCTTCCTGTCCAACTCCGTCCAGTCCAGCGGCGGCGACTCCGGCGGCCCGTGGATCAGCGGAAACTTCGCCGTCGGCACGCACTCTGCGGGTGACGCGCCAGGTTCCGTGTCGAATTTCGCCGTGGCCACCACCCTGGAGGACGCCATGACCAGGCTTCCCGGCGTTCAACTGCAGCTGTTCCTCAACAAACCCGTGCTCACGGAACCGGCCGGCGGCGGCGGAGTGGCGCTCGGGCAGGCAATCACCGGACAGGTCCCGGCAGCTCCGGCCTCCGCCGTCGCCGCAGGGTCAACCGTCCGGATCACAGTGCCGGGGCAGGCGCCCGCGGAGGTGCCCGTGGACGCCTCCGGGAAATGGCAGTTCACCGCTCCGTCTCCGGCCGGCCGGCTGCGGTTTACCGCCGAAACCATCAACGGCTTCAGCCACTCCGGCGCCAGTACGTTCGACGTCACTGTGCTGCCTTCCGACCTGCCGGCGCCTTCCATTGCCAGCCCGGCCGACGGGGCAGTCCTCACGGCGCTCGAACGCATCCAGGGCACCGGTACGCCCGGCGCCACCGTGCATCTCTCCGGGGACGCCTCCGGGCAGGCAGTGGTTGGCCTCGACGGTAACTGGACCGTGCCCGTCACCGGCAACGCGAGGGTCGGTTCCTTCACCGTTACGGCAGTTCAGACCGCCCACGGCATCGCTGACAGCCCGGCGGCCAGCCGGACCTTCACGGTCGCACCGCCGGCGCCCGCGGTCACCAACGTCCAGGACGGCCAGCATTTTGCCCACGACGCGGTTCCAGGCCAGATCACCGGTACCGCGTTCAACGGCGCCGCGGTGACCGTGACCATCGACGGGGCCGCACCGGCGCAGGTCCCGTCGAACGGCAGCTGGAGCTCGCCGCTGCCGGCGGGACTCGCGGCCGGCACGCATACGGCTGCAGCCAGCCAAACGGTCGACGGCGTTGCCTCGGTTCCGGTGACCGTCACCTTTCTTGTTGACCCCGCCCCCGTGGTTGTTCCTGCCGGCGTCGCGCCCGCGGGTGTGTCAGGTCAGTTGCCGGCCACCGGTGCCGATGGCCTCCTCACGGCCGCGGGTGTCGGGGCCGGGGTTCTGGTCCTCGGCGGCATCGCGCTGGTCCTGGCCAGGCGCCGCTCCCGCCGCTGAGCCGAGTTTTTGTCCACCTATCGCGTCCAAATGGGGCGTTATCTCGCGATAAGTGGACAAAAACTCCAAACTATTGGAAATCTGCCAGCCAGAGGTCCGGGCCGAACACTTCGTACTGGATGTCCCTGGCCGGGACGCCCTTTGCAATCAGGGCGCTCCGGACTGACTTGAGGAAGGGCAGGGGGCCGCAGAGATAGTATTCGGCATCGTCAGGCAGATCGACGGCGTTGACGTCCATAAAACCTTCGAATTCCGGCGCACCCCCGGCCCCGCCCGTTCCGCCCGTCGCCGGGACCGCCGGCTCAAGGAACCACGTGCTCAATGACGCGTCCGGCAGTTTCGCCAGATCCTCGGTCACCTGGGCCCGCAGCGGGAAGGATTCGGCCGTGTCATCTGCGTGGAGGAGCATGACCTGGCGTCGGGAACCGGACTTCACCAGATGGGAAAGCATTCCGGCCATGGGCGTGATGCCGATGCCCGCGCTGGCCAGCACCACAGGCCTGTCCGTGTATTCCAGGACCACGTCACCGAAGGGTACCGAAAGCACCACCTCGTCGCCCTCGTGGACCTCGTCGTGGAGGAAGTTGGACATCTCGCCGTCGGGTGTCGGGAGTCCATGAACCCGCTTCACCGCGAACTGCCGGTGGTGCCCGTCGTCGGCCCTGGTGAGGCTGTATTGCCGGGGCTGGTGCACGCCGTCATGCATGGCCATCTTGATGGTGACGTATTGGCCGGGCAGGGACGGTTTGACGTCGCGCTCGTCGGTCCGTTCCACGATGAACGTGACCACGTCGTCGGTTTCCTGGATCCGCCGGGCAACGCGCCAGGTCCGCCAGATCGTCTCGGGCGAGAGGTGCACGGCGTTGTAGAGTCCCCGCTCCTTGTTGATGAGCATGTTGGCCATGAGCCAGTAGACCTCGTCCCAGGCCGCTGCGACGTCGGGTGTGACGGCGTCTCCGAGCACATCCACAATGGACCACATCAGATGGTCGTGGACAACCTGATACTGGTCCGGGCTCAGCCCGAGTGAGACGTGCTTGTGGGCTATCCGGGAGAGCAGATGGTCCGGCAGCTGATCGGGTTTGTCCACGAGGAATCCGGCGAATGCGGCGATGGAACCCGCCAATGCCTGCTGCTGCCGGCCGTCCGCCTGGTTACCCCTGTTGAAGAGGCCGTCCAGGAGGTCCGGACGCGCCTCGAACATGTGCTGGTAGAAACGTTTGGCAATCTCCTCGATGTGCTCGCCTACAACAGGCAGCGTTGCCTTGATCACAGGAGCAGAGGTGTCTGAGAGCATGATGGATCCCTTCGTATTTCAGTTTTCAGCGGCCAGCTCGCCGCGGGCGATGCTGTCCGAGGAGTGCCCGGGGTTGCCGTCGAACGGCTCGTTGGAGACGTCCACGATGGGGTACTCAGCCAGATCGAGTCCTTCGGGGATGGCGAAAACGCCGGGTTCGCCGTCCAACACGCCAAGGCTCACGAGTTTGCTCAGGTCCGGCGAGATCACCCAGACTTCGCGGAAGCCGCTGACCTGGCCGTCGGACAGCTGGACCACCAGCTGACGGGATCCGTCGGGAAGCTTCTCCACCAGGGCCTTGCCGTTGGCTGTGTAGGACTCCAACGGCTGCAGCGGTGCTTGCGCAATGACCACGGCTTGGGATGCGGTCGGCGTGGGTGAGGGCATCGCTTCCGGGCCCTTCCCGAGGAAGCTGTAGGCTGCCCACACCGCGGCGGCGCCGAGCACGATTCCGGCCGCCGCGGCCATCGCCACCCACCGGCGGGCCGTTGAACCGGGGCGCTGTTCGCGGACGCGTTTGCGGAAAGGCGCCGGTGGCGTCGCCGCCGGCTCCGGTGACTCAGTCGCGGAGCCCGCCGCCGTCGTTGCCTCAGGCGCGGAGCCCGCCGCCGTCGTCGTTGAACTGCCCCACGACGACTGCCGGCCCAACGGGTCCTGCGCCTGGTCGGGGGAGAGACCCAACGCCTGGTGGATGGCTGTCCAGTTGTGCGGGCCGGGCGTCGCCAGTTCCACTTCGGCGGGATCGATCGTGGCGGCATGGACGGTGCGTTCCAGGGCAGCGAGAGTGCGGGCACAGTCACTGCAGAACGCCAGGTGGTCAGCCTCGGCCGGCGTCAGGGCTGGTTCGCCAAGGGCCATCAGGCTCAGCTGCTCGTCGTCAAGATGCTTCATGGCCCACCTCCAGGCGGGTCCGCATCCGGGAGAGGCTCCGCCGGATATGGCTCTTGACGGTACCGAGCGGCAGTTGCAGGCGCGACGAGATCTCATCGTGCGTGAGGTCCTCGTAGAACGCCAGCTTCATGATCGCCTTCTGTGGATCGCCCAACCGCTCCAGCTCTTCCTCCAAGGTTATGCGGTCGGCCACGGCTTCCACGTCAGCTGCCGGCGGAGCTGCGGCGAGGCTGTCACCTGCGAACTGGCCGGCCGCGTGCTCCAGCTCCTGCCGGCGTATGCGGGCGGACAGCGCATCGGCAATGGCGTTGCGGGTGATCCCCACCAGCCAGGCCGGCAGGCGGGCGGCCTCGGGCCGGTAGCTTGCGCGTGATTTCCAGGCCCGGATAAACACTTCCTGGGTGACGTCGTCGGCTGCCGCGCCTTCCCCCATCGATCGCAGCGCCAGGGTGTACACCAGCGGGCTCAGCCGCCTGTAGGCCTCGGCGAGTGCAGCTTCCTGGCCGGCCGCGAACGCATGATCGAGAGCAGCGTCCCAATCATGCGGGCCGGCAGGCGTCATCGATGGCTCCTTCGAGCGGCAGTGAGACCTGTGGAACCACATTATGCCGTGCCGCCTGACGGTCCGCCATAGATGCGGCGATGGGTGCGGCCATGGGCACACCCATGGACAGGTACCGGGAGGGTCTTGACCGCCGGCGCCGCACCGGAGCAAGCTCATTTCAGGCCCTCCGGCAACCCCGGGCCCCGACGAGCCTTTGTGCCGCAGGTCCTCAGCCTTGAACCCCGACTCGAGGAGTGCCCCATGAGCACCACATTCAATGATCTGCTCGCCAAACAGGTGGGCAACGAATTCGCAGCATCGCAGCAGTACATCGCCATAGCCGCCTGGTTCGACGGACAGGATTTGCCCCGGCTGGCCAAGCACTTCTACCGGCAGTCGCTGGAGGAACGGAACCACGCCATGATGATGGTGCGGTACATCCTGGACCGGGGCATCAGGATCACGATCCCCGGAATCGAGCCGGTCCGGAACGACTTCACGTCGGCGGAGGAACCCCTGGTCCTGGCTTTGGCCCAGGAGGTCGAAGTCACGGACTGCATCAAGGAGCTGTTCGCGACGGCGCGGGCGGAAAACGACCCCCTCGGTGAGCAGTTCATGCTCTGGTTCCTCAAGGAGCAGGTGGAAGAGGTGGCATCCATGTCCACGCTCCTGAATGTGGCGCGCCGCGCGGACAACCTCTTCGACGTCGAAATGTTCCTTGCCCGCGAAAGGGTGGGCGACTCCGGCGGCGGCGGGGGCGGCGGTCATGGAGGAGGTCACGGCGGTCACCATCACGGCGGCGGCGGCCATGGCGGCGACAGCCACGACTCCGCAACGCCGGAAGCTGCGGGCGGGGCACTCTGACACAGGGGCGGGTGCACGAC
Source organism: Arthrobacter sp. NPDC093128 (assembly GCF_040683875.1). Taxonomy (NCBI): domain Bacteria; kingdom Bacillati; phylum Actinomycetota; class Actinomycetes; order Micrococcales; family Micrococcaceae; genus Arthrobacter; species Arthrobacter sp. NPDC093128. Next base: position 185,136 of record NZ_JBFBEY010000010.1, read on the forward strand.
GGCGGGGCCACCTGTCAGGCGGCCCCGCCGGGAGCGGTATTCAGTGATGGCGCACGACGTTCTCGGTTGCGGCGTCAGTGGCGTCCGCACCACCGCCCGGAGGAGTCAACAACCTGGACAGCCACAGCCAGCGTGCCGTCGGCCAGGCTTCCCCAGGCGTAGACAATCGTGTTCTTGCCGGCCTCGACGGTAACGTCAGCCGGCCCGATCACCGGAGCTGTGGTTCCGGCGGCAGCAACGGACGCCGAGACGGTCCCGGCCTCCAGCTGAAGGGTCGCCTCGTCCGGATTGCTGAGTCCCTCGATCACGGCCGTTCCGCCGGCCAGGACGTCGACGGCGGGGGCCGCGGCTACGTGCCGGACCGTCAGCTTGCCTTTGCTGTCGTTGCGCGGGGCCGTCGTGTCGTTGGCGAAGAGCGTGGCCGTCGGGGCGCCGTCGGCGTCGAGATGGGCCACCGCGGTGTAGTCTCCACCGCCGTCGAGTTCAACGTCCACCGGCCCGATGACTGGATTGTCGGCGCTGGTGGCGTCCGCGGCGGTGATGGCGATTTCGTAGTCCCCGGCCGCGAGCTCCAGCGGACCGGCCAGGGTGCCAGGAGTGAAATCATCCAGGGTGAGGTTGCCGTCCACCCACACGTCAACGGTCAGGCCGGGCACGCCGTGCAGGACCGAGAGCTTCGCGGGGGCATCGTCGTGGTGCCAGCCACCGGCCTGGGCCGGGGTCGCGAAGGTCAGTGCAGCCAGGAGCGATAGTGCTCCGGCGGCGTAGGTTGTTTTGCGCATTTCAAACTCCTCAGAGGGATGCCCGGTGACGGGCTGTGTTTGTGCTTACGCCCTTACTACCGGCCGGAGGCCCTCTTTGGATGCAAAGTCATGAAGTTTTTTTGGGGTTCACGCGCCCAGCCGCGCCAGTCCCTCGCCCATAGCGCGCGCGAAGGTTGCTCCGGGCACGTTTTCCGCGTCGAAATGGACGCCGCAGTGGAGCCTGCCGGCGTAGGAGACAGCCGCGACGCCGAGCCGGACGTTGGCAGCGAGCACGGCAACCGGCCAGATCGCGACGACCGGGGCACCCGCGAGGCGAAAGGTGCCAGCCGGGCCTGGCACGTTGGTGACGAACCCTGCGACGAGATGCTGCCTTCGAGCCACGCGGTCCATGATGCGTGCGCCGATCGGGCCGCGCATGAACTCGAGCGTTCCCTGCTCCCTCGCCCGCGCCTTCTCCTGCCGGGTCTGTTCCGTGATGAGCCGGACGAGTTCATCGGGTTCGACGTCGCCGAGCGGCAGCCGCACGAGCATGACCCCGACTTGGTTTCCCGCTGTCCCGCGGCGCTGCAGCGCGACCGGCACTGAGACCGGTAGCCGGGCAGGGATCCGCTCCCCGGCGGCGGACAGCACCGCCCGGTAGCCCAACGCCACTGCGGCGAGCAGGGCATCATTGACGGTGGCACCGACCGGCCGAACATGCGTCTCGAGCGCAGCGAGGTCGGCGTCCAGGAACACAACCCCGCGATGCGGACTACGCTCACCGAGCAGCACCGTGGGACCGACCTCGCGACCGCTCAGGGTCATCCGCATGCGGCGCAGACCGAAGCCGAACCGCCCGAGGATATGCCGTAGGTCGCGTCGCGGTGCCTGCCCCGGCACCAGGACACTAGGCGCGTGCACCGACGTCCCCCGCGATTCCACGGGGTCGAAGAGCTGTTGTACGATCGCTGACGCCGCCATCCCGTCGGCGACAGCATGGTGGATGCGCAGCACCACTCCGATCCCACCCACGGTCGCACCCGGCACCACCAGAATCTCCCAGTATGGACGATCCAGTCCCAGCGTCGCACTCATCAGTTCCCCGCACGTCTGCTCGAAGCCAGCGAGCCCATCGACGGCCTCGATGAGCCGGATGTGGTGCTCGAGGTCGGGCGCCGCCTCGACCCAGCGGTGCCGGCGGCCCGTGGCGACAGCTATCTTCCGGAGCTGTGGCAGCGTCGCGATCCGCTCGCGAAGGCAGGCGCGCAGGGCGCTCAGGTCAGGCATGCCATCGGGACCGACGAAGCCGCCCGCCGTCAGCAGACCGGCGACGAGGAACACGTTGACCTGACCGGCGTGGTCAAGCACCAAGTTCGCCTCGTCGACCGCGGCGAGCCGGTGTGTCGCCGGGCGCATGCAAAAAGGGTAGCAGCCGGTCCTGCCAGGCCGTGAGGGCGGGAAGCTATGGCGTGATGCTGCCTGAAGACGTGGAAGCGGGTTTAGCGAGTTGGGCTGTAATTGGATCCGTCAAGGCGTCGGCCATCCCTACGTTGAAGGCCCAGACGGGTCGTTAGCCAGCTCGGGTGCAAGGCGGGTGAAGAACAGCGCGGCCGGAGGCAGCCACGCCTGGTTGTGGATGGCGCTACCGACTATGACAGCTTCGTAACCGGAGACAGAATCAACCCCCTCCACGGACCGGCACTCGACCATAAGTCCCGACCCGCGTCGCGTCAGTTCTTCCTGTCCAAAAGCAGGTTGGTGATCCGCAGGGTACACAGGCGCTGGCCGGCGTCGTTGGTCAGCAGGACCTCGTGCGTTGTCAGTGTTCCGCCCAGGTGGATGGGCGTGGCCGTAATGGTGATCCGGCCTTCACGCGCCGACTTGTGGTGGGTGGCGGACACGTCCACACCCACCGCGGTCTTGCCCAGGGTGCTGGCGTGGATCACGGCAGCCCAGGACCCCACGGCCTCGCCCACGGCCAGTGACGCACCGCCGTGGAGCAGCCCGAACGACTGCCGGTTGCCTTCCACAGGCATCGTGGCGACGACGCGCTCCACCGATTCCTCGACGATTTTCACGCCCATCTTCTCGTCGAGTTCGCCCAGCGTGATTTTCCACAGTTCGGGGCTGCCTGTTTCGGGCTGCATGGCCACCTATCTTTCCTTGGTCTTCCTCTAGTGTGCAGCAAGGCACATTCATGTACTGTAGACATATTACCGAACGGACGGTCAGTAATGCTCTGGCCGTGAAGATCTTGCCCCCCGTTGGAAGGACCCGTCAACGATGACCACCACAGCAACTGCTCCGAAATCCTCACTGGACACTGTTGAGACAGTCCCCAGTTTCGTCCGGGACTCCTGGTGGACGCCCGACGCCGGAGCCGCGGCTTCCGCTGTTCCGGTCCTGGACGCCAGCACAGGAGAACTCCTCGCGAAGGTGAGCACCGAGGGACTGGACCTTGCCGACGTCGTGGATTACGGTCGCACCACCGGCCAGACGGAACTCGGCACGCTGACCTTCCACCAGCGCGCCCTCAAGCTGAAGGAACTGGCGCAGTACCTGAACGCGCGCCGCGACCACTTCTACGAGCTGTCCGCGCAGACCGGCGCCACCAAGATCGACTCGCTGGTGGACATCGACGGCGGCATCGGCGTGCTCTTCACGTTCGGCTCCAAGGGACGGCGCGAGCTGCCCAACTCCCAGGTGGTGGTGGACGGTCCCATGGAGGTGCTGTCCCGCGACGGCTCCTTCGCCGGTGAGCACATCTACACGCGCATCCCCGGTGTGGCCGTGCAGATCAACGCCTTCAACTTCCCGGTGTGGGGCATGCTGGAGAAGTTTGCGCCCGCGTTCATCGCCGGCGTTCCCACCATCGTCAAGCCTGCTACCCCCACCGGCTACGTGGCGGCCGCCGTGGTCAAGGCCATGATCGAGTCCAACATCCTGCCGAAGGGCTCCCTGCAGCTCATCTCCGGCTCAGCCCGCACCATCCTGGACCACCTCGACTACCGCGACCTGGTGGCCTTCACCGGCTCCGCGTCGACGGCCAACGCGCTGAAGTCGCACCCGAACGTTGTGCAGGGCGGCGTCCGCTTCACCTCGGAGACGGACTCGCTCAACGCCGCCATCCTCGGCCCGGACGCGGTCAAGGGCACACCGGAGTTCGACGCCTTCATCAAGTCCGTGGTCACCGAAATGACCGTCAAGGCCGGCCAGAAGTGCACCTCCATCCGGCGCACCATCGTGCCCCGGGAGCTGGTGTCCGACGTCGTTGCCGCCGTGGGTGCCCGCATTGAGGAACGCGTGGTGGTGGGCGATCCCCGTGCCGAGGGCGTCACCATGGGTGCCCTGGCCTCCCTCGAGCAGCTGGCCGATGTCCGCGCCGCCGTGCAGGCCATGCTCGACGCCGGCGGCGAGCTCGCGTACGGCACGCTCGATTCGCCCAAGGTGACCAAAGCGGACGGGGGAGTCGGCGTCGTCGAAAGCGGTGCCTTTATGTCCCCGGTGCTGCTCAGTTGGGCCGACGCCGAGGCCGAGGCAGTCCACTCGCTGGAGGCCTTTGGGCCGGTTTCCTCGGTGATCGGCTACACGGACCTGGCCGACGCCGTCCGCCTCGCCGCCCGCGGTGGCGGCTCCCTGGTGGCCTCGGTATGCACCAACGATCCCGCCGTGGCCCGGGAACTGGTCACCGGGATCGCCGCGCACCACGGCCGCGTGCTGATGCTCAACCGCGAGGACGCCCGCAGCTCCACCGGCCACGGTTCACCGGTCCCGCACCTGGTCCACGGCGGGCCGGGACGTGCCGGCGGCGGCGAGGAACTGGGCGGCATCCGCTCGGTGATGCACCACATGCAGCGCACCGCCATCCAGGGCTCGCCCAACATGCTCACCGCCGTCACCGGCGTCTGGCACACGGGCGCGGACCGCAACTTCACTGTTGAGACCGAAGGCACCCACCCGTTCCGGAAGCCGCTGGCCACCCTGCACATCGGGGACGCTGTCCGGTCCGAGCTGCGCCAGGTCACCCTGGAGGACATCACGGCGTTCGCCAACTCCACGGGCGACACCTTCTACGCGCACACCAACCAGGCGGCCGCCGAAGCCAACCCGTTCTTCCCGGGCATCGTGGCGCATGGCTACCTGCTGCTGGCCTGGGGTGCAGGGCTGTTCGTCGAGCCGGCTCCGGGCCCCGTCCTGGCCAACTACGGCCTGGAGAGCCTGCGCTTCATCACTCCGGTGGCCGCAGGGGACTCCATCCGTGTCACCCTGACGGCGAAGAAAATCACCCCGCGCGAGACCGACGAGTACGGCGAGGTGGCCTGGGACGCCGTCCTGACCAACCAGAACGACGAAATCGTGGCCACCTACGACGTCCTCACCCTCGTGGAAAAGTAGCGGGTCGAAAAGTAGCCCCCCACCCCGACGCTCTCTCACTTCCGGTGGGTTTTTTCCCGACGCTCTCTCACCCCGGTGAGAGAGCGTTGGGGTTTAAGGTGCAGGAAGTGAGAGAGCGTCTGGGGGTGGGTCGCTACTTTGTGAGGTCGTAGGCCTGCCCGATCCAGGCCTGCAACTGCGCGTCGACGCCGGCCGCTGTGGTGACCAGCAGTTCGTTGTGCACACGGTTGGCTGAGACCCGTTCGCTGCGGCGGATCCGGGGGTCTTCAATCGGCTCTGCTGTGACAACGTTGATCAGCAGGCCGTTGCTGCGCGGATGGACGCCGAGGAAGGCCCGTCCGTGGGTGATGTGCAGGGACGTCTTTTTCGGCTCAACTTCGAAGGACCCGATGCCGTGAAGCAGCGCCAGCAGGGCGTCGTAGACCAAGGCGCAAACCGGCCGGGCGAGGATCGTGTCCAGAGCGGTGTCCATGCCCCCACCTTAGCCCGCGGATCTCGACAGGCTCGATCACCGGGTCGGTGGTTGAGCCTGTCGATGCCTCTTTTCGTAAGATCTTTCCGCCCTGCCCCGGCGTAAAATTTTCAGCGTAGGAGGTGGCGAAATGACCCTAGTATTGAACACAGCCACAACCGTCCTGCCCGTGGATGACAAAGAGCGCGCCCGTCGTTTTTACGCGGAAACACTCGGACTGCCTCATCGCGGCGTGGCAGATGACGGAAGCGAATTGTTTGGCAGCGGCGACGGCCCCATGCTGCAGCTGATGCCCGTAAAGGACGGCAGGCACTCAGAGCACACCACGCTGAGCTTTGAGGTCAGGGACATCGAGCGGACCGTTGATGAAATGGAAGCCCGCGGCGTCCGGTTCCAGGATTACGATCGCCCTGATCTGAAGACTGGCGAACACCACATTTGTACTACCGATTCAGAAAAATGCGCATGGTTCATGGACACCGAGAACAACGTTCTCTGCGTTCACGAAACCCTCGGCATCCAGCAGGCCGAGTACCAGCTCTAGCGGCTGTGGCCCTGCCGGTGACCAGGCCGGCGGCGAAGAAGACGGGCGTTCCGGCTCAGCGGGACGCCTTATCTTTTGCCCGCGCCAAGGTGACCCCCGCGTCAGGGCGACCAAGGATCACCCGGCCTCACGGCGATTCCGGCGGCGGCGTGGACCACGGCGTGACCGGCCGCTCCTGCCTGACGCCGTCCACCGTGATGTCCGCCCGCTCGTTGAAGAAGCTCACCAGCCCATGGATCTGCGCGGCGTCGCGGAACCGCGGGTCGTACATCCACGCGATGTTCCGACCGTTTTCGGACTGCGGGTAGGTCCAGTAGCTCGCCGTTCCCTTGTACGGGCACACCGTCTTTTTGGGGCTGGCCTCCATGAGGTCCAGCCGGACGTCCGCCGGAGGGATGTAGTAGCGCACCGGCAGCATGGTTTCGTAGAGCAGCTGGGCGCCGTTCGTGGTGGCCAGCGTGACGTCGTCGAGCCTGACTTCAACGGTGAGCGACGACGCCCGGATATCCACCCGATGGAACGGATCACGGGGATGGCCGATGATTTCCTCATCGTCCTCCAGCCAGTCGAACGCCTTGAAATCCAGCACCACATAGCCGGCGAGGTCGGGGTCCTCCGGCCGGAAGGCCGCCCGGGGCAGCCTCGCCCCGGAGGTCACGACGTCGAACTCCTCACCGGGCGCCGTGTGCCGGCCGAAACCGGTGCGCGGATCCAGCGCCGGGGGTCCGTCCGAGCCGAGCTTGAAACCGTGTTCCGTGACCTCGCCCGGCTCCTGCCGCGGCGGCTCGAGTTCGGCCCGCAGATCCACTTCGGGGACGGCATAGATGGGGGTGACGCGCTTGGGCTCCCACACCAGGAGTGCATATAAAGTGTCGACGACGGCGTTCCCGCCCACCATGGCACGGACCCGTTTGGCGGTGGGCTGGTAACGCAACTGGGGGAACGTGCCGAAGATGACTTCGGATAACTTCGTGGCCATGACTACAGGGTGATCGCCGCCATTCCCGCCGTCAATGACTTCCCTCGCAGCCGCGGGGAGGACGTGGGGGAGAACACCGTCAGCGTGGCGCGCTGAGCCCCTTGAATGCCATTGTAATGACGTCGTCGGCCAGTTTCTCCGGCGACAGCGTGCCGCCGGGCTTGTACCATTCCACGATTGAGTTGATGGTGCCGAACAGCAGTCGGGTGACCGTGCGGGGGTCGATGTCCTCGCGGAGGGAGCCTTCATCGCGGGCGGCGGAGATCAGTGCCGCCACCGTGTGGTCGAAGGTGCGCCGGCGTTCCATCGCGTTGCGCTCAATGTCCGTGTTGCCGCGCAGGCGCAGCAGCAGGGTGACGAACGGCAGGCGTTCCACCAGTACGGAGATGGTCTGGCGGAGGACGAATTCGAGCCGTGCGTCGGCGCTTCCGGTCTGGGCCTTCGGCTGGTCCAGGATCGCCTCGAGGCCGCCCAGGGCATGGTCAAGGGCGAGCTTGAGGAGGTCCCCCTTGGACGGCACGTGGTGGTAGATGGCCGACTTGGAGATGCCCAGGTTTTCGGCAAGAATGCCCATGGACGTGGCGTCGTAGCCGTGGCGGTTGAAGACCTCGACGGCGATTTGCAGCACCGACTGCTGGTCGTATCCCGGGCGGCCGCGCTTGGTGGGTGCATCAGTTGTGGACATACCGGCTATTTTCTCATGAACGTTCGGTCAACCGGCGTAACCGGCGGTGGGCGCCCGCAAAAACCCCTTGCCTGGGGGATTCTCCGGTGCTAGAAACTTTGTATTAGGAACTTACCGGTGCGGGGACCGGTCCAAACAATGGAACAGCTTCAAAGTCCGGGACTTCACAGACCGGGACGGGATCAGGCACATTGGGTTGCCCGGTAGACGGTTAGCCATCGGCACGTCACAGCGCTGTCGCGCATTGGCAGCAGTGCACTGAATGCCTCCCGAAAAGATGGTCCCCGGCTGCCGTAGCCGGGGACCATCCCCGTGTCGTGGGTTAAACGCCAGGGCCCAGGGCCGTAAAGTGTCTGTTCGCGCTAGCCCTTGGGGCGCATGTCGTAGATCCGGCGCAGCTTGCCGCTGGAGCGCTCGAGCGAACCAGGCTCCACGATCTCCACCGTGCACGAAGAACCCACGTGGATCTTGATCTGTTCGCGCAGGGTGCGTGCCGCCGTCGTGCTGTCCGCGGAGGTGACGTTCTCGCGGCATTCGATTTTGACCGTTAGCTGGTCCATGCGCTGGCCTTCGGGCCTGGTGAGCACCAGCTGGAAGTGCGGGCTGAGCTCGGGGATGCGCAGGGCGATTTCCTCGATCTGGGACGGGAAGAGGTTCACGCCGCGGAGGATGATCATGTCGTCGCTGCGGCCGGTGATGCGGCCCATCCGGCGGTGCGCCGGACGCGCGGTGCCCGGGAGCAGCCGGGTGAGGTCCTTGGTGCGGTAGCGGATGATCGGCAGCGCCTCCTTGGTGAGCGAGGTGAACACCAGTTCGCCGTGCTCGCCGTCGCCCAGGACGTTCTCCTTGCCGGGCGCCGGGTTGAAGGCGTCGATGATCTCCGGGCGGAAGTGATCCTCCCAGATGTGGCTGCCGTCCTGGGTCTCCACGGCTTCGCCGGCCACGCCCGGCCCCATGACCTCGGACAGGCCGTAGATGTCGCAGGCCTTGATGTTCATGGTCACTTCGAGCTCGTGGCGCATTTCCTGGGTCCACGGTTCGGCCCCGAGCACGGCGTACTTGAGCGATGTGGACGTGGGGTCGATGCCCTTGTGGGCCATCGCGTCGGCGATGGTGAGCAGATACGTGGGAGTGGCCAGGATGACGTCCGGTTCGAAGTCCTGGATCATCTGGATCTGGCGTTCGGTCTGTCCGCCGGACATGGGGATCACGGTGCAGCCCAGCGCTTCGGCGCCGGCGTGGGCACCCAGGCCGCCGGTGAAGAGGCCGTAGCCGTAGGCGTTGTGGACCTTCATGCCGGGCCGGACGCCGGAGGCACGGAAGCAGCGGGCCACGAGCTTGGCCCAGTCGGCCAGGTCCTTCTTGGTGTAGCCCACCACGGTGGGGCGTCCGGTGGTGCCGGAGCTGGCGTGGATCCGGGCCACCTCGTTCTGCGGCACCGCGAACATCCCGAACGGGTATTCCTGGCGCAGGTCGTCCTTGGTGGTGAACGGGAAGTTGCCCAGGTCCGCCAGTTCGCGGAGGTCCGTGGGGTGCACGCCGGCTTCGTCGAACTTGCGCTTGTAGAGCGGGACGCGGTCGTAGGCGTAGGCGACGGTGTGCTGGAGCCGGCTGAGCTGCAGGGTCTCCAGTTCGTCGCGGGACATGGTTTCTTCGGGGTCCAGTACGGCGCCGGTGGCGGAGGCTGGTTCGGTGGCGTGGAGGGTCATCTGGGTTCCCTGTTTCTATTTCTTGGAGATGGTGCGGCTGCGGCCGCGGAACTCGGCGATGAGCTCGCCCGGGGAATCGGCAGCGTCCGCGGGGGAGCCGCCTGTGGTGGTGCCTGCATTGTCGGCGGTGTTGGTGCCTGCGGCGCTGTGCGGGTCTGCGGCGTAGATCTGGATGTCGTACAGGCCGCTGCGGCCCGAATGGGCGCGGCGGTTCGCGACGGCGGTGATCACCTGGCCCCGGAAGGCCGGCTTGAGGAAGTTGATGTCGACGCCGGCTGCCACGGTGATGGTGTCGGTCTCGGTCCCTGCTGCGCCGGGTGGCGGGCTGGCGGGGTTGCAGGCGAGGGCGAAGGCGGTATCGCCGAAGGCGAAGATCATTCCGCCGTGGGCCATGCCGAAGCCGTTGAGCATTTCCTGCCGGAGCGTCATGCGGATGGTGGCGTGGCCGTCGTCGAGCTTGAGGACTTCGATACCCATCCATTCGGAGGCATAGTCGTCTTTCAGGATCTGGTGGGTTGCCCCGGGAATGGTTAGTTCAGCCATGCGTCATTGCCTCCAGCTTTATTTACCGAATGTTCATTAGGTAATCCCATTTTGGCGCATGCTGTCAAGAGCCGTCGTTGATTTCGGGCCTACTCCGGGGCTGGTTCCGGGGCTGATTAGCGGAATGAACCACCGCCGCGTCGCACCCTAAGGGCGGATCATCCCGCTGGACTACGGCTCGTCCGGCAGGCGTGCGATCCCGGTGCTCGCAGCACGGACGGCATCGTCGATCCACAGTGGGATCGCTTCCCCAATCATCGGGCGGATCAGGCCGATGGGTGCCTCGCGGCAGGCGAGAGCAACGATGCTGAGCCCGCGCGGCGTCGCCCGGCCGTAGCGCGCAAGGGTAAGCCGATTCAGGGTTTCGCCGACAGGGGCGTTGAGGTTCTCCAAGTCCACCAGCAAGCCGGGCGGGGGGTCCTGCATGAGGTCGTTGTACCGATACGCGGTCATCATCCGGGCGTCCAAGGGGTTCTCGCGGCAGAAGCGCGGGATGAGCAGGGCAGTCTCTACGATTGCTTCGACCGGATCGCCGGCACTAACGCGCTCCAATTCCCGGTGGAAACGCCTAATGGAGCGAATCCAGGCCGAGGCGAAGAGCGCCTCCCGGGAGCGGAAGCGGTGATAGATGGAACCGGACGGAGCACCGAGCCTGGCAGTGACGTGAGCGACCGTCGCTGAGCGCCAGTGCTCGTGCACGGCGTGCATGGCCGCATCGAGGATTTGCTCTCGGGTATATGAAGTGGGCGTTGGCATTTCCGTCATTCTATGGCATCTTGGAGACCAGCATCTAGAGAACTGTCTCTAACCTTTGGGGGGAAGAAATGGTGCTGTCAAAACAAAGCTGGCGGATCGTGGCCTTCTGGGGCGTAGTAGCCTCGGTCGCTCCTTATGCTGTGGTGAAGATTGCGTGGCTGGCCGGCTCTCAGGTGGGCATGCGGCCGGGCACCGGCGTGGGCGAGATGGATACGCCACGCTTCGTCATCGGAAACATCCTCACAACCGGCTTGGACCTGTCCGCTGTGGTGCTGGCCCTGGCGCTGATTCAACCGTGGGGACGGCGCCTGCCCGCGTGGTCCGTCATCGTCGTCGCCGGTGCTGCCACTGGCTTGCTCGCACCCATCCTCATCGGCGTTCCCCTGGGTAGTGCGCTTCAGTTGGCAATCGAAGGCAGCGTGACGTCCGGAGGTGAAGGAAACCTCGAGGGCTGGATGTTTGCGATCATTTACGGCGGTTTTGGCCTAATGGCCGTCGTACTGGCGATATTGCTGGCCCTGTACGCAGACGACCGCTGGGGCGACCTCATCGCTACAGGGCCGCGACCTCCTGCGCACGCCGTGGTGACGGTCTTCTGCGGAATTGGAATGCTTTGGTTTGCTGCGGCGATGGCCTACTGGGGCGTTTTCGGACCGGGAACTACCGGGCCGGCCGCAATGAGCTCGGTCGCGCAGCGAACGGTCCTTATCGTCACCGCGCTCGCCGCGGCGGGAGGGTTCCTTGCTCCGCTCCTGGCTCGGGGTTCGGCATCCCGCGCACTGCCCGCAGCGCTGGTGACGTGGATTGGTTGCGCTACAACGGCATTGCAAGGTCCCACCGGACTTCTGTTGGCACATGACGGGCAGGTGTCGCCGATTGGCGTCGCCCTGGCGGCCGTCGCAACACCATCCGCAATAGTCTACGGTTTGGCAGTGCTGAGCAGCACGCTGCGCCGATACCGCCAAGCCTCCGAGAAAGCGGGCCGGATCGCCCCCGCCGCCAACAGATGAAAGTATGGAGGGACGGAGCACCACCACGTCACAACCTAAGGGCGGATCATGGCCAAGGGGATATACGTCAGCGCGACCACACCGGGATCCGGGAAGTCGCTCATAGCGCTGGGTCTGGCGGACACGCTGCACCGGCACGCGGACCGCATCGGCTTCTTCAAACCGGTGGTCCACGGCAACGACGCCGCGGCGGACCCCATGGTGGCCCTGATGAAGGCCCGGTTCGACCTTGACGACGACCGCTGCCGCGGCGGCCTGACGTTTACCGAGGTCCGCGGCCTGCTGGCCGAAGGAAACCGGGCGGAGATCGACGCCCGCTGCGTGGAGATCTTTGCCGAAATGTCACGCCACTGCGATGTGGTGATCGTGGAGGGAACGGACCTCACCGGCCAGGACGCCGCCGTCGAATTCGACCTCAACGCGCGCCTCGCGAACAATCTGGCCGCCCCGATTGTGGCGGTGGTGGGCGCGAAGGGGCTTACCGTCGCCGAGGCGGCTGACGCCGTCGAGGTTGCCCGCAAGGAGCTGGCGGCGGAACGCTGCAGCCTGCTGGCCATCATGGTGAACCGCGCCGACCCGGAGGACGTGGACGGGATCGTCGCCGCCGTGAAGCCCGGTGCCTCGGGCCGGCCGGTGTACGTCTTCCCGGAGCTGGAGGACATTGCCCGGCCCACCACGGGCGAGGTGGCCACGGCCCTGGGGATCCGCCAGGTGGCCGGCCGGCCGGACATGGAACGCGACGTCCACTCCATCAAGGTGGCGGCCATGAGTGTGGCCAACTTCCTGCACGTGCTCGACGACGGCGCGCTGGTGATCGTCCCGGGTGACCGTGCGGACGTGATGGTCGCGTGCCTGGCGTCGTCGTTCTCGCCGGAGTTCCCGGTTCCGTCTGCGCTGATCCTCACCGGCGGCCTGGCCCCGGACCCCAACATCTACTCGCTGCTGGCGCAGGCGCCGTTCCCCGTGTTCGCGGCCCCGGACGATACCTACACCACGGCCAAGCGCGTGTCCGAGGTCCGCAGCGAAATCTGGTCCGGGCACCGCCGCAAGGTGGCTTCCGCCGTCGGGCTGTGGGCTAAGCGCGTGGACGAGGCCGAGCTGGTGGAGCGCCTGCACCTGCCGCGGCTGGAGCGGATGACGCCGCTGCGGTTCCTGCACGATCTGATTGAGCGGGCCAGGCTGCAGCGCCGCCACATCGTGCTGCCCGAGGGGAACGACGTGCGGATCCTGCGCGCCGCGGAAATCCTGCACCGGCGGGACGTCTGCGACCTCACCATCCTGGGCAACGAGTCGGATGTCCGTGAGCTGGCCTCCACCCAGGGGATCGACCTTTCCGGCATGAACATCGTGGACCCGGCCACGTCGGAGCTGCGCCAGCAGTTTGCCGAGAAATACGCGGAGCTTCGCTCGCACAAGGGCGTGGACCTTGCCCGGGCCCTGGAGGTCATGCTGGACGGCAGCTACTTCGGCACCATGATGGTGCAGCTGGGCGTGGTGGACGGCATGGTGTCCGGTGCCGCGCACACCACCGCCCACACCATCCGCCCTGCACTGGAGTTCGTGAAGACCCGCGACGGCGTGAAGATCGTTTCCTCAGTGTTCCTGATGCTGATGCCGGACCGGGTGCTGGTGTACGGCGACTGCGCGGTCAACCCGGACCCGAACGCCGAGCAGCTGGCGGACATTGCCCTGGCCTCGGCCGAGACCGCCACGCAGTTCGGCGTTGACCCGCGGGTGGCCATGCTGTCCTACTCCACCGGCGGGTCCGGGACCGGCGAGGCCGTGGACAAAGTCCGGCAGGCCACCGAAGTGGTGAAGGCCCGCCGCCCCGACCTCGCCGTCGAGGGTCCCATCCAGTACGACGCCGCCGTGGACGCCGCCATCGCCCAGTCCAAGATGCCGGGCTCGTCCGTCGCCGGACAGGCCACGGTGTTCATCTTCCCGGACCTCAACACGGGCAATAACACCTACAAGGCGGTGCAGCAATCCTCGGGAGCGGTCGCCGTCGGGCCTGTCCTGCAGGGGCTCCGCAAGCCCGTGAACGACCTGTCCCGTGGCTGCACCGTGGAGGACATTGTGAACACGGTGGCCATCACCGCCGTGCAGGCGCAGTCCGTGGAGCCCGCCGCGGCGCCGGAACCCGCGGCCGCACACGCGTAGCCCCGGGGTTTCCGGCGACCGGCGCCGGTACGGGCGCCGGCGTCGGCCAGATGCCCGGCTAGCTGTTTTCGGGCTCCGCCGGGCTGTCGGGGTCTTCCTGCTTGGCCGGCTCGTCGGCCAGGCCCTCCGGCGTGAGGTCCAGCTCTTCCGGATTCTCGGGCGGCTCCGGGGCCTCGCCCACCTCGGCTGCCTTGACGTTACCGGTGTCGTCCAGGGCGGGGTTGGCACCCTCGACGCCGGTGGGATCCGGCTTCTTGGCCCCGGTGCCCGGCTCGTTGCTGTCCGCTCGGGAAGTGCTATCAGTCATGGCAAAGTCCTCCGTGCGTTGTCCAACTGGTCCGCCGACTCTAGGCTCCCGCCGGACCTTTCGCAACGGCGTGGGTTTCCCACCATCGTCTGGGGCAGACAGCCTGAGATATGCCCCGTTCGGTAATACAGGTTTGTGTGAGTACATCGACAGATGTACTTTGGTGGAATGGAAACGCTCACCAAGGCCCCCGTGCTGGCCCGGTTCGGCTACGCTGTCTCGGACCCTACGCGCGCCCGGATCCTCCTGGCCCTCTCAGACGCCCCGTCCTATCCTTCGGATCTGGCCGACTCCCTGGGCGTGTCCCGGCAGAGCATGTCCAATCACCTGACGTGCCTGCGCGGCTGCGGGCTCGTGGTCGCTGTCCCGGACGGCCGCCGTAGTCGGTATGAACTCGCGGACGCCCGGCTGGGCCACGCGATCAGGGACCTGATCGGTGTCGTCCTCGCGGTGGATCCGTCCTGCTGCGCCCCGGACGGGGAGTGCTTCGCATGACGGCCCTGGTTCACAAGCCGAGCCCGGAACGCCGTGCGGTACTGAGCCTCAGGATCCGGCTGTTCGCTGCCGCGACCATCACCTATAACCTCGTCGAGGCGGTGGTGGCCCTCTGGGCCGGCGGCGTCGCGGACTCCTCCGCCCTGATCGGCTTCGGACTGGATTCGGTCATCGAGGTCGCGTCCGCGCTGGCGTTGTCCTGGCAGTTTTCCGCAACGGACCCGGAACGGCGTGAGCATCTGACGCTGCGGATCATCGCGGTGTCCTTCTTCGCCCTCGCGGCGTTCGTCACCGTCGACGCGGTCAGGTCCCTCACCGGAGGAGGAGAGGCCCAGCACTCCACGCCCGGGATGGTGATTGCGGCCCTGAGCCTTGCCGTCATGCCGGTCCTGTCCTGGGCGCAGCGCCGCGCGGGCCGGGAACTTGGCTCCAAGACGGCGGTCGCGGACTCAAAGCAGACATTGCTGTGCACATATCTCTCCGCAGTGCTGCTGGCGGGGCTTGTCCTGAATAGCACGCTGGGATGGTGGTGGGCGGATGCCGGCGCCGCACTGGTGATCGCGGCGATCGCCATCCGGGAAGGCATCAACGCCTGGCGCGGCGATGTCTGCTGCACGGTCCCCAACACCGCCGGCACTGCCAATAGCGCAGGCACTGCCCCCGCCGCCGACACGGCCCCCGGCGCCGACACGGACGGCTGCTGTGCCGGGTGTGAATCCGGGGAGCGGCCGCAGGCCCTGACACTGAACACCCACAGGAAGGTCTGACCCATGGGCAGCGGGCACGACCACTCACACGGTGCCGCCGGTGCCGCCAGTCAGCGCGGCAAACTGGTCATCGTCTTCGGCATCACCTTCGCGGTGATGGTCGCCGAAATCATCGGCTCCGTCCTGACCGGAAGCCTGGCGCTGCTGGCGGACGCAGGGCACATGTTCACCGACTCGGCCGGGCTGCTCATCGCACTGATCGCGGCATCGCTGGCTTTGAAGCCTGCCACCTTGAAGCGGACGTGGGGGTACAAGCGCGCCGAAATCATCGCCGCCGCCGGGCAGGCGGCCCTGCTGCTGGGCGTGGGCGGATTCGTCATCGTCGAAGGCATCCGGCGGCTCTTCGACCCCCCGGAAGTCGGCGGGTCCACCATGCTGTGGTTCGGCATCATCGGCCTGGCCGGCAACGCCATCGGCCTGATCGTGCTGGCCTCGGGCCGGAACCACAACTTCAATATGAAGGCAGCCTTCCTCGAGGTCCTCAACGACGCCCTTGGGTCGGTCGCCGTCATCGTCGCGGCGGTCGTCATCGCGCTCACCGGCTGGACGCGGGCCGATGCCGTCGTGTCCCTGCTGATCGGCACGCTGATCATTCCCCGCACCCTGAAGCTGCTCCGGGACACCACCGACGTGCTAATGGAAAGCGTGCCCCGCGGCCTGGACCTGGGCAAGGTCCGCGAACACATCCTGGCCCTGCCGCACGTCATCGACGTGCACGACCTGCACGCCTCCCTCGTCGCCTCCGGAACACCGGTGCTCTCCGCCCACGTCACCGTCCAGGACCCGTGCATGAGGGACGGCCACGCCGCGACCATCCTGGCGGACCTGCAGCACTGCGTCGCGGAACACTTCGATGTCAGCGTCGAACACTCCACTTTCCAGATAGAACCTGCCGCCCACCGCGACCAGGAAAGCATGCCCCACTAATGACACCAGCACCATCCACGCCCGCGAACACCACCGACCCCGCCCGGAAAGTCCGCTTGGTCCTATGGATCCTGATGGCAGTTGTCGTCGTCGGCGGCCTGATCTGGTACGCGGTATTCACGGCCACCAAACCGACCCCGGAGGCCGTGCAGCCTGCGGTCAATGCAGAGCTCGTCAGGGAGGACAGCCACCGGGTCACGAACCCGGCCACCGAAAAGGCGCAGCTCGTTGAATTCCTGGACTTTGAGTGTGAGTCCTGCCGCGTGGCGGTGCCGCTGGTGGAGGAACTGAAGAAGGACTACGGTGACCGGGTCACCTTCGTGAACCGCTACTTTCCCCTACCCGGGCACCGGAACTCCGGCACTGCCGCCCTCGCCGTCGAGGCCGCCGCCCAGCAGGGAAAATACGAACGGATGTACACCAAGATGTTCGAAACCCAGCCGCAGTGGGGCGAAAAGCAGGATTCCCAGGCGGCCCTGTTCCGCACCTTCGCCCAAGAGCTCGGTCTGGACCTGGGCAAATACGATGCCGCCGTCGCCGATGAGGCAACCAAGGACCGGATCCGCAAAGACGTTGCCGACGGTACCGCCTTGGGTGTCACCGGCACTCCCACGTTCTTCCTTAACGGCGAAAAACTGACACTGGACTCGGAGGAACAATTCCGGCAGTTGCTTGATGACGCCGCAAAATAGTCCGAGCCCGCCCAACGGCAATGCCCGGGCGATAAGGTGCGGGCGGCGCCTTGTTAGGACTGCCCACTAATCGTCAGCACGATCAGGACGCAGTTCAGGCCAACGATCAACGTTGCGCTGGTCCAGCCGGCGATCTTCAGCGCCGTGGAGTCTTTGTGGATTCCCATGACGTCCCGATTTCCGGTCAGCCGGATCAGCGGAATCAGGGCGAACGGTATCCCGAAGCTGAGCAGAACCTGACTCAGCACCAGGGCGAGGGTCGGCTCAATGCCTGCGCCGAGAATGACCAGGGCCGGTATCAGCGTAATCACCCGCCGGGTCAGCAGCGGCACCCGGATCTTGAGCAGGCCGCCCATGATCGTCGCCCCCGCGTAACAGCCCACCGAGGTGGAGGCCAGACCTGAAGCCAACAGCCCGATCGCAAACACCACGCCGATCACGGGGCCAAGGGCTGACGTCACGGCGGCGTGGGCTCCGGCAATGGTGTCCGTTCCCTCGATGCCCCGCAGGCTGGACGCGGCCAGCAGGAGCATGGCGATGTTCACGACACCGGCCAGCATCAGGGCTCCGGCCACATCGAAGCGCGTGGCACGGATCAACCGGGTCCTTACGGCAGGGTCCTCGGAGAAACCGTGCCTGTCCCGGGCCAGGGCAGAGTGCAGGTAGATCGCGTGCGGCATCACCGTCGCGCCGAGCATGCTGGCCGCGAGCAGGACCGTGTCCGTCCCCTCGAAACGGGGCACAAGACCTGACAGCGCGCCGCCGGCGTCCGGGGGATTGACGAAAAGCCCGGACACGAACCCGACAGCGATAATCCCGAGCAGGATCAGGATCGCGTATTCGAAGGATCTCTGGCCGCGGGCGGACTGCAGTGCCAGCAGCAGCATGGACGCGAGCCCGATGATGAGGCCGCCGGCCAGCAAGGGAAGCCCGAAGAGCAGGTTCAGGGCAACGGCACCGCCGATGACTTCTGCCATGTCCGTGGCCCCGGCCACCACTTCAGCCTGGACCCAGTACAGCCGCCGCCGGCGGGTGCCAAGGCGTTTGCCAAGAATTTCCGGGAGGCTGAGCCCCGTCGCCAGACCAAGCTTGGCCGACTGGTACTGCACCAGGACCGCCATGGCATTCGCGGCCACCAGCACCCAGACCAGCAGATAGCCGTAGTTCGCGCCGGCCGTGAGATTCGCCGCGACATTTCCCGGATCCACATACGCAATGGCGGCGACAAAGGCCGGCCCCATCAGCAGCAGCCGCGACCAACGCCCGTTCGTGGCGGGGCGGGCCGGAAGAGTTGTGGTGGTCATCGTTGTTCCTCGTCATCGGGGTCCTGTTAGGACGAGGATAGCGTTAATTTAGGCGTGCCGAAAAGTTACGTTTCGGGCGGCCAGTGCGGATGGCTGCCGGTCTCAGCCGCCGCGGCAGAGGCCGCCCGTAAGAGACGGGGTCCGGGTTCGCCGGCTTCAGGCCGACGGGGCGCTGGTCCGCCGTCCGGAGCGGTACCGTGCGACCGCTCCAGCGAGGGCACCGGCGGCCATAAGCACCACCGCCCCGACACCGACATTGAACAGCACAGCGGACCAGGTAGACAGGGCAGCCGACGCTTGGGCAGCCGTCACGATCGTCGCCCAGTATCCGAGCGTTGAGGCGATCCAGAGGGCGCCGGCAACTGCGGTCAGCCACGACCACGGCGAGAACCAGCGCTCGCCGAGCCTGTAGGACAACGCGATGGCCACCGCCACCGCCCCGGCCACTGCCACGGCCTGAAGACCGAACAGATACGGACCGGCGACCAAACCCACCGGAATGCAGAGGCCCCCGATGAGGGCAAGGCGCCTGGCTCCCAACGGCATCCCCGCCGTACCGGCGGTTGGGGTTTCTGCAGGAGGCAGACCGTGGCCTGCAATGTCGGCTGGTTTGGTCGTAGTCATGTGTCCTTAAGGGTTGGGGTTGGCCAGCCTCCGCCTGCAGCGGGAGAAAGCCGTGTCCCGCCTGGGAGCACAACGCGAAGGGCCCGGCCCCCAGAGACGTTACAGCAACCCCGCAGATCCCGGTGGCCGTCCACGCTACGATCGAACTTCCACCGACCACCGCAGCAGCCAAGGCTTAGGAGGCCCAGTGCTCGTCCTCGTCATCAACTCCGGTTCGTCCTCGCTCAAATACCAGGTGCGCGATGTGGAATCCCACAGCGTCCTCACCGAGGGGCTGATCGAGAAGATCGGCATGGGCAACGGCGGCGAAGGCGACGGCGAGATCGAGGGCCCGCGTGACCACGCGGAGGCCCTGGAGCAGGTGGATGCCGCCATCCACGAGGTGCTGGGCGACCGGAAGCTGGACGCCGTCGGCCACCGCGTGGTGCACGGCGGCGAGCGGTTCGGCGAGCCCGTGCTGATCGATAACGAGATCACCCGCGCCATCGAGCGGCTCAACCCGCTGGCGCCGCTGCACAACCCCGCCAACGTGCTGGGCATCCGCGCCATCGCCAGGAAGTGGCCGGACATGCCGCAGGTTGCCGTGTTCGACACCGCCTTCCACCGGACCCTGCCCGAGCACGCCTGGCGCTACGCGGTGCCGGACTCGCTGTACACCAACCACGGGATCCGCCGCTACGGCTTCCACGGCACCTCGCACGAGTACGTGGCCAACCAGGCGGCGGCGCTGCTGGATCTGCCGGTGGAAGAGTTCGACGGCGTGATCGCCCACCTGGGGAACGGCGCCTCGGTCACGGCCATCCGCGGCGGAAAATCGGTGGACACGTCCATGGGCTTCACCCCGCTGGAGGGCCTGGTGATGGGCACCCGATCGGGCGACCTGGACCCGTCCATCCTCGTGTTCCTCGGCCGGGCCGGCTGGTCCACGGAGGACATCGATTCCCTGCTCAACCGTGAATCCGGGCTCAAGGGGCTCGCGGGAAACAATGACATGCGCACCGTGGTGGAGGCCTCCGAAGCCGGCGACGCCCGCGCTGCCACTGCGCTCGCCGTCGCGTCCTACCGGCTGGCCAAGTACATCGGCGGCTACCACGTGGCCGTGGGCGGGGCCAAGGCCCTCGTGTTCACCGCGGGCATCGGTGAGAACTCGCACCAGTTCCGCGCTTTGGTGGGGGAGAAGCTGGGTGCGCTGGGCATAGAGCTCGACGCCGGGCTGAACAGTGAGCGGTCCAAGGAACCTCGCGTGATTTCCACCGCGGAGTCACTCATCCCCGTCCTGGTGGTGCCCACGGACGAGGAGCGTGCGATCGCGGAGGCGACTGCCGCCGTCGTCGGTTCACCGGCTGCTTCATAGCGGCTGAAACAGGTAGTCCGCCCCATTTAAGCGAGTAGTCCCGCCCGGGTTTCCAGTGTCTCTGCCAAAAATGTCGGGTAGCGCTCACGGTGGACCCTGCCCCGCCGCTGTCCCTACCCTCTAAGCAAGCGGTTTCGTTCACGCGACGGCGGTCCCAACTGAGGGGGCCCGCCGTCGTTTCTTAACCGTCAATTTTGGTCAGCGACGCGGAACCTAAGGGGGTCTCACCGTGTCTAACTCTTTGCGTATCAAGATGTCATTGCCCCTCGCACCGCCGGGCAGGCATCCGGGAGGCTGGCGCACTTCAACGTGGGCACAGCACTGGCTAAGCCTCCACAGGCACCGCGCACAGTGGACGGCCGTGCCGCTACTCCGCGGCTAGACGCCTTCAAAGCCTAAAACGCACCGCTCCTGATTACCCCCTGCCTGATGCGGCCAGGTCCCGGCATCACGCCGCGCTGATTTGTCCTGCCCAAAATCGGGCTGGCAGGGGCACAACACCAGAACTCCGCCGGCGCCGCGCCGGACCAAAACCAGCCATCTGAAGGAAGAGCTATGTCAACACTCGAAGAGGGGATTTCGGCCCCGCGGATCGCAGTAGGGTCTGGATTCCGAACGAGATTTCATTTTGACCGTCCGGGGAAGGTCCTTGAGCCTGTCCGCGACTGGAGCCTGGGATTCGTAACGGGGCACCGCACCAGGATTGTCCTGTGCATGACGCTGGCGATCGTTGGCCTCTATTTGCTCCAGGATTTCCTGTGGCCGGTGGCGGTGAAACCTGTGTCCTTCGCAGACAGTCTGTGGGGATCCGCCAGTGTTGTGTGGCTCGGCGCCGTCATCCCCGGGTTGCTGGGACTGTTGGGGGCTCTGTCGTTCCGGCACCCGGCCCACCTGGACGCGGTGGCACCAATCAGTCAGCTGGTGGTGTTCCGCATAGTCACCCGCGGCACAAACCGGGAGGCGGTGGCCAGCACCATCCGGAGGTGCGCTACCGAAATGGAAAGAACCCCGCTCTTCCGCTACCTCGTTGAAATCGTCATCGAGGATGACCCCGGAGTCGGTGATCTTCCCCAGGGCGACACCATCAGGTACCTGGTCATCCCCCGCAATTACGCAACGCCAAATACTTCCCTTTATAAAGCCCGCGCACTGCAGTTCGCCCTCGAAAGTTCCCACATTCCGGAGGACGCGTGGCTGGTTCACCTCGACGAGGAAACGCAACCCACGTCCTCCGGCATAAAGGGCATAGCCCAGATGATCCGGGAAGAAGAGGAAAGCGGCCGGCTGCGCGCGGGCCAGGGAGCCCTCCTCTACCACCGGGACTGGAAGAAGCACCCGTTCCTGACCCTGGCGGACAATGTGCGCACCGGCGACGACTTTGCCCGCTTCCACTTCCAGCACAAGCTGGGCCGGACGGTCTTTGGCCTGCACGGCAGCTACATCGTGGTCCGCAACGACGTGGAGAAGGCCATCGGCTTCGATTTCGGACCCCACGGGTCCATCACCGAGGATGCCTTCTGGGCCCTCAAACTCATGGAAGCAGGCGGGCGGGCGCGGTGGGTTGACGGGTACCTTGAAGAGCAGTCGACACAAAGCGTAGGTGACTTTCTCAGGCAGCGGCGGCGCTGGTACCAGGGCCTGATGAAGGTTGCGGTCCACGCCCCCGTGAAGCTGAGGTGGCGCGTGGCCATCGGCGCCAACACTATGCTCTGGACGCTCGCTCCGTTCGCCGTTTTGTACACTATCTGTCACTTCTTCTATGGCTTCGAGATTCAGCCTTGGGTGCGGGCCTTGGCCAACTTCTCCTTCGCTTCTTTTGTGACCCTGTATCTCACGGGGTTGAAGGCGAACCTCGACGAGCACGGGATAACGGGTTGGCTTGCTCGAAGCGCGTGGACCGCAGTCCAGGTTGTCCTGCTGCCGGTGTTCAGTGCAATGGAAGCGACGGCCGTCATGATGGCGCTCCTTAAGCCCGTCAATGGATTCCACGTTGTGAAGAAGTAATGCACAAGGCCGTCTCGCGGAGGCGACTGCCGCCGTCGTCGGTTCACCGGCTGCTTCGTAATTTCGCTGGCTACGGCCGCCCGTTTGCCAATAGTGGTCGCTATGAACCTGGAATAGCGGCCACTATCGGCAAATCGTGGTGCCAGGCGCCGCCCCAAATGGGAGGACCATGGGAGACGGTACGCTCGAACCATGCCGGATATCAGACTCCCCATCCGCACCGAACGCCTGGTCCTGCGCCGCTTCGAGGCCGCCGACCTCGATGCCTTCCATGCGTACCACTCGCTGCCCGGCACCGCGCGGTTCCTGCCCGGCGCGGCCAAGACCTATACGCAGTGCATGGAACGCGTGGGCCACTACGCCAACTTTGTGTTCGACAAGGAGGGCGACTGGGTGGCGCTGGCCATTGAGGCTGCGGACTCGCCCGGCCTGATCGGCGAAGTGGTGCTCAAGTGGCTTCCCGGTCATGGCCAGGGCGAGGTGGGCTGGAGCCTGGCTCCCGGTGCGCGGGGCCACGGCTACGCCACCGAGGCTGCCGAGGCCGTGCTGAGGCTTGGGTTCGAGGGCCTGGACTTCCACCGGATCGACGCCAAGCTGGATGCGCTCAACACCGCGTCGGCCGCCATCTGTGAACGGCTGGGCATGCGCCTCGAGGCCAAACACGTGGACAAATGGCGGTACAAGGGCGAATGGGCCACGGAAGTTATCTACGCCATGCTCCGCGACGAATGGACCGCCCGGTCGCGGTGACCGGGGTGATGGCCCCGAAAATCCCATCCATTGCTCCGTAACCGCCCTTCTGGGAGTCCAAAAGGGCGGCTACGGAGCAATCGATGGGGGAAAGAACCTACTTCAGCCCGGCCCCCGGCAGCAGTTCCACGGCACCTACGGAGTCGGCCACGAAGGCGTAGTCCCAGGCCCGCTCGCGCCACTGGACGTACCGGCCGGACGCTCCGCCATGGCCACCGTCCATCTCGATCTTCATCACGATCGGCTCAGCCCCGGTGGAAACAGACCGCAGGGCCTGCACCCACTTGGCCGGCTCTACGTATAGCACGCGCGTGTCGTTGAACGAGGTCACCGCGGCGATCTTCGGGTACGGCAGGGCGCCAACATTTTCGTACGGCGTGTAGGACTTCATGTACGCGTACACCTCGGGGTCCGTGATCGGGTTGCCCCATTCCTCCCATTCGAGGGCGGACAGCGGCAGCTCCGGATCCAGGATGGTGGTCAGCGCGTCCACGAACGGCACGGCGGCCACGATGGCGGCGTACTTCTCCGGTGCCAGGTTGGCCACGGCGCCCATCAGCAGCCCGCCGGCGGATCCGCCCATGGCCGCGATCCGCGTCGGTGCAACCCACCCTGAGTCAGCCAGCCAGTCCGTGGCGGCGACGAAGTCCGTGAAGGTGTTCTTCTTGTGGAGCTTCTTGCCGTCCTCGTACCAGTGCCGGCCCAGCTCGCCGCCGCCGCGGATGTGTGCGATCACGAACACGATGCCGCGGTCCAGCAGCGACAGCCGCGGGATACCGAAGCCCGGGTCCATGCTCAGCTCGTAGGAGCCGTACCCGTACACCAGGCCCGCCGCGGAGGAATCCCGGGCCACCGAGGCGTGCCGCAGCACCGAAAGAGGAACGCGGGTGCCGTCGGCCGCCGTCGCCCATTCACGGGTCGCCACGTAGTCGGCGGAGGAATAGCCGCCCAGCACCGGACTCTCCTTGCGGAGCAGCAGTTCGCCGGCCGGCAAAGCAGGCGTGGGCAGCACAAAGTCGTACACGCGCGACGGCGTGAAGTAGGACGTGTAGCCCATCCGGATCACGGGCGCCTCGTAGTCGGAGCCCGCCACACCGGCCGTGTACAGCTCCTCGTCGAACGCGGGCTCCACCGGATCGCCCTGCGCGGGCGTGCCCAGGCCGGCCAGCGCCAGCACTTGGACGCGCTCAATGGTGTCCTTGCGGACGGACACAATCACGTGCGTGGAGGTGACCCCCGCGCCGTTGACGCGCACCTGGTCGGAATGCCCGACGACGGTGGTCCACTCCTGCTCGGCCAGCGGCTTGGTGAGCTCGGCCGGGTCCACCAGCGAGACCATGGAGTTGATGGCGTCCCGGTTGTGCGTCACGAGGATCTTTTCAGCGCCATCCAGGAGGAACGGCTCGGCCTCGTACAGGACATGTTCGTCGCGGGAGATCACGGTGGCGAGTCCGGCGTCGTAATCATCAAAGCGGAGCAGCCGCGTTTCGCTGTACTCCGAGCAGCCGATGCTCAGCACCAGGTGGCGCCGGTCCGAGGAGAGGTCGAAGCCGAGCCACATGGCGACGTCGTCCTCCTGGTAAATCACCTCATCGTCGGTGACCGGCGTGCCCAGCACGTGGGACTTCACCTGGTAGGGGCGCCAGGCGTCGTCCACCACGGTGTAAAACAGGCGGGTGCCGTCGGGGGAGAAGGAGACCCCGTAGAAGATGTTCTCGATGACGTCCGGCAGCATCTCCCCGGTGCGCAGGTCCTTGAAGCGCAGCGTGAAGCGTTCGTCGCCCGCGTTGTCCACGGCGTAGGCGTAAAGGTTGCCGTCCACGGTCACGGCGGTCCCGCCCACTGCGAAGAACGGCTTGCCTTCGGCCTCCACGTTGCAGTCCAGCAGGACTTCTTCACCGGAAAGTTCGACGCCGGCCTCCACCGCCGGCGGTGTCCAGTCGGCCACCGGGTCTCCGGTGTCCTGCGCCTTGACCCGGCACTGGATGCCGTATTCCTTGCCTTCGACGGAGCGGGTGTAGTACCACCAACCGTCCTTGCGGTTCGGAACGGACAAGTCTGTCTCCTGCGTGCGTCCCTTGATTTCCTGGAAGATCGCTTCGCGGAGCGGTTCCTGGTGGGCGGTGACGGTCTCCTGGTAGGCGTTCTCGGCCTTGAGGTGCTCCACCACTTCCGCGGAGTCCTTGGCGCGCAGCCATTCGTAGTTGTCCACGAACGTGTCGCCGTGGTGGATCCGTTCCGTGGGGACCTTCCGGGCTACGGGGGCGGCGGCCGCTGGGGTGTTGTCGGCTGGGTGCTGCACTGAAGTCTCGGTCATTGACTCAATATATAAAGCTATTCCGCTGCGGGCACCCGCGTTCGCTACAGGGGGATAGAGTGGTCCGCTTTCGCCGTGCGTAGCGCCCTGCACACAGCGTCACTTCTGCAACTTAAAGACAAGTAGCCGTCACTCAAGATCGGAATGGCGGCTGTAAATAGTCTTTAGGAGTCGGTCGACGGACATCCCGGTCCCCCTGGGAAGGCCCCGCCAGACCGATACTTGGCCCGGACAATATTTCCGGATCACGTTGAGCTGGGCCGGTGGTGACAAGCCTTCTGAGACCGAGGCTTCCCCAGGCGCCGCCGGCCCTTAGCTCACGTGAATTGCCCCAGCCCACGCCCCGGCGGCGAATACGGCGGCCCATTACCCCACCGCGCAGCAGGGTTCAACAACCCGCGCCGTTCGTAACGCCACTCTGTCCTGATGTGACGCCGAGTGTTGCGTACGTCACATCTGGCCCATAGTCTGAATGCGGTCGCAGCGTCGCGGCCATGCATGAATAGGGGATTCACTTGAACGACAAGCTCAAGGTTTTAGTCCGGCTCGACCTCGATTGTGGAGAAGCAGAAGTAGCAGCCCAAGGGCATGTGACGGCCCAAAGCCTCCAGGCCCTGTACGTAGTCGTAAAGCGCGCCAACCACCTGAAAGAAGGACTCCACCTCGTTGTGGATGTCAGCCACGCACGTGTCGAACCAGCTGCAATGGAGCAGCTGCAGGCATGTTCGAAATCGCACCACCTACCGGCCTCGATTGACCCGCTCCAGTCGGAATGCAACATCAGCGTCCTGGCTCCCGCGTCACTGGGCTCCGGGACGTCAACCGGAGTCAGGAGCCGGGCCATGAGCCTCGCCGCCTAAGCGGCGGGCGCCCGGCAACACTCACCCGGCAGGTACCCCCACCGGCAACACTCACGACGGCGGCGCTCGCCGCGGCGTGGACCGCCCGGCAGGACTCCATCACCTTGCACCACGGACCAGCTGTGTAGGCACCTAATCGCCTGCAGGTGGTTATGGCGTGGTGCGCCCCGGCTAGTTCGCCGGGGCGAGGGTGTGGACCAGATCCTGCAGGTCGCGCAGCCGGAAGGGTTTGGTGAGGTACGCGCTCGCGCCCGATTCCAAGGCGGCGAGCCTGTCCACGGGTTCGGCGCGGGCTGAGATCACCAGGATCGGTGCACGTGAAACACCGCGGAGTGCCTGCAGCAGGTCGGTGCCCCCGAGGTCGTGCAGGGCCACGTCCACCGTGACCAGCTCAAGGTTCTTGTCCTCAGCCACGGCATTGATGCCGGCAGCTCCGGTCGACTCGGTTTTCACGTTGAAGCCGGCCCGGGACAGGGCAAGGGAAAGGAGGCTCCGGATGTCCGGATCCTCCTCAATCACCACGCAGTGTGCGTGCATCCCCATCAGCTCCCCAGCCCCTGCAGTTGGCCCTTAGTTTACGCCCTGCACGCCTGTGGAGGCCGATTGTGAACGCTCAATTACCGCCCTCTAATCCGTTGGCCGCCACATAGTCCGCCAGGCTGCCGTTTGCGAGTGCCGCGGACACGGCGGCCACCGCGGCGGGGTTCTGGAAAACGATCGACTGCCCGGTGGTGCTGGTGCCGAGACCGCCGTCGGGCAGCCTGAAGAAAGTGGCGTCTTCCGGCCCCACCCCGCGCAGGCCGAAGGCCAGCCGCACGAGCGTCTCCGGAGTGAGGCCCGGGTCTACCAGCACAAACGGACGGAGGGTGTTGACCAGCAGCATCGCCGTCGCAGGATTGCCCAGCGTACCCTCGCTCATGAACTTGCCGATGAACGCCTTGAGGAACGTTTGCTGGTTGCGGATCCGCTGGAAGTCGCCGTCCACAAAGGCGTAGCGCTCCCGCACGAATTGCAGGGCCTGGCCGCCGTCGAGGTGGTTAATGCCGGGCGGGAAGTAGTGGCCCGAGTCGGTGCCCGAGGTGAAGGGAACGGTGACGTTCACATCCACGCCGCCCAGGGCGTTGGTGGCATCCCACAGCCCCTTGAAGTCCACCATCACGGCGTGGTCGATGTGGGTGTTGAACAGCGTCTCCACGGTGCGGACCATCAGCGGGGTGCCGCCCAGCTCCAGCCCGGCGTTGATCTTCGCGTCGCCGTAGCCGGGGATGTTCACCCACAGGTCGCGCATGAGGGAAATGCCGTAGACCTTCTGCCGGTCGGCGGGGATGTGGATCAGCATCAGCACGTCCGCGCGCTGGTCGGCCGGACTTCCGGCGGCGGCCTGGGCTTCCTCGGCCCGGAAGTCCCCGCGGCTGTCACTGCCGATCAGCAGGATGTTCAGGGCGACGGGCGGCGGTTCAGGTGCCGGCGGCGGCGTCGGAGCGGGGGCGGGTGCTGCGGCCGTTTCGGACGGGGCCTCCGTAGACGGCGGCGCAGTGGCGCCTTCCGCCGTCGCAGCCCCGCTGGCGGTGGGGGCGGGCGCTCCGCCGCGTCCCACCTGCGAAAATGCGTAGGCGGTGCTGCCCAAAGCGATCACCAGGACCATCGCCAGAACCGCTTTGAGCCAGGTGGGCTGCCGGCGCAGCCAGGTGGGAAGCCATACGGAACTTCCCCGGGGCGGCTTGTTCTCAGCCGCCCCTTCCGGATCAGACTGGTTGTCCATAACCGGACGGTACCACCGCGGACACCGAAAAGAACGACGCCGAAGGTCCTGTTATGTGGGCGTGTTGAGCCGGGCGTAGCGGAGTATGGTGAGGATGGCCGGGGCCAGTTCGTCTTCCATCTGGCGGTAGACCTCGGGGCCCCGTTTGTAGGGGTCGATCACTTCGTTGTCGGCGCTGTCGGCCGCGAGGGCGAGGTGCCGGACGGAGGCGAGGCGGGCGGACAGCCCGCGCCAGAGCGTGCCGGCGTCGGACGCTTTTTCGGGGGCGGCGCCGGCGCCGGAGGACTCAGCGGCCGCATCGCGTTCCTCAAGTGCCTCCAGCATGCGGGCGAATTCACGGATGGTGAACGTGCGCTTGAGCAGGGAGGCGTCCAGCTGCAGCACCTCGCCGCGGTGCTTGGACGTCATGGTCAGGACGATGTCCGTGTCGCGGAGGATCTTGGCGGTCAGCTGCCGGGCGGCGAACGCCTTGTCCGTGCCGCCGTACATCCGGACGATGTCCGCGGAGAGCGGCTGGATGGGGCTGCCCACCATGGCGCGGGTGCCGGCGCTGCGCACCTCGAAGCCGCCGGGCAGGACCTGGTCCAGGCCGGCCTGCAGCAGGCGTTCGGCCACGGGGGAGCGGCAGATGTTTCCCGTGCAGACTGTCAGGATCCGTACGGGCATTGGCGATTCCACGGCGAGGGCTCTTTCCGGAGTTGCTGGCAGATCGGTGCGATCCCGGATATTCAACTTAACACGCAGGGCACCCCGGGCCCGGGGTCGAATCGCCCAGATGAATCAGCAGATATTGACCGAACCTTGCGGCTCGGTTGAGGCAACCTAGAGGCTCAGTGTGCACAGTGGAGTCACCGGTAAAACCGGCCACAGCAGCTGGGCGGTCCGTCGCGGATCCCCAACCGAATGTACGGGGGGACGAAGATGTCAGAGCTCGCATATCGCGCCACGGAACCTGCCGAAGCGACCCGCACGGTGGTGTGGGGCGGCGCATGGTCCGTTCCGGCCATGCCGGCCGTCATGACCGCCGCACCGGCCTCGACCGCACCGGACTCGAGCACGCCGGCCTCGGCAACGACGGCTTCCGCAACGACGGCTTCCGCCGCGCTGGTTTCAGGTATTCGAGCCATTCCTTCGAACACGCATCCCAATGAGGCTGGCCACCTGCGGCCCGCGGTCAAGGTGCCCGTCACGCTCAGCATGCGGGGACTCGGCGAACTCTCCGGTTCTCTGAGCGTTCAACTGACCATGAGTCCGGTCGCGCCGGTCGCATCGGTTTTGCAGGGACGCCGGCTGGCGTCGGTCACCGGCGGCCTGTCATTGACATTTTCGTCCATAGGTATGGACGCCGCCAGCGTCTCGACTGCGCATGACCTCAGGAGTGGCACGTTCACGGCGGATCTCATATACGCCGCTACCGCGGGCCTCACGCAGGTGGACTTCGCGATCGACGGCTACTCATACTGCGGCGGGAACAACGAACACCGCGACTTCTCGGTGACCGCAGTGATCACTTTCCAGGAGCATGGGAAGCAGACCCCGACAGTTCTGGCTTCCAGCTCCCTCATCAGTCTCTAGAGCAGCGCCAGTCTCTAAAGCAGCGCCAGTCTGTAAAGCAGCGCCCGAAATTTTCAGCATTTGAAGTAGGTGTTTTGCCGGGGTTTTTGGCGTGGGTCGATGTGTGGTGGCGGGATGAACCAGGGGACCCCGGTTTTGACCTGGATTTGCCACTGCTCCTTATGGATCAAATGGTGGTGATGGGAGCACAGCAGGGTTCCGTTGTCCGTGCTCGTGCTCCCGCCATGCGACCAGTAGGTGATGTGGTGCGCTTCGCACCAGGGCGCCGGGATGGTGCAGCCGGGGAAGGCGCAGCCCTGATCGCGGGCGGTGATGGCTTTGCGGATGTGGGGCGGGAAGACCCTGGTGGTGCGGCCGATGTCCAGGACGCGTCCCTGGCTGCCGAGCAGGACCGGGATGATATCTGCATCGCAGGCGATCTTCCGGACCATGGAAGCGTTGACCGGCCCGGTGAACGTGAACGAGCCCGTGCCCGTTTCTGTGCCAGAGGCAGTGCTGCTCCCAGTGCCGGTTCCTGAGTTTCCGGTGCCCGTGTTGAGGCGGTCCAGCAGGTGGCGGTAGTCGATGGTAACCATGACCTGGGGCCGGAGCCCTCCCGCGGCGGGCAGCGCATCGGTGGTGAGGGCTGTTTTGCAGGCGCCGACCAAGCCGTCGAGGAGCCGCTGCTGCCGGGTCCGCCGGTCCAGGTCAGCATCAGGTAGGCCGCCGCCGGTCCCGTCGTAGCTGACCCCGACGCCGTTTCCGCTGTTGTCTGCGTCGCTGTCAGCAACCGCCCCTGCCTGGGTGTGGGGGTTGGTGGCGGTGTTCATCACGGCCAGGAGGGGTTCGCATTGGTCCGGGGTCGCGAAGATTTCGATGTGCTGCAGGCCGCGGCGGGCCTGCCGGAGGAACACGCCCTGGCGGCGGCGGAGTTCTTCCTCCGACGGTTCGGACCCGTCCTGGTCGATCCCCTCGATCCAGCGCCGGGCGACCCGGGACAGCAGATCGGC